>NZ_JBHTZD010000004.1:0-50056 GCF_042790455.1 Streptomyces sp. NPDC056734
CCGTCCTGGAGGGCGGTGAGCCGACGGTGGTCGCGAACGCGGAGGGCGCGCGGACCACCCCGTCCGTCGTGGCCTTCGCCAAGAACGGTGAGGTGCTGGTCGGCGAGGTCGCCAAGCGGCAGGCGGTCACCAACATCGACCGCACCGCCCGCTCGGTCAAGCGGCACATGGGCGACGCGGCCTGGCGCTTCCCCGACGAGGGCTCGGTCGACGGCACCCGCTACCGGGCGCAGGAGCTGTCCGCGCGGGTGCTCCAGAAGCTGAAGCGGGACGCCGAGGCATATCTCGGGGAGGACGTCACGGACGCCGTGATCACCGTCCCCGCCTACTTCGACGACGCCCAGCGCCAGGCCACCAAGGAGGCCGGTGACATCGCGGGCCTGAAGGTGCTGCGGATCATCAACGAGCCCACCGCCGCCGCGCTGGCCTACGGCCTCGACCGGGGCGAGGAGCAGACGGTGCTGGTCTTCGACCTCGGTGGCGGCACCTTCGATGTCTCGCTGCTGGAGATCGGCGACGGGGTGATCGAGGTCAAGGCGACCAACGGTGACACCCTGCTGGGCGGCGACGACTGGGACCAGCGGGTGGTGGAGTACCTGGTCAAGCGGTTCAAGGGGCAGTACGGCATCGACCTCGGCAACGACAGGATGGCGCTCCAGCGGCTGCGCGAGGGCGCCGAGAAGGCGAAGATCGAGCTGTCCTCGTCGACCGAGACCTCGATCAACCTGCCGTACATCACGGCGTCCGCCGAGGGCCCGCTGCATCTGGAGGAGAAGCTCACCCGCGCCCAGTTCCAGGAGCTGACCGCCGACCTCCTCGACCGCTGCACCAAGCCTTTCCACCAGGCGGTGAAGGACGCCGGCATCGAACTGTCCAAGGTGGACCACGTCATCCTGGTCGGCGGCTCGACCCGGATGCCCGCCGTCACCGACCTGGTGAAGGAACTGACCGGCAAGGACCCGCACAAGGGCGTCAACCCCGACGAGGTGGTGGCCGTCGGCGCCGCGCTCCAGGCCGGTGTGATCCGTGGCGACGTCAAGGACGTCCTGCTGCTCGACGTCACCCCGCTGTCCCTCGGCATCGAGACCAAGGGCGGCATCATGACCAAGCTGATCGAGCGCAATACGACGATCCCGACCCGGCGCTCGGAGATCTTCACCACCGCCGCCGACAATCAGCCCTCCGTCGGCATCCAGGTCTACCAGGGCGAACGCGAGATCGCCGCGTACAACAAGAAGCTCGGCGTCTTCGACCTCACCGGGCTGCCGCCCGCCCCGCGCGGGGTGCCGCAGATCGAGGTCGCCTTCGACATCGACGCCAACGGGATCATGCATGTCTTCGCGAAGGATCTCGCCACCGGCCGCGAGCAGAAGATGACGGTCACCGGGGGCTCCGCCCTGCCCAAGGACGACATCGACCGGATGATGCGGGACGCCGAGCAGTACGCGGAGGAGGACCGGCAGCGGCGGGAGACCGCGGAGACCCGTAACCAGGCCGAGCAGCTTGTTTATCAGACCGAGAACTTTCTTCGGGACAACGCGGAGCGGGTCCCGGACGGCACCCGTTCCGAGGTGCAGGAGGCTGCGGACGAGGTGAAGGCGCTGTTGGAGAGTGACGCGGATGCGAGTGCTCTGCGCCTTGCGGTGGAGAAGTTGGCCGGGGTCAGTCAGCGGATGGGGCAGGCCATGTATGCGCAGGCCGACGCGCCTTCCTCCGGGGCGCCGTCTTCCGAGGCTCCGCCGTCCGGCTCCTCGGCTCCGCCGGGTGAGGAGGATGTGGTGGATGCCGAGATTGTTGATGAGGAGCGGGATTCCAAGGGTGGGGCCGCCTAGGCGCCGTGGTCATGTGCGTCGTGTTGCGGGTGCGGGAGGGGGGTGGCTGGTCGCGCAGTTCCCCGCGCCCCTTCGGGCGTTGCCCCTCGGGGCGTTGATCCTTCGGGCCTTGATCAGCCGGGGGTCGGTAGGGTCGCGCATACCGCCTTGAGTACCGCCGCGTAGGGGGTGCCTGCTTCGATGAGGCGGGCATACAGGGCGTTCACGGCGTCCTGGTGGGTCAGGAGCAGGGTGGTCGTCGCGGTGCGGGACGTGAACTCCAGGATCGCCGGGAGGTAGTCGGGGGGCTGCTCGCCGGTGAGTTCCAGGCCGTGGGAGCGGTAGATGTCCTCGGACAGCGGCGGTGACAGGCCGGGCCGGCGGCTCAGGTACAGGCTCCGGTGCTGGGCGGCGTCGAAGACCTGGACGTAGTGGGCCGCCAGGTCCGGCGCGGGCGTCACCGCCGCGTGGTCCACGAACTCCCGCAGTTGCGGGGCCGCCTCGCGCAGCAGCGGGAGACGGGCGCGGAAGTCGTCGCCGGGGTACGTCAGACACAGCGCGGCGGCCTGGTACAGCACGGCGTCCGAGGGCATCACGGCCCCTTGTCGGTCACATCGGCTCCCTCACTCGCCAGTGGTTCACCAACCTAGGGGCGGGCGGGGAAGCGCACCTGTTCACGGCGCCGTACGGGTCACTGCCGGGCGCGGTACGCCCGCAGGATCTCCTTGGTGCGCTGGGCCGACGCCGCGTGGGCCGTCAGATGGTCCAGCACCTCCAGATGCGCGGAGACCTCCTCGCGCGAGTCCAGATACAGGGCGCCGGTCAGATACTCCGTGAAGACCATGTCCGGAAGCTCCGGCTCGGCGAACCGGAACAAGGAGAACGGCGCGTACGTCCCCGGATGCGGGCCCTTCGCGAACTCGGCGACCTGGAGGGTGATCCGCTCCGAGTCGGCGAACTCCAGCAGCCGGTCGATCTGGTCGATCATCACCTCGGGCCGCTCGGACACCGGGCGCAGCAGCACCGTCTCGTCCATGGTCACCCACAGATGCGGCGGATCCGGCTCCTGGAGCAGCTTCTGCCGGGTCATCCGCAGCGCCACATGCCGCTCGACCGTCTCCGGGCCGTCCTGGCCGATGGTGCCCGCCTCCAGCACGCCGCGGGCGTAGTCCTCGGTCTGGAGCAGCCCCGGCATGAAGTGCGGCTCGTAGGACCGGATCATCCGGGCCGCGCCCTCCAGGCTGACGTACAGACTGAACCAGTTCGGCAGCACATCGTGGAACCGCTGCCACCAGCCCGGCTCGTTCGCCTCCTCGGCCAGCGCCACGAACGCGCCGACCTCCTCCGCCGGGACGCCGTACGTCTCCAGCAGCACCTGGACGTACGGGATCCTCAGCGACACCTCGGCCATCTCCATCCGGCGTACGGTCGCCGGTGCCACCCGAAGTACGCGTGCCGCCTGCTCACGTCGCAGACCGGCCGCCTCCCGCAGTTCCTGAAGCCGTTTGCCGAGCACCACCTGGCCGACGGTCGGCGCGGGCCGCCGCTCACTCACGCCACGCCTCCCCATACGCGCCGAAAGAACCTGTGCAGTGTGTCATGCTCCGGTGGCCGAATCACCCATGTGGCGGAAGATGCTCGCCACCTTGTGCGAATCAAGGGGCTCTGCCGCAAGGGCTGTTGACCTTCCCATGGTGCGCCCATTACCTCAGGCGTAATCGACCCCCGTCCGTGCGCGGGACATCGTAGGGGCACCGGGTTCCGGGGCGGCGCACTCCGCTCCGGGATCCGGGGATCGCGCCGCTCTCGCGGCCTCCCACCTCGACGAAGGGTGACCAGCCATGTCCGCCACCACACTCGCCGCGCTGGCCCGCACCTCCGAGCCGCACGCCATGCTGCGCCGGTTCCTCGCCCTCGACGCGCTCGTCACCGGCGCCAACGGAGTCGCCTACCTCGGTGCCTCCGGGCCGCTGGGCCGGTTCCTCGGGGTCGACTCGGGGCTGCTGCTCACGCTTGGCGCGATCCTGACGGCGTACGGTCTGGCCGTCGGGGTGCTCGCCACCCGGGCCCGCCCGGCGGCTCTCCCGGTACAGGCCGTCGTGGAGATCAATCTCGCCTGGACCGCGCTCAGCCTGCTGGCGCTCGCGCTGTGGCTGACGCCGAGCACCGCCGGAGCGGTGTGGACGGTCCTCCAGGCGCTCACCGTGGGCGGGTTCGCCGTCCTCCAGTACGCGGCGCTGCGCAGCCGTCAGGCCAGCAGCGAGTGAAGGTACTTGACCGTCGCCGGGTCGGCCGGGAGCAGCGTCTCGATGGCCAGCTCGGCGACCGTCACGTCCATCGGGGTGTTGAACGTGGAGATCGACGACACGAACGACAGGACGTGCCCGTCGTGCTCCAGCCGCATCGGCAGCGCGATGTAGGGCACGGCCGGCCCCGGCTCGTCGCCGGACGGCGCGTCCGGCACCGGGTACGCGGCGACCTCCTCGTACAGCTCGCGCAGCGCGGCCGAGCGGTGCAGCGCGATCTGGCCCCGCAGCTGGGCGAGCAGATGGCCGCGCCACTCGGCGAGATTACGGATGCGCGGGGCGAGTCCCTCCGGGTGCAGGGTGACCCGTACGACGTTCACCGGCGGCGTCAGCAGGTGCTCCGGGAGGCCCTCCAGGAGCATCGCGATCCCCCGGTTGGCCGCGACCACCGTGTACAGGGCGTCCACCACCAGCGCCGGATAGGGCTCGAAGCCCTGGATCAGCCGCTCGATGCCCTCCCGCAGGGTGTTGAGCCCCGGATCGTCCAGCGGGGTCTCCGGGAAACCCGGGGCGTAACCGGCGGCGAGCAGGAGCGCGTTGCGCTCGCGCATCGGTACGTCCAGGTGCTCGGCCAGCCGGAGCACCATCTCCTCGCTCGGCCGGGAACGGCCCGTCTCGATGAAGCTGATGTGCCGCGCCGAGGAGTCCGCCCGCAGCGCCAGCTCCAGCTGACTCACCCGCCGCTCCACCCGCCAGGCCCGCAGCAACGGACCGATGCCCTGGTCGGAGGGGGTGCCGGGGGGTGCGGGGGTGCGAGAGGCCATGGGTACGACGGTAATCGAGGCGGGGGCGGGGGACGAGCGAAAATGCCGGGTGGCCGGGATCCGTCCGGATGCGGGCGCGCGAGGGCTCTGACCTGGGCCGGAGGGGGGCGGGTGTGGCACGCTGGAGGAGTGGTCCGTCGTCTGGAGGGAGTGCGGTGATGAGCGTGGAAGCGTTGTCGCAGGAGGAGATCGGGGAGCGGCTCGCCGGACTGCCGGGGTGGTCGCTCGACGGCGACCGGATCGGCCGAACCTTCCGGCTCGCCTCGCACCTCGCCGCCACCGCGCTGGTCGTGCACATCGCGCAGGTGCAGGAGGAGCTGAACCACCACTCCGACCTCACCCTCGGCTACAACACCGTGGCCCTGTCGGTGCACACGCACAGCGCGGGCTCCAGAGTCACCGCGAAGGACTTCGAGCTGGCCGCGCGGGTGCAGGCGCTCGCGCCCGCCCACGACGCCAAGTGAGCCCGCGGTGCTGGACTACCGCGAGGAGGCCGCCCGCTACGACGCCCTGCGCGGTGGCGAACCCAGGGCGGCCGCTGCCGCCGAGGGCGTCCTGAGCCTCGTACCGCCGCAGGCGCGCAGTCTGCTCGACGTGGCCTGCGGCACCGGCATCGTCACCCGGCGGCTCGCGTCCGGACGGGACGGGATGCGGGTGACCGGCGCCGACCTTACCCCCGAAATGGCCCGGTACGCCGTCGCCCGGCTGCCCGGCGCCGTCGTGCTCGCCGACAGTCGCCGACTGCCGTTCCGGGACGGTGAGTTCGACGCCGTGAGCAGTGTGTGGCTGCTGCATCTGCTGGGGAGCGAGCGGGATGCCGCCGCCGTCGTCGCCGAGTGCGCGCGGGTGCTGCGGCCCGGCGGGGTCCTTGTCACGACCGTCGACAAAGGTGCCTCCCACAACGTGGGCAGTGACATCGATGCCATCCTCGCCTCCCGGCCCAGGAGCCCGGTCGTCGACGCGTCCGCCGTGGTGGAGGGGTACGCCGCCGGGTCCGGGCTGCTGCCTGCTGGGCGGACCCGATTTCCCGGGCGGGGCCAGGGGCGCAGCCCGCGGCGGGCGGTCACCGATCTGCGCCGCGGCTGGTTCGTCACGCTGCCGCCGGGGGATCCCCGGGCCGACGCCTTCGCCGACCGGCTCGCCGCCCTGCCGGACCAGGACCGCCCGCGCCCCGAACCCTGGTTCACCCTGCGGGCGTTCCGGAAGCCGACCGTCGTGGCTCAGGGGTCGTCCAGGTTCTAGGGCCTGGCTCGTCGGGCGGCGGGGGGATCGCGTGGCGTCTCACCGGCGGGTTCGGCGTTGGGTACGGACGGGCCGTCGGTTGCGCTCCCGGTGCACCGGCGTCTCCCACGTGCCCGGATCGTCCGGGGCGCGCCCTTCCGCTTCCGGTTCGGGGACGGCCTGATGCCGACCGGGACTGCTCGCACCCTGGACACAGCCGACCGCACCCCGGCGGCGGACCTTGCCGTTCCGGCAAGAGGAGTTGCTTGTTCGGGTCGGGCGGAGCACCCTTGCGGCAACCGGAGGAGAGGCTGACCCATGGCTCACGACGACCGCCGCGGCCACCACGACCACGGGCACGACCCCGACCATGACCCCGACCCGGACCACGGGCACGACCCCGACCAGGGGCACGACCCGGACCACGGGCATGGCCACGGGCACGATCACACCGACGTCGACTGGGCCGAGCTGGCCCCGCTGCTGGAGGCCCAGGCGGAGCTGTTCGCACCGTTGAACGAGCGGGCGCTGGCCTGGCTGGGCAAGCGGCAGACCGCGCCGGGCCTGATCGTCGACGCGGGCAGCGGTCCCGGCGTCGTCGCCTGCCAGTTCGCCGAGACCTTCCCCGGCGCCCGGGTCGTCGCGGTCGACAGCACCGGGCCACTGCTGGAGCGGGCCCTCGCGCGGGCCCGGCGGCTGGGCGTCGCCGACCGGTTCGGCACGCTCACGGGGGACCTCCCGGGCGTGCTCGGCGAACTCGACTACCCCGTGGATCTCCTCTGGGCCAGCCGCAGCCTGCATCACCTCGGCGACCAGCGTGCCGCGCTCGCCGCGTTCGCCGGGCACCTCGCGCCCGGCGGCACCCTCGCCCTGATGGAGGGCGGTCTCCCCATCCGCTTCCTGCCGCGTGACCTCGGCATCGGACGCCCCGGCCTCCAGGCCCGGCTCGACGCGCTGCACGAGGAGCAGTTCGCCGAGATGCGCTCCGTGCTCCCCGGTTCCGTCGCCGAGGCCGAGGACTGGCCCGCCCTGCTCACCGCCGCCGGCCTGAAGCCCACCGGCACCCGCACCTTCCTCCTCGACCTGCCCGCCCCGGCGCCCGACCGCGCCCGCGCCTACGTCGCCGCCTCCCTCACCCGCCTGCGCGACGGCCTCGCCGACCGGCTCACCCCGGCCGACCGCGACACCCTCGACCGTCTCCTCGACCCGGACGACAAGGCGAGCGTCCACCATCGCCCGGATCTGTTCGTGCTGGCGGCCCATACGGTGCACACGGCGTCCAGGGTTCTGTAGGGGCTGTAGGGGCTGTAGGGGCTGTAGGGGCTGTAGGGCCTTGGGGGCCTTAGGGGAGCCACCCCACGGGGCCCGCCCGACCTGGTGGGTCGCCCGGCCCGGTGGGTCGGCTCAGCAGTGTCCCGGCCGCGCGTACAGCACGATCCGCGCGGCCGGGAAGCGCCACACCCGGCACTCCTCGAAGGACGTGTCCAGTACCTCCCGTTTGGCCGCCTCCTGCGCGGTCCGGTCCAGCGGCTGTCCTACGGGGTCGCCCACCGCCAGGATGCGGGGCGTCGCCAGCATCCGGGCGCGGATGGTGTCCGCGTCCGCCTCGACGCCGTACAGCGTGTGCGAGGCGGCCGGGGAACCGGCCAGCGCGAGATCGCGCAGCCCGCCGACGGAGGCCGGGTCCGCCAGCGACCACACCCGCCGCCGCCCCGGCAGATACACCACCGCGTCGGCGTCCCGCCCGGCCGCGCGGACCGTCTCGGCGATCGCGGTGACGTCCTCCAGCCGGCTCTCCGGGGTCCGCAGATGCAGCGAGTAGGGCACCAGCGCCAGCACGGCGGCCCCGGCCGGCAGCAGTGTCCGGGGCCGTACTCGGGCCAGTACGGCCCCGATCAGCAGGGCGGCGCCCGCGTTGGCGTACAGCACATACCGGTCCGAGTACAGCGGCTTGGCCAGCGAGACCAGCAGCAGCACCGCGGGCGGCACGATCAGCAGGGCGAGCGCCAGTCCGGGCAGCCCACCGCGCGGGGCGGGCCCTGACGCCGGGCGCCCGCCGTCCCGGGCGGCGATCCGCAGACCGTCCCGCCGCCGCAGCAGCGCCGCGCAGGCCACCCCCATGCCCGACATCCCCACGAACGCCGCGACAGCCACCGCCTCGATTCCGCCGATCCACGCCACCTGCTCCGACTGGCCGACGCTCAGCAGGGCGAGGGGCGCGAGCAGGACGCAGACCGGGAGCGCCGCGTGCAGCCAGGCCCGGCGGCGGACGACCGGTACCGCCACGGCGTGGGCAAGGAGCGCGAGGACAGCGAACTCGTGCAGCAGACACGCCCCGAGCAGCACCGCCGCGTACCCGGCCCAGATCCGCCGCGCGCCGGTCTCCACCGCCCGGACCAGCAGATACGTCGCCCAGATCACCAGCGCGCAGACGATCGCGTACGAGCGCCCCTCCTGGGCGAAGCGCTGCACCTGGGGCAGTACCGCGAACGTCAGCCCGGCCAGCAGTCCGGCGCGTGGTCCGGCGAGGCGCAGGCCCAGCAGGGCGAGGGTGCCGCAGGCCACGGCCGTCGCCAGCACCGAGGGCAGCCGCAGCACCAGCAGCGGGTCGGCGCTGTCGCCGGTGAGCCGGAACAGGCCGTGCATCAGCAGGTAGTACAGGCCGTGCACGGCGTCCGCGTTCGCGAGCGTCCCCCACAGCTGCGGCAGCTCGCGCCGGGCCATGTCGTACGTCACCACCTCGTCCCGCCACAGCGAGCCGCCACGCCGGACCCCCCACAGGCCCAGGGCGAGGGAGAGGACGACGGGGAGGAGTACGGGGAGGAGTACGGGGAGGAAACCGGTGGGCCGGGGGCGGCGGGGCCCGGGGCCCGGGGGCCGGCGGGCCGGGCGGGACGCGGGGCGGGGCGGAAGGACGGTGCTCGGCGGCTGCGGCGTGGTGATGACGGACTCCGGGACATGGATGTCGGCAGGGACGGACACCGAGTCCAGGCGCCGCGGAGTTGATGGGCAGCCCCCTTCCGGAGCGCCGATCAATCGGCGGGGCCGGATTGTTAGCGTGGAAACAACCCCGCCGCCGGGCGATGGAGCGGGGCGGGGACGGATCGGGATGGCGACGGATCAGCACGACGACGGGGGAGCCGGGGATGGGGCGTAAGGAGAAACCGCTGGACCCCGCCGCGGGCGCGGTGCAGCGGTTCGCGTTCGAACTGCGCAAGCTGCGCGACGAGGCGGGCGCCCCGACGTACCGGGCGATGGCACGGCGCGCGGGCTACTCCGGCCCCACGCTGTCCGCCGCCGCGGCCGGTGAGCGGCTGCCGACGCTGCCGGTCCTCACGGCGTACGTCATCGCCTGCGACGGCGAGGTCGCCGACTGGACCGCGCGCTGGCGGGCGGCCGTCGCCGAGGCCACCGAACCCGCCCCGCCCGACGGCACCGACAGCCCCTACCCCGGCCTCGCCCGCTTCGAGACCGGCGACGGCGACCACTTCCACGGCCGCGCCGACCTCGTGGCCGAACTCCTCGCGCTCACCGCCCGCCGCCGGGTCGCGGCCGTCGTCGGCGCGTCCGGCAGCGGCAAGTCCTCCCTGCTGCGCGCCGGACTCGTCCCGGCGCTGCGGCACCCCGGGGACGGCGCCCCGCGCCCCGCCGCCATCCGGGTCCTCACCCCGGGCGCGCACCCCGCCCGAACCCACACCGACCGTTTCGTCCCGCACCCCGGGCCCGGCGACACCCTCCTCGTCGTCGACCAGTTCGAGGAGACGTTCGCGCTGTGCGCGGACCCGGCGGAGCGGGAGCGGTTCGTCGCGCTCCTGCTGTCGGCGCAGGACCCGGCGCACCGGCTGCGGGTCCTGATCGCCGTCCGCGCCGATTTCTACGGCCGCTGCGCCGACCACGGCCCGCTCGCGGCGGCGCTGCGCGACTCCACGCTGCTCGTCGGCCCGATGGCGGCGCCGCAGTTGCGCGAGGCCGTGGTCCGCCCGGCCGCCGCCCGCCGGCTGATCGTCGAGCGCGCCCTGACCGCCCGGATCGTCACCGATGTCGCCGGTGAGCCCGGCGGACTGCCGCTGATGGCCCACGCCCTGCGCGAGGTCTGGCGCCGCCGCACCGGCAAGACCCTCACGCTGGCCGCGTACGAGGCGATCGGCGGGGTGCACGGGGCGGTCGCCCACACCGCCGAGACGCTGTACGCGGCTCTCGCCCCCGCCGAACGCACGGCCGTGCGCCGGTTGCTCCTGCGTCTGGTCACCCCCGGCGACGGCACCGCCGACACCCGCCGCCCCGCCGACCGGGCCGAACTCGGCACCGACCGCACCACGGCCGCCGTCCTGGAACGTCTGGTACGGGCCCGGCTGCTCACCGTCGACGGCGACACCGTCGACCTCGCCCACGAGGCCCTCCTCGGCGCCTGGCCCCGGCTGCGCGGCTGGCTGGACGAGGACCGCGAACGCCTCCGCGCCCACCGCCGGCTCACCCAGGCCGCCCGGACCTGGCACGACCTCGCCCGCGACGAAGGAGCCCTGTACCGGGGCATCCGCCTCGCCGAGGCCCGCGAACTGTTCGAAACCACGCCGGGTACGGCGGCCGGGGGGTCGCGCGAACGGGAGCACTTCCCGGGCGAACCGACCGGGTCGCCGCCCCCCCCCCCCGCCACCCCACCCCCCGAACTGACCGACCCGGAAGCCGCCTTCCTCGCTGCCAGTGCCGCTGCTGATCTGCGGGTGCGTCGGGCCGCGGTGCGGGCTGCGCGGCGTACTCGGGGGCTTCTTGTCGGGCTTGCCGTGTTGCTGTGTCTCGTTGGTGTGGCCGGGCTGACGGCCTGGCGGCAGAGTGAGGTCAGTGAGCGGCGGCAGGATGAGGCGGAGGCGCGTCGGGTGGCCGCCCTCGCGGAGACGCTGGGGTCCGCCGAACCCCGTACCGCCATGCGGCTCGCGCTCGCCGCCTGGCACACCGCCGATCTGCCGGAGACCCGGCAGGCGCTGCGGTCGGCGGCGGCCCAGAGCGACCAGGACGCCTTCAGCCGGCCCGTGGACGGATCCCCTTTCGACAACGCGCCGAGCTGGCTCAGCAGCGACGGGCGGATTCTGACCTATGTGGCGCCCGACGACCGGGTGGTGCAGTGGGACGTACCCGGGCAACGGCAACTGCTCGAACGTTCGCTGCCGGGGATCACCGAAGGCGTCCTCGGGGTCGGGGCCGACGGGCGGCTCGTCGCGCACGGGAGCGCGGACGGGCGGGAACTGCTGATCACGGACCTGGCCGAGGGCGTCACCCGCAGCTTCACGACCCGGACCGGTCCCGACACCGACGTGGAGTTCGGGGCCGATGGACGTTTCGTCGTACTGCGCCGGCTGATCCCCGGCACCGACGGGCGCGCGGAGCTGGAGGTGTGGGACGTGGTGGACCGACGGCTCGTGGTGCGTCACGGCGAGGGCGCCGACGACGGGCCCTCCCCGGCCCTCGGCCCCGGCGCCCGGTATCTCAGCTGGTGCACGGAGAGCGGCGGCCGGCTCCGTGTCCTCGACACCCGCACCGGGCGGCTCCTCGCCCAGGACATCCCGCGCGCCACGGAACTACTGCTCTGCGAGGCGGAGCAGAGGGTCTTCACCCCGGACGGGCATGCCCTCGCGGCGGCCACCGGCGAGGGCGTGGTCACCTGGGACTTCACCGAGGGCCGGGAACGGCCCCGCCTGCCGGTCGACGGCGGCGTGCTGGAGGTGGAGTTCTCCGGCCCCTACGCCCTGACCTGGCGGACCGGCACCCTGGCCCTGTGGCGCACTGACACCCCCGCCCCCGCCGACGGCTCCCCGCACGAACCGGTGCTCACCCACCCGTTCACCGGAACGGCGGTCGGCGACCTCCGCCTCGACCCGGTGGACGGGGTACTGCGCTTCCGGACGGGCGGATACGCCGAGGTCGTCCGCACGGTCTCCCTCCAGGGCGTGACCGGACCGGACTGGCACCCCGCAGCGGCCGTCGCCGAGGACCCCGGCGATACGGATCCGGCCGTGGCCGCCGACCTCCGCGACCGGCGCGAACTCACCGCCGAGGGCGATCTCGTCGACCTCGCCACCTCGACCTCCCGGCGGGTCGTCAGCGGGGAGGACCTGCTGGTGGCGGGGGCGTTCGCCCCGGACGGGCGGCAGTTGGCCGTGAGCGACAACCAGGGGCGGGTGACCCTGTGGGACATCCCGGCCGGCCGACGGCTCGCCGTGCTCCGGGCGGCGGACGTCACCACCGCGCACAGCACCGTCCTCGCGTTCTCGGCGGACGGGTCGCTGCTCGCGGCGAGTTCGGCCGACGGCTCGGTGCGGGTGTGGGAGACGGCCTCCCCGGGACTGCCCCCGGCGGTGCTGCCGGTGGGGGACGGTCCGGTCCGTGCCCTGCGCTTCGACAGCGACGGCCGGCTGCGCGTCGACACGCCCCACCTCACCGACCGGGCACGGGAGCTGACGCCCGGCCGCGTCGCCGACCGGCTGTGCACCCTCGCCGACGGCGGACCTGACGAGTCCGAGTGGCGGGAGAATCTGCCCTCGGTGCCGTACCGGGACGTGTGCGCGGACGACTGACGGGAGTGGGACCTCGTACCGCCGGGAGTGCCCCGAGGACCGCCGGTCCCCGGGGTGCGTCGCCGGGCGGACCCGCTCAGCCCGCGCCGAACGTCGACGGGTCCGGGCCCAGCCGCCGGTCCTCGTTGAGCGCGCTGATCGCCGCCAGATCCTCCGTGTCCAGGGTGAAGTCGAACACCTCGATGTTCTCCCTGATCCGGGAGGGGGTGACGGACTTGGGGATCACGACCGTGCCGAGCTGGAGGTGCCAGCGCAGCACGATCTGGGCCGGGGTGCGGTTGTGCTTCTGGCCGATGGCCACGATCGCCGGGACCTCCAGGAGCCCCTTGCCCTGGCCCAGCGGCGACCATGCCTCCGTGGCGATGCCCTGCTCCGCGTGGTACTCGCGGGCCGCGTGCTGCTGGAGATGGGGGTGCAGCTCGATCTGGTCGACGGCCGGGATGACCGATGTCTCGCCGATCAGCCGCTCCAGGTGCGCGGGCTCGAAGTTGGACACGCCGATCGCCCGGACCCGGCCGTCGGCGTACAGCTTCTCGAACGCCTTGTACGTGTCCACGTACCGGTCCCGGGCGGGCGCCGGCCAGTGGATCAGATACAGGTCGAGACGGTCCAGGCCCAGCTTGGCCAGGGAGGTGTCGAACGCGCGGAGGGTGGCGTCGTACCCCTGGTCGCTGTTCCAGACCTTGGTGGTGACGAAGAGTTCCTCGCGCGGGACGCCGGAGGCGGCGATCGCCCGGCCGGTGCCCTCCTCGTTGCCGTAGATCGCGGCTGTGTCGATGCTGCGGTACCCGGCCTCCAGCGCGGTGGCGACGGCCCGCTCCGCCTCCGCGTCGGGCACCTGCCAGACGCCGAAGCCGAGCTGGGGCATCTCGACCCCGTTGTTGAGGATGATCGGGGGGACCTTGCTGCTCACGCGCTCTCGATCCTTCGGTTTCGTCGACGGGCGGTCGTCGGGCGGGTGTGTGGGGGGTGCCAGGCGGTGGCCATGCAGTTGTCGGGTGGTGTTCCATCGTCAACGATCACCGGCCGTTCCGCATTCCTGACGTCGTAAACCGGCCGCGCGGGCACGACCTATGACCGAACATGTCCCGTCCGGAGCGCTCATGACCGGTACAGCGCCGCCACCTCGTCCGCGTACGCCCGCTCGATCGCCTCGCGCCTCAGCTTCCGGGACGGGGTGAGCAGGCCCTGTGCCTCGGTGAACGGCCGGGCCAGGATCCGGAACGTACGGATCGCCCCGGCCTGCGGGACCAGGGCGCTCGCGGCCACCACCGCGCGCCGCACCTCCGCCTCCAGATCGGCGTCGCGCACCAGGGCGGCCGGGGGCAGCGCGGGCTTGCCGCCCAGCAGGCGCCAGTGCTCGACGGCCCCGGGGTCGAGGGTGATCAGCGCGGCGACGAACGGGCGGCCGTCGCCGACCACCAGGCACTGGCTGATCAGCGGATGGTCACGGACCCGCTCCTCCAGCGGACCCGGCGACACGCTCTCGCCGCCCGAGGTCACCAGGATCTCCTTCTTGCGGCCGGTGAGGGTCAGATATCCGTCGTCGTCCAGCGCGCCGAGGTCGCCGGTGGCCAGCCAGCCGTCGTACAGGGTCTCGTCGGTGGCCCCGGGGTTGTTCAGATAGCCCTTGAAGACGTTGTCGCCGCGCAGCCAGATCTCGTCGTCGTCGGCGAGGTGCACGGTGACCCCGGGCAGGGGGCGGCCGACCGAGCCGTGGCGGGTGCGGCCGGGCGGGTTGGCGGTGGCGGCACCGGTCGTCTCGGTCAGCCCGTACCCCTCGTGGATCTGGATGCCGGCGCCCGCGAAGAACAGGCCCAGCCCGCGGTCCATGGCCGATCCGCCGGACAGGGCGTGGCGCAGCCGTCCGCCCAGCGCCGCCCGCACCTTGGCGTAGACGAGCCGGTCGTGGACCTGGTGCCGCATCCGCAGCGCCGCCGACGGGCCCGGCCCGGTGCCCCAGGCACGTGCCTCCACCGCTTCGGCGTGACGCACGGCCACCTCGACCGCCTTCTCGAACAGGCCCTGTCTGCCCTCCCGCTCCGCCGTGCGGCGGGCCGTGTGGAACACCTTCTCGAAGAGGGACGGCACGGCCAGGACGAACGTCGGCCGGAAGGCGGCCAGATCGGTCAGCAGGGCGGCGGCGCCGGGCTGCGCCTGGTGCCCGAGGCGCACCCCGTGCCGGACCGCCGCGACCTGCGCCATCCGGCCGAAGACATGCGCGAGCGGCAGGAACAGCAGGGTCGCGGCCTCGTCGCCCTCGCGGGAGCGGAACACCGGCTCCCAGTGCGCGGTGAGGGTGTCCGCCTGGTACATGAGGTTGCCGTGGGTCAGGACGCAGCCCTTGGGGCGTCCGGTGGTGCCCGAGGTGTAGACGACGGTGGCGATGGAGTCGGGGGTGACGGCCCGGCGGTGCCGGTGCACCACGGCGTCGTCGATGACCGCGCCCGCCTCGTACAGCTCCGGTAACGCGCCCGAGTCGAGCTGCCACAGCCGGCTCAGGCGTGGCAGCCGGTCGATGACGGTGGCCAGCGTCATCGCCTGGTCCTCGTGCTCCACCACGGCCGCGCTGACCCCGGCGTCGTGCAGGATCCAGTGGCACTGCTCGGCGGACGCCGTCGGATACACCGGCACCACCTGGGCGCCGACGGTCCACAGGGCGTAGTCGAAGAGGGTCCACTCGTAGCGGGTACGGGACATCAGGGCGACCCGGTCGCCGAACCGCACGCCCTGCGACAGCAGCCCCTTGGCGAGCGCGAGGACCTCGTCGCGGAACTCGGCGGCGGTCACCTCCCGCCACCGCCCGGCGTCGTCCCCCCGGCCCAGCGAGCGGTGCCGGGGGTCGTCGCGGGCGCGCTCGAAGACCACGTCGGCCAGGCCGCCCACCAGCGGTGCCGCCACGAGCGGAGGGTTGGTGAACTCGCGCAAAATCCCGCTCCCGGTCGCTGTGACGCTGCACGCAGGCCGTGAAAGCTACCCGACGGGTGAGTGGCCCGGCCGTGGTCTCCACCGAATCTGTACGACCCGATTACCGGCCCGCCGGGCCTGCTGGGGAGGGGCACTTCACCGGCGACACGGGAGCACCGGGGAGGGGGTGCCTCAGTGGCGACGCGGGACTGCCGGGAGGGGGTGTCTCACCGGCGACGCGGGACTGCCGGGAGGGGGTGTCTCACCGGCGAGGCGGGACCGCCGGGAGGGGATGTCTCACCGGCGACGCGGGAGCGGGACCGCCGGGGAGGGGATTCTCACGGGCGGCGCAGTCCCGCCCCCGCCGCCACGATCGCCGCCGCGAGCGCGTCCGCCGCGGCCGCCGAGGACGAGCGGCGCCGACCGTGCACCACCACGAAGTCCACCGGCCCCAGCTCCGGCAGCCCGGCCCGGTCGGGCACCCGGACCAGCCCCGGCGGGATGAAGCCCCGGGAGTGGGGCATCACACCGAGCCCGGCGCGGGCCGCCGCTATCAGGCCGTTGAGGCTGCCGCTGGTGCACACGATCCGCCACTCGCGGCCCTGCCGCTCCAGCGCTTCGAGGGCCAGCGCCCGGGTGATGCCGGGCGGCGGGTACACGATCAGCGGTACGGGGCGCTCCGGGTCCAGCCGCAGGCGTTCGCCGCCGATCCACACCAGGCGGTCGCGCCAGACGGGTTCGCCCTGGGTGTCGCCGCGCCGCCGCTTGGCGAGCACCAGGTCCAGCTTTCCGGCGGCCAGCATCTCGTGCAGCGTGCCGGACAGTTCGACCGTCAGCTCCAGATCGACCTCCGGGTGGTCGTGCCGGAAGCGCTCCAGGATCTCCGGGAGCCGGGTCAGCACGAAGTCCTCCGACGCGCCGAACCGCAGCCGCCCGCGCACCCGGGTGCCGGTGAAGAACGCCGTCGCCTGCTCCTGCACCTCCAGCATCCGGCGGGCAAAGCCCAGCATGGCCTCGCCATCCTCGGTCAGCTCCACCGAGTGGGTGTCCCGGGTGAACAGCGGCCGGCCGGTGGCGTCCTCCAGCCGCCGCACATGCTGGCTCACGGTCGACTGACGCAGCCCGAGCCGCCGCGCGGCCTGCGTGAAACTCAGCGCCTGGGCCACCGCCAGGAACGTACGCAACTGAGACGGGTCGTACATACCGCCGAGGTTATCGTGAAACGTGATGGCAGTGAGTGTGGTGTGCGGGATTCCCGATCAAGGAGATGAGGAGCAGAATCGAGCGGGGGGCTTGCGGCCTCCGCACCCGAGTGACAGCACGAGTACGTACGAGCACAGTGGAGCACCGTGAGACGCCTGCGTTGGCCTGGCTGGATGCCGATCGACCCCTACATCCTGCTGATGCTGGCGACGGTGGGGTTCGCCGCACTGCTGCCCGCCCGGGACGCTGCCGCCACGGCGGTGGACGGCGCCTCCACCGGCGCCATCGCCCTGCTGTTCTTCCTCTACGGAACCCGGCTGTCCACCCGCGAGGCCGTCGACGGCCTCAAGCACTGGCGGCTGCACGTCACGGTCCTCATCTGCACCTTCGTGCTCTTCCCGCTGCTGGGTCTCGCCTCCGGCGCGCTGGTCCCGGTGCTGCTGACCGACCCCCTCTACCAGGGCCTGCTCTTCCTCACCCTGGTCCCCTCCACCATCCAGTCCTCGATCGCCTTCACCTCCATGGCGCGCGGCAACATCCCCGCCGCGATCTGCGCGGGCTCCTTCTCCTCGCTGCTCGGCATCGTCGTGACCCCGCTGCTGGCGGCGTCGCTGCTGGGCGGCAGCGGGGGCGGGTTCGCGGCCGGCTCGGTGCTGGAGATCGTGGTGCAGCTGCTGGTGCCGTTCGTCGCCGGGCAGCTGCTGCGGCGCTGGATCGGCGGCTTTGTCACCCGGCACAAGAGGTTCCTCGGCCTCATCGACCGCGGCTCGATCCTGCTGGTCGTCTACGCCGCCTTCAGCGAGGGCATGGTGCACGGCATCTGGCAGCTGATCAGCGCCTCCGAGCTGGCCGGACTGCTGGCCGTCGAGGTGGTGCTGCTCGCGGTGATGCTGGCCGTCACCTGGTACGGCTCGAAGGCGCTGCGGTTCAGCCGGGAGGACCGGATCGCGATCCAGTTCGCCGGGTCCAAGAAGTCGCTGGCCGCCGGGCTGCCCATGGCCAGCGTGCTGTTCGGCCCCCAGGCCGCGCTCGCCGTGGTGCCGCTGATGCTCTTCCACCAGATGCAGCTCATGGTCTGCGCGGTCATCGCCAAGCGCCGCTCGCGCGACCCGCTGCCGGTCCTCACCCCGCAGCCGCCAGCCGCAGCGTCACGAACCGTGGTCGGTACAGGGACACATTCGCACTGAGCCGCCCGGCCGCCTGCCCGGTCGCGCCCAGGGACTCCAGCCAGTTGACGTCATAGCTCAGGACGAGCCCCCCGTCGCCGTCCACCCGTGGATGGACCTGCGGGTTGTAGGCGGCGACCCCGGCGTCCGGCAGCGGAGCGGTGAAGGCGCGGGCGGGCCCGTGCCAGGGCCCGGTGGGGGAGCAGGCCCAGTACGAGGTCACCGCCGACAGCCCGTCGGTGCCCGCCGCCATGGTGAACAGCACATACGTCTGTCCGTCGGGCACCACCGAGAACGCGCTGCCCACCCCGGTGTGCCGCTCGTCCCCCAGCACCGGGCGCGGCCCGTCCCGCGCGCTCCACGCCGAGCCGTTCCAGTACCGCCACGCCGCCGGGTCCGCGAGCCGCCCCTCCGGTACCCGCGCCACGTACGCCGACGACACCGGCCGGGCCACCGCCTGTCCGTCGTCGCCGCCGTACACGTACGTCCAGCCGTCCTCCTCGACGAGCGTGGTCCCGAACAGCACCCGGCGGGACGGGTCGGGCACCAGGCTCTGGTCGAACACCGTGGCGATCGACTCCACTCGCAGGCCGGGCAGCGAGAGCGTGGCGACCTCGGTGGCGGTGGGCACCCCGTAGATCCACGGGGCCGCCCCGGCCGTGCGCACCCACAGCAGCACCCGTACGACCTGTTCGGCCGCGCCCGGCGCACGGGGCTCGACGCGGGCGGCGACCGGCCAGCGCCACCGGTTTGGCGCCGGGTCGGGGAAGAGGGGGGCGGCCAGGGTCGATTCGAGGCGTCCGTCGGCGGACATCACGACGGCCGAGTTGCGGACCATCGGCGCGGTCGCGTCCCGCCAGGCGTGCGACTCGCCCGCCGGGTTGGGCGGGGCGTGGACCTGGCCGAGGAAGGTGTCGGAGAACAGCCACAGCAGCCGTCCGTCCGGCAGCCGCACCGAGTGGGTGCCGTCACCGCCGGTCCAGTCGTCGGCGCGGGCCGGATCGTCGCCGTAGCGGGCGAACTCGCCGGTCAGCCCGTCGGCCCCGGACCAGCCGGTGACCGTACGGGCCGTGCAGTCGCCCGGGTCGGGGCGCGGGTCGTCGTCGGACAGGGCGGTGAGCGAGGCGGCCGCGAGGACCAGGGCCAGCAGGACGCCGGCCCCGGTCGCCGGGTGCGCTCGTGCTCGTCGTCGCTGATCGTCGGGCACGAGCGTGGACGTTAGCCGCCCGGGGTGATCCGGTCCATGGGCAGATGCAGGACGGGGGTGGCGTACGGCGCGACCCCGGTCAGCCGCAGCGCGGTCAGCTCACCGTCGGTCAGCGCCTTGTCGTACACCCGTACGTCGTCCAGGGCGCCGGAGAAGTGGGCCCGGCTGTCCATGCGCTGGCCGATGTGGACGCCGAAGGGCGAGTTGCGGCTGACCGAGCCGGTGATGTCCGCGGTGCTGATCCGGGTGCCGTCCAGGAACAGGGTGAGCTGGCCGCCGCCGCGGCGCAGTGCCACGTGGTGCCAGGCGCCGTCGTTGTGGGCGCTCGTGGTGCTCAGGGACGCCGAGTGCCAGGACGCGACGCCCGTGCGGGTGGTGATCAGGGCGCGCACCCGGTCGCTCGCCGGTTCTCCGCGCAGCCAGATCTGCGGCTGGCTGACGCCGACCCCGCCCATCCACAGCATCGGCTGTTCGCCGCTGGTGGCGGTGGAGCGGAACCACAGGGAGGCGGTGAAGTCCTTGGTGCCGAGCGGCAGCCGGGTGTCGTGGGGCAGTCGTACGGCGTCGTCGGTGCCGTCCAGGGCGAGCGCGTCGCCCGACACGCCGGGGGTGGTGGCGGCGCCGCCGAGGACCGCGGCCGGCGCGGCGGACGGGGCCAGGTCGGGGGTGGTGGGGTCGGGGCCGCGGCGCGGGGTGAGCCAGTCCTCGGTGAAACGGGCGAAGCGGATCTCGTCGCGGGCGTCGACCGTGCCCGCCTCGTAGAGCAGGCCCACCGCGCCGGAGCCCAGGTCGGCGAGGTCCGAGTAGCCCGCCCAGTCGCGGGTGACGACCGTGCCCCGGTCCACGCTGTCCCAGGTGCGCCCGGCGTCGTAGGAGGAGCGGATCATCATGGTGCGGCGGCGGTCCGGGTCGGCCGGGACGGCCAGCAGCATCCGGTCGCCGAGCCGCAGCAGCGAGCCCTGGACCTGCGGCGCGTACAGATCGGGGACGTCCTTGAAGGGGCCGGTGAAGCTGGTGCCGCCGGTGGTGCTCAGGGCCTGGCTGCGATGGCCGGGGTCGGTGCCGTCCTGCTCCCGGGCGTTCACCAGGAGGCTGCCGTCGCTCTGCTCCTCCAGGGTCAGCTCGGAGGGCTTCTGGCGGTAGCTGCCGTCGGCGGCGATCGGCCAGGAGTCGGTGGCGCCGACCCGCCAGGTGGTGCCGCCGTCGTCACTGAGGATCAGCGCGGCGTGGTTGGCGGTGACCCGGCCGCCGCTCCAGGTCTCGGTGTTCACGCCGAACACCAGCCGTCCGGCGTGGGCGCCCTGGCCGAGCTGCACGCCGTGCACCGGGCCGGTCGCGTACCAGGAGTTCCACCCGGCGGGCTGGATCTGGGCGCTCAGGTCGCGCGGCGCGGACCAGGTGCGGCCGTCGTCGTCGCTGTACTGGAGGTAGGGGGTGCGCGGGCAGGGGATCTCGCAGCTCGCGCTGTCCGTGCGGCCCGGGTTCCAGGTCTGGGCGAGCAGGATCCGGCCGGTCTCCCGGTCCACCAGGGGTGCCGGATTGCCGTGGGTGTCGCCGGCGCCCTCGCTGATCACCTGGAGCGGGCCCCAGGTGCGACCGCCGTCGGTGGAGCGCTTCACTACGAGGTCGATGTCCGTGGCGTCGCCGCAGTTGAGCACCCGGCCCTCGGCGAAGGCGAGCAGGGTGCCCTGGGTGGTGCGGACGATCGCGGGGATGCGGAAGCAGGCGTATCCGGGGTCCTGGGACGCCTTGAACAGCACGCGCTGGTCGAACTCCGCGGCGGCGGAG
Organism: Streptomyces sp. NPDC056734; assembly: GCF_042790455.1. Classification (NCBI taxonomy): domain Bacteria; kingdom Bacillati; phylum Actinomycetota; class Actinomycetes; order Kitasatosporales; family Streptomycetaceae; genus Streptomyces; species Streptomyces sp. NPDC056734. Next base: position 20,943 of record NZ_JBHTZD010000004.1, read on the forward strand.
GCGGAGGCGGGGGACGGGGTCACGACCGCCACCAGCGAGGCGACGACCGTGACGAGGACGCCTCTCAGGGGGGCGGGAAGGCCACAAGGCATGGGCGACAGCCCTTCATACGTTCGGACATCCGGACTCCACGGGCGGTGACGGCCGTGGGAGAAGGTGTGCGTCGGTAGCCTCCTGAGTCATGGGGTTTCCCAACAGTATCGTGGGAGGTCCCAATGACTAACACATAATCATGGGGAAGTCCAACAACTTCGGGTTACGCTGTGGCCATGGCCGATGGCAGTGTCCCCGTGGTGCCCATGATCCCCGCGATCCCCGCGATCCGCTCGCTGCCCAGCTGGCTGCTGGGCCGGGCCGCCGCGCGCGGCCGGGCGCTGGTCGCCCAGGCACTGGCCGCCGAGGGCATGCGGACCTGGCACCACCTCGTGCTCTCCGCCGTCCGCGACCTGGGCCCGGTCGCCCAGGCGGACGTGGGCCGGGGCGTGGGCCTGGACCCCAAGGACGTGGTGGGGATACTCAACGAGTTGCAGTCCGCCGGCCTCGTGGTACGCGAACCCGACCCCCGGGACCGCCGCAAGAACGCCGTGTCGCTCACCGAGGAGGGCGACCGCATACTGCGCCGCTGCGAGGCCCTCACCCGAGAGGCCAACGACACCCTCCTGGCCCCCCTGACAACGGCCGAACGGGAACAGTTCGTACACCTGCTCGGACGGATCTCGCTCACGGAGGGGTGAACGGGATGACCGGCGGTCGGCCGTGGGGTGGTGGGGGCTGGCCTCGCGGGGTGTGCGGGGGTCGAGCGTGCGGGGGGTGGGCGGAGGCTGCTGAGCCGGGGTGACCGGCGGTCGAGCGTGTGGTGGTGGGTGGAACTGGCCTCGCGGGGTGTGGGGCGGTCGAGCGTGCGGGGGGCGGTCGAGCGTGCGGGGGGCGGAGGCTGTTGGGCCGGGGTGTCCGGCGGTCGGCCATGCGGCGCTGGGTGGAGGCTGGCCATGCGGTGGTGGGCAGGGGCTGGCCGCGCGGCATGAGTGGCGGGCGTCCATGCGGGGTGGCTCGGAGACCAGCTACGCGGCGTGAGCGGCACTGGTCGCGCGGGATGTGCGGCGGTCGGCCGTGGGGTGGTGGGGGCTGCCCACGCGGAGTGGGCGGCGGCCGACTGCGCGGTGTGGCCGCAGACCCGTCACGTGGGGTGGCCGCAGATCCACCGTGCGGGGCGGCTGGAGACCCGCCGTGCGGGGCGGCCGGAGACCCACCCTGCGGGGCGGCCGGAGACCCACCCTGCGGGGTGGCCGGAGACCCACCCTGCGGAGGTGGGCGGCAGTCGGCCCGGCAGGGTGCGGCGGGGCCCCTGCGGCGCAGGGGGCGCTCCCCGCCGCTCGGGGCCCCGCCGCCGTGTCGCGGAGAGCCGTGGTCAGCCCTGTGTGGCCGGGGCCCGCAGGGCGATCCGGTCCTCTCCCGCGTACACGTTCATGGAGTTGCCCCGCAGGAAGCCCACCAGCGTCAGCCCCGTCTCCGCCGCCAGGTCCACGGCGAGGGACGAGGGCGCCGAGACCGCCGCCAGGACCGGTATCCCGGCCATGACCGCCTTCTGCGCCAGCTCGAAGGAGGCCCGCCCGGAGACCAGCAGGAGCGCCCGGGACAGCGGCAGGGCGCCGCTCTGCAAGGCACGGCCGACCAGTTTGTCGACCGCGTTGTGCCGGCCCACGTCCTCACGGACGTCCAGCAGCTCGCCGTCCTCGCTGAACAGCGCCGCCGCGTGCAGACCCCCGGTCCGGTCGAAGACCCGTTGCGCCGCGCGCAGCCGGTCGGGGAGGCCCGCGAGCAGTTCGGGCTCGACCCGGACCGGGGGAGTGTCGGAGATCGGCCAGCGTGTCGTCGTACGCACCGCGTCCAGGCTCGCCTTGCCGCACAGGCCGCACGACGACGTCGTATAGACGTTCCGCTCCAGCGTGATGTCCGGGATCACCACCCCGGGCGTGGTGCTCACATCCACCACGTTGTACGTGTTGGAGCCGTCCGCCGTCGCCCCGGCGCAGTACACGATGTTTCTGAGGTCCGCCTGGTGGGCGAGGACGCCCTCGCTCACCAGGAACCCGGCGGCGAGCGCGAAATCGTCGCCCGGGGTGCGCATGGTGATCGCGAGCGGCTTGCCGTTGAGCCGGATCTCCAGTGGTTCCTCGGCGACCAGCGTGTCCGGGCGGGACGAGATCGCCCCGTCCCGGATGCGGAGCACCTTGCGTCGTTCCGTGACTCGTCCCATGTCCTGATCAGTCCCGGTTCTGTACGTGCTGATAGCCGAAGCGGCCCTTGATGCAGAGATTCCCGTGGGTCACCGGATTGTCGTGCGGAGAGGTCACCTTCACGATCTCATTGTCCTGCACGTGCAGCGTGAGGTTGCATCCCACACCGCAGTACGCGCACACCGTGGTCGTCTCCGTCTGCCGCTCCTCCTCCCAGGTCCCCGCCGCCCGCATGTCGAACTCCGACTTGAAGGACAGCGCCCCGGTCGGGCACACCTCGATGCAGTTCCCGCAGTACACACACGCCGAATCGGTCAGTGGCCCGTCGTGCTCCACCGCGATCCGGGCGTCGAAACCACGGCCCACCACCGAGATCGCGAACGAGTTCTGCCACTGGTCACCGCAGGCGTCGACGCACTTGTAGCACAGGATGCACTTGTCGTAATCGCGTACATACAGGTCGTTGTCGACCTTCGGGTCCTCGTCCATGCGGGCCGCGTCCGGGCCGAACCGGTCCGGTTTCGCCTCGTACTCCTTGATCCACCCGGCGATCTCCGGCGTGGTCGACAGATCCACGGACGACGCCAGCAGCTCGATCACGATCTTCCGGCTGTGCCGCGCCCGCTCGGTGCCGGTACGGACCTCCATGCCCGGCTCCGCCTTGCGCGAGCAGGCCGGGACCAGCGTCCGGGCGCCCTCGACCTCCACCACACACACCCGGCACGCGTTCTTCGGGGCGAGCGTGTCGCCGTAGCACAGGGTCGGGATGTCCTTCCCGGCGGCGCGGCAGGCGTCCAGGATCGTGGCGCCCTCCGGCGCCCGCACCGGCTCCCCGTCGATGGTGAACTCCAGCAGCCGGCGCGGGATCCCCAGCTCGATCATGGTCATTCGTACGCCCCCAGGCGGTCGATGGCGGATTCCACGGCGTTCCACGCGGTCTGCCCCAGACCGCAGATCGAGGCGTCCCGCATCGCGCGGCCCACCTCGCGCAGCAGCGCGATGTCCCCGGCGGCCTCCGCGCCGGTCCGCGCCACGATCCGGCCCAGCGCCTCCTCCTGCCGGACCGTCCCGACCCGGCACGGCACGCACTGCCCGCACGACTCGTCGCGGAAGAACTCGGCGATCCGCAGCAGCAGCCGGGGCAGCGGCACCGTGTCGTCGAAGGCCAGCACCACCCCCGAGCCCAGCGTCGTGCCCGCCTCGCGGGTCCCCTCGAAGGTCAGCGGGATGTCCGTCTCGTCCGGCCGGACGAACCCGCCCGCCGCGCCGCCGAGCAGCACCGCCCGCAGCCCCTCGCGGACCCCGGCCAGCTCCAGCAGCTCGCCCAGCGTCGCGCCGAACGGCAGCTCGTAGATGCCGGGACGTTCGACGCTGCCCGCGACACAGAACAGCTTGGGGCCGGTGGAACGTCCGGTGCCGACCGCCGCGTATGCCTGGCCGCCCATGGTCAGGATCGGCAGGACGTTCACCAGCGTCTCGACGTTGTTCTCCACGGTCGGCTTGCCGAACAGGCCCTTCTCCACCGGGAAGGGCGGCTTGGAGCGCGGCTCGCCCCGGTAGCCCTCGATGGAGTTGAACAGGGCCGTCTCCTCGCCGCAGATGTAGGCGCCCGCCCCGCGCCGGATCTCGATGTCGAAGGCGTAGCCCTGGCCGAGGATGTCGTCACCGAGCAGCCCCCGGGCCCGCGCCTGCGCGATCGCGTGCTCCAGCCGGGCCTGCGCGCGCGGATACTCGCCACGTAGATACAGATAGCCGAGGTGCGCGCCGGTCGCGTAGGCGGCGATGGTCATGGACTCGATCAGGGCGTACGGGTCGCCCTCCATGATCACCCGGTCCTTGAAGGTGCCGGGCTCGGATTCGTCGGCGTTGCAGACGACGTAGTGCGGATGGTCCGGCTGGGACGCCGTGGCCTGCCATTTGCGGCCGGTCGGGAAGGCGGCGCCGCCCCGCCCGACCAGACCCGAGTCGGTGACCTCCCGGATCACCCCGGCCGGCCCCAGCCGGAACGCCTGGCGCAGCGCCGCGTACCCGCCGTGCGCCCGGTAGTCGTCCAGCGACGCCGGGTCCACCACCCCGACCCTGCGCAGCAGTACCAGCCCCGGCGACCCCGCCTGCGGGACCGCCAGCGCGGCCGGGGGCTCCGGCGGCGCCGAGTCGGGCGCGGTCGCGGCGAGTACGGCCGTCTCCACGGTGGCCGGCGCGGAGACGGCCGTACGGACCGGGTCGCCCGCCCGGATCGCGAGCGCGGCCGGGGCCCGTTCGCACAGGCCAAGGCACGGGCTGCGCTCGACATGGACACCGGAGCCGGGCTGCCCGAGCCGCGCTTCGATCCCCGCGCACAGCTCGGGCGCCCCGGCCGCCGCGCACGCCAGGTCCGTGCACACGTGCAGCACGGTCGCCGGGCGCGGCCGGACCGAGAACATGGCGTAGAAGGTGGCCACCCCGTACGCCTCCGCCGGGGGCACGGTCAGCCGGCGGCACAGATAGTCCAGGGCGCCGTCGCTGATCCAGCCCACCCGGTCGTTGATCGCGTGCAGCCCCGGCAACAGCAGATCACGGCGGTCCCGGGCCTCCCGCCCGCCGCGTGCCCACCTCAGGTCGGCATCGGAACGGTCGGCCCCCTCCCACGAGGACTCCGGCGGACCGAGCAGCGCGTCCACCGCCGCCCGTTCCTCGTCCGTCGGCTTGCTGTCGCCGAAGTGCAGATCCACTTACGTCACCTCACAATGGTCGCGACGGGGAGCTTCTCGATCCGGATCGCCGACGCCTTGAACTCCGCCGTCCCCGCGATCGGGCAGTTCGCCTCGATCGTCAGCTGGTTGGTGTCCACCTCGTCGGGAAAGTGCATGGTCATGAACGCCAGACCGGGCCGCAGCGCCGGGTCCACCCAGACCGGCGCGACCACGGCCCCGCGCCGCGAGGAGACCCGGATCTCCTCGCCCACCACGACCCCGTACCGCTCGGCGTCCTCCGGGCACAGCTCGATGTACTCGCCGCGCCGCAGCGGAGAGGCGAAACTGCCGCTCTGCACCCCGGTGTTGTAGGAGTCCAGACGCCGCCCGGTGGTGAGCCGGATCGGGAAGTCCTCGTCGGTGAGATCGACGGGCGGATCGTGCTGGACGATCCCGAACGGCGCGAGCCGCCCCCGCCGCGCCGGATCGGACTCCCACAGCCGCCCGTGCAGATAGCTCGGTTCTATCCCCTCGGTGCTGGGGCAGGGCCACTGGATGCCCTGGTGCTCCGCCAGCCGGTCGTACGTCATCCCGTAGTGGTCCGGGGACACCGAGCGCAGCTCGTTCCAGACCGCCTCCGCGTCCGCGTACTTCCAGTCGTGGCCGAGCCGGGACGCCAGGTCGCACAGGATGTCGATGTCCTCGCGGGCCTCCCCGGGCGGGGTGACCGCGCGGCGCACCCGCTGCACCCGGCGCTCGCTGTTGGTGGTGGTGCCGTCGGTCTCCGCCCACCCGGCGGTGGCCGGCAGCACCACATCGGCGAGCTGGGCGGTCTTGGTGAGGAAGATGTCCTGGACCACCAGGAAGTCCAGCATCCCCATCCGGCGCACGGCCTGCTCGCTGTCCGCCTCCGACTGGGCCGGGTTCTCGCCGATGCAGTAGACCGCCTTGAGCGCGCCCTCCTCCATCGCCTCGAACATCTCGGTGAGGGTCATCCCGTAGTGCGGCTGGATGACGGTGTCCCAGGCGCTCTCGAACTTCAGCCGGCTGTCCGGGTCGAGGATGTCCTGGAAGCCGGGCAGCCGGTTGGGGATCGCCCCCATGTCGCCGCCGCCCTGCACGTTGTTCTGCCCGCGCAGCGGCTGGAGCCCGGAGCCGATCCGGCCCACGTGCCCGGTCAGCAGCGACAGATTGATCAGCGCGCGCACGTTGTCCGTGCCGTTGTGGTGCTCGGTGATGCCCAGCGTCCAGCACAGCTGGGCCCGCTCGGCGCGGGCGTAGGCGTGCGCCAGCTCCCGGATCGCCTGCGCGGGGACACCGGTCACCTTCTCGGCCAGCGACAGCGTCCACGGCTCGACCAGCGCCTTGTACTCCTCGAAGCCGGACGTCGCCCGCTCGATGAACGCCTCGTTGGCCAGGCCCGCGTGGATGATCTCCCGGCCGATCGCGTGCGCCATCGGGATGTCCGTGCCGACGTTCAGCCCGAGCCAGCTCTCCGCCCACTCGGCGGTGGAGGTGCGGCGCGGATCGACGGCGTACATCCGGGCGCCGTGGTGGATCCCCTTCAGCACGTGCTGGAAGAAGATCGGGTGCGCGAAGCGGGCGTTGGACCCCCACATCACGATGACGTCGGTGTCCTCGATCTCCTCGTACGAGGAGGTCCCGCCACCGGAGCCGAACGCCGCCGACAGGCCCGCCACGCTCGGGGCGTGACAGGTGCGGTTGCAGGAGTCGACGTTGTTGGTGCCCATGACGACCCGGGCGAACTTCTGCGCCACGTAGTTCATCTCGTTGGTGGCGCGGGCGCAGGAGAACATCCCGAAGGCGCCGCGGTGCCGGGCCAGGCCCCGCGCCGCGCGCTCCAGCGCCTCCTCCCAGGTCGCCTGCCGGAAGGGCTCGTCGCGCGAGTCGCGCACGAGGGGGTGGGTGAGGCGGGTGTAGGTCTTCGGCTGCCGGCCGCGGTCGCGGTCTCGGCGGGACAGACGTGGCGCATCGCTCATGCGGCGCTCCTCAGGGCGAGCAGGTCCGAGATGGCGTGCACGGTGCGCAGGGTGGGCACCTCCACGCCGGTGATCTCCGCCAGTTCCACGACGGCCGCGAGCAGCACGTCCAGTTCCAGCGGCTTGCCGCGCTCCAGGTCCTGGAGCGTGGAGGTGCGGTGGTCGCCGACCTTCTCCGCGCCCGCCAGCCGGCGTTCGATGGAGATCCCGACCTCGCAGCCGAGGGCCTCGGCGACCGAGAGCGTCTCGGTCATCATGATCTCGATGACCTTGCGGGTGCCGCCGTGCAGGCACATCTGCCGCATGGTGGCGCGGGCCAGCGCGCTGATCGGGTTGAAGGAGATGTTGCCGAGCAGCTTCAGCCAGATGTCATTGCGCAGGTCCGGTTCGACCGGGCACTTCAGCCCGCCGGTCTTCATGGCCTCGCTGAAGTCCAGACAGCGCGGCGACACACTGCGGTCGGGCTCGCCGATGGAGAACCGGGTGCCCTCCAGATGCCGTACGACGCCCGGTCCTTCGAGTTCGGTGGCCGCGTACACCACGCAGCCGATGGCCCGCTCGGGGGCGAGGACCGCGCTGACCGAGCCGCCCGGGTCCACGCTCTCGATCCGGTGGCCGTCGTGGGGCCCGCCGTGGCGGTGGAAGTACCACCACGGGATGCCGTTCTGGGCGGCGATCACCGCCGTCCGGTCGTGCAGCAGGGGATCGATCAGCGGCCCGCACGCCGCGTACGAATTTGCCTTCAGGCCCAGGAGGACGAAATCGACCGGGCCGATCTCGGCCGGGTCGTCGGTGGCATGGGGCCGCGCGACGAAGTCGCCGCGCGGGCTGAGCACCCTGACGCCGTGCTGCCTCATGGCCGCGAGATGCGGTCCACGGGCCACGAGATGCACATCGGCGCCCGCGCGGTGGAGCGCGGCACCGACATAGGCGCCGATCGCACCGGCGCCGAGAACTGCGACTTTCACAAGGACAACTCCGTTCGGTTTGAGGGATACCGCGGAGGTGGTCGGAGAGAGACCCTGGGGTCGGGACCGAGCATGTCGAGAGCACGTCGAGAGCATGTCGACGGAATATTGTCTACAGTATGGAAGTTGGGCCGACAAGGGTCTGCGCAACGAGTCTGTGCGTCGGTCTGTGCGGCGGCCTGTCTGTCGGCCTGTCTGTCGGCCTGTGCGGCGGGCCTGCCCGGCGGCTCGTTCACTGGGCCTGCTTGCCGGTCTGTTCGCCGGGTCCGCGCGCCGCCGGTCCGTTCATCGGGTCCGCGCGCCGGTCCGTTCATCGGGTCCGCGTACCGGGCCTGTTCGGTGCGCTGTTCGTGCGCTGTTCGGTTCGGTGACGGTTCGGTTCGGTGACCGTTCGGCGCGTGGTGGGTACCGCTCATCGCATGCGGTCCGCGTCCGGCTGGGCAACACCCCGGCCCGTCCCTACCGTGCCGGATCATGAGTCCCCCCATCGCTCCCGCGGGCTGGAGCCGCTGGCTCGTTCCCCCCGCGGCGCTCTCCGTCCATCTCTCCATCGGCCAGGCCTACGCCTGGAGCGTGTTCAAACCCCCGCTCGAATCCGCGCTCGGCCTCAGCGGCACGCAGAGCGCGCTGCCCTTCCAGCTCGGCATCGTGATGCTCGGCCTGTCCGCCGCGTTCGGCGGCACCCTGGTCGAGCGCAAAGGGCCGCGCTGGGCGATGACCGTCGCCCTGGTCTGCTTCTCGTCCGGTTTCCTGCTCTCCGCGCTGGGCGCGGCCACCGAGCGGTACTGGCTGATCGTCCTCGGCTACGGCTTCGTCGGCGGCATCGGCCTCGGCATCGGCTACATCTCACCCGTCTCCACGTTGATCAAGTGGTTCCCGGACCGCCCCGGCATGGCCACCGGCATCGCCATCATGGGCTTCGGCGGCGGCGCGCTGATCGCCTCCCCGTGGTCCGCGTGGATGCTGGAGTCCTTCGGCACCGGCGGTGACGGCATCGCCCTGGCGTTCCTGATCCACGGCGTGGCGTACGCGGCCTTCATGACCCTGGGTGTCCTGCTGGTACGGGTGCCCGCGGCGCCTGTCCCACGGGCGCGGGGAGCGGCGCGATCAGCCCCCACCGGCCCGCGGGTCTCCGCGAACCAGGCGATCCGCACCCCCCAGTTCTGGTGCCTGTGGATCGTCCTGTGCATGAACGTGACCGCGGGCATCGGCATCCTCGAAAAGGCCGCCCCCATGATCACCGACTTCTTCGCGGACACCCCGACCCCTGTCTCGGTGACGGCCGCCGCCGGCTTCGTCGCGCTGCTGTCGGCGGCGAACATGGCCGGCCGCATCGGCTGGTCCTCCGCCTCCGACCTGATCGGCCGCAAGAACATCTACCGCCTCTACCTCGGCGCGGGTGCGGTGATGTACGGCCTGATCGCGCTGTACGGCGACTCCTCCAAGCCGCTGTTCGTCCTGTGCGCGCTGGTCATCCTCTCCTTCTACGGCGGCGGGTTCGCGACCGTCCCGGCCTATCTGAAGGACCTGTTCGGCACCTACCAGGTCGGCGCCATCCATGGCCGGCTGCTCACCGCCTGGTCCACCGCCGGGGTGCTCGGACCGCTGATCGTCAACTGGATCGCCGACCGGCAGGAGGCCGCCGGGAAGACCGGCGCGTCCCTGTACGGGCTGTCGTTCCTCATCATGATCGGGCTGCTGGCCATCGGCTTCCTCGCCAATGAGCTGGTCCGTCCCGTGCACGCCAGGCACCAGCACACCACCGACCCGACCGAGACCACCGACACCACCGACACCACCGACACCACCGACACCACCGAGACCACCGACAGCACCGAGACCACCGACAGCACCGAGACCACCGACACCACCGGCAAGGAGGTCGTCGATGTCCGGCGACAGCAGCCAGAGTCCGCCTGACCGCCGCCCGCTGATCGTCCTCGCCTGGGTCTGGGTGGGGGCGCCGCTGGCGTACGGGATCTACGAGCTGGTCCGCAAGGCGACCCAGCTGTTCACCGGGTAGCGGTCCGGCCGCCCGGCGGGCCGGGCCTCGGGCGCGGGGGCGCGGACGCCGGGCGGGGCGCTCCGGGCGCTGACCGAAGCCGACAACTCGGACCGCCGAATCCTGTGGCATCCCGTGCCGTCATACCCGTGAGTCACTGATCAGACTGGTGCATCCCGCTACCCGGAACCCGAGGGGGCCCACCAGCCATGAACGGCTCGCGCATCGCCGCAGTCGGCCACTACCAGCCCGCCAAGGTGCTCACCAACGAGGACCTGGCGGGCCTGGTCGACACCAGTGACGAGTGGATCCGCAGCCGGGTCGGCATCCGCACCCGGCACATCGCGGGCCCCGACGAGCCGGTGGACGAACTCGCCGCGCACGCCGCCGCCAAGGCGCTCGCCGCGGCCGGGCTCGGCCCCGAGGCCATCGATCTGGTGCTGGTCGCCACCTCCACCGCCATCGACCGCTCGCCCAACATGGCCGCCCGGGTCGCCGCCCGGCTCGGCATCCCCTCGCCCGCCGCGATGGACGTGAACGTGGTGTGCGCCGGCTTCACCCACGCCCTCGCCACCGCCGACCACACCCTGCGGGCCGGGGCCGCCCGCCGGGCCCTGGTGATCGGCGCCGACAAGATGTCCGACGTCGCGGACTGGACCGACCGCACGACCTGCGTCCTGGTCGGCGACGGGGCCGGGGCCGCGGTCGTCGAGGCCGACGAGGGCCCCGCCGGTGAGCGGCCCGGCATCGGGCCGGTGCTGTGGGGCTCGGTGCCGGAGATGGGACACGCCGTACGGATCGAGGGCACCCCGTCCCGGTTCGCCCAGGAGGGCCAGGCCGTCTACCGCTGGGCCACCACCCAGCTGCCGCCGCTCGCCCGCGCCGCCTGCGAACGCGCCGGGCTCACCCCCGCCGACCTCGCGGCCATTGTCCTGCACCAGGCCAATCTCCGGATCATCGAACCGCTCGCCGCGCGGATCGGCGCGGTCGACGCCGTCGTCGCCCGGGACGTCACCGTCTCCGGCAACACCTCCGCCGCGAGCATCCCGATGGCCCTGTCCAAGCTGGTCGAGCGGGGCGAGATCACCTCCGGGGACCCGGTGCTGCTGTTCGGGTTCGGGGGCAATCTGTCGTACGCCGGACAGGTCGTCCGCTGCCCGTGACGTAGCTCCGTTACGTAGGCCGTCATGTAGCCCCTGGCGTAGCCCGTGGCGTAGGCCGTGACGTATTGCACGTTCGGCGGCACCGCGTGCGACATGGGGCGAAGTGCCATGTGACGCGGTCAACTTCCTGATTCCCTGGCATTTGTGCGCCGTAGACTGTAGACGAAAGACAATCGATACTGACTTTGCTGGGTCATGGTGCTTTGCGGCATGACGCTTTGCTGAGTCACACCGGCTGTTAACGGCTGTCATTGGTGCAGTGCCTGCCGAGGAGGGGGACCGCGATGCTGTCGACAGGACTGCCGCAGGGGGCCGTGCCCAAGCTGGAGCGCCCCGGCCCATTGCGTGATCGCGTCTACGAGGCGCTGCTGGAACTCATCACCACCCGCGCGCTCCAACCCGGCCAGCATCTGGTCGAGAGTGAACTCGCCGGTCACCTCGGCGTGTCGCGTCAGCCGGTGAGGGAGGCGCTCCAGCGGCTCAACACCGAGGGGTGGGTCGATCTGCGTCCCGCCCAGGGCGCGTTCGTCCATGAGCCCACCGAGGAGGAGGCCGATCAGCTGCTGACGGTCCGTACGCTCCTGGAGGCCGAGGCCGCCCGGCTCGCCGCCGCCAACACCACCAGCGCCGGGGTCGCCGTGCTGGAGGAGCTGTGCACCGAGGGCGAGGAGGCCGTGTCCGCCGACGACGTGGACGCCGCCGTGCTGCTCAACGCCCGCTTCCACGCCAAGGTGATGGAGTTGGCCGGAAACGCCGTCCTCGCCGAACTCGCCCACCAGGTCGACCGCCGGGTGCGCTGGTACTACGCCCCGGTCGCCCGTCAGCGGGGCCGCCAGTCCTGGATCGAGCACCGCGAACTCATCGCGGCGATCACCGCGCGTGACGAACAGCGCGCCACGCACATCATGCGCGCCCACACCGAACACACCCGCAAGTCGTACCACGCCCGCCCGCGCGACTAGGGCCCGTCCGACGGGTGCCCGTGGGCGCCGCCCGGTTCTGCGTGGCGTGGCATGGGCGTGGCATGGGCGTGGCATGGCGAGGTGCCGGGCCGTCGGCTGCGCGTTCCCATGACGGCGCGGCGTGTCGCGTCCGTGGCGGCGCGGCACGCCGTACTCGCGCCGCCACCGTCGCGTTCACGCCTTCGGCGGCCGACGCTCCAGCACCGCCTGCGTCTGCGTCGTACGGCCCACCGCGCGCCCCTCGTCGTCGGACAGCTCCGTCTGTACGACGACGAAGGAGCGGCCCGTGTGCAGCGGGCGGGCCACGGCACGGACCGTGCCGGAGCGGACCGCCCGGAAGAAGTGGGTGCTGGACTCCACCGTGGAGGTCGCCGCGCCCGGCGGCAGGGACAGGAACGCGCAGACCGCGCCCGCCGTGTCGGCCAGGGTCATCAGCGCGCCGCCGTGCAGGGCGCCCCCGAGCGTGCACAGCCGGGGAGCCCAGCCGAGCCGCGCCACCACTCGCTCCGGCCCCGCCTCCGTCAGCGTCACCCCCAGACCGGCGGCGAAGGGGACGGCGGCGAGCAGGGCGCCGGGGCCGGGCGGGGTGGGCGAGGCGGGCGACGTGGGCGAGGCCGTGGGGCCGCGCTCGTCGACGCCGGGCACGGCGTGGCCAGGTGCGTCGGGATGGTCGGGCATGGCCGGTCGGTCGGGCATGGGGGAACGAACCTCCGAGGTGCGGAGCCGGTGTGTCTCACGGTCCCCGCCCGCTCCGCCCGCGTCGATTACCCGGGAGGTAATGCCCCATCCCGGACACCTCACCCGCTCTTTGTCCTGTAAGTGGAAAAAGTCGACGGCAATCTCTGCGCAAGTTCTTCCCCAACGCGGCAGCCACTGCTACGTTCCCCTCGAAAGCCAGACGGAGACAGCCGATACGAGGCGGGGAGGGGTTCGTGAGACGTATGACGGCGCGACCCGCTAACGGCCATCAGGCCAGGTTGCTGAAGCTCTTGCGCGACGGCGGCCCCAACTCCCGTGCCCAGCTCGGCGACCAGATCGACCTCTCCCGGTCGAAGCTGGCGGTCGAGGTGGACCGGTTGCTGGAGACCGGCCTGGTGGTGGCCGACGGACTCGCCGCCTCGCGCGGTGGCCGCCGGTCCCACAACATCCGGCTCAACCCCGGGCTGCGTTTCCTCGGCGTCGACATCGGCGCCACCTCGATAGACGTCGCCGTCACCAACGCCGAACTGGAGATCCTGGGCCACATCAACCAGCCCATGGAGGTGCGCGAGGGACCCGTCGCGGTCTTCGAGCAAGCCCTGGCCATGGCCGCCAAACTCAAGGCGTCCGGGCTGGTCGAAGGGTTCGACGGAGCCGGCATCGGCGTACCGGGACCGGTCCGCTTCCCCGAGGGTGTCCCCGTGGCACCCCCGATCATGCCGGGCTGGGACGGCTTCCCCGTACGGGAGGCGCTCAGCCAGGAACTCGGCTGCCCGGTGATGGTCGACAACGACGTGAACCTGATGGCGATGGGGGAGCAGCACGCGGGCGTCGCCCGCTCGGTGGGCGACTTCCTCTGCGTCAAGATCGGTACCGGTATCGGCTGCGGGATCGTCGTCGGCGGTGATGTCCACCGCGGTACGACAGGCAGCGCGGGCGACATCGGGCACATCCAGGCCGTGCCCGACGGACGTCCGTGCGCCTGCGGCAACCGGGGGTGCCTGGAGGCCCACTTCAGCGGTGCCGCGCTCGCGCGGGACGCGCTGGAGGCGGTCCAGCAGGGACGCTCACCGGAACTCGCGGCCCGGCTGGAGGCGAACGGCACGCTCAGCGCCGTCGATGTCGCCGCCGCGGCCTCGGCGGGGGACGCCACCGCCCTCGATCTGATCCGGGAGGGCGGCAATCACGTCGGCCAGGTCATCGCCGGCCTGGTCAGCTTCTTCAACCCGGGTCTGGTGGTGATCGGCGGCGGAGTGACCGGCCTCGGCCACAATCTGCTCGCCGCGATCCGCACCCAGGTCTACCGCCAGTCGCTGCCCCTGGCGACCGGCAATCTGCCCATCGTGCTCGGTGAACTCGGCCCCACCGCCGGAGTCATCGGCGCCGCCCGGCTGATCAGCGATCACCTGTACTCACCCGCGTAAGCACGGTCACTCTTACTCACCCGCGCCAGCACGGTCACTCGTACTCACCCGCGCCAGCACGATCACTCGTACTCACCCGCGTCAGCAACTTGTCACGTCGGCCGTCTCTCACGGCTGACGGTCGGTCCGCGTAAGTCACTCGTGTCAGCAGCCTGCGCACGCACCTGTGACCCACGCCCCGCCTTGATGTGATGTGCCCTTATTGCACACCTTTCTCTACCCAGCCGCGCCCACCCATGCCCATCTATATCCGTATATGCACAGTTATGCCCTGAAACCGGCCCGCTTGCCCGCCGAGGGGAACCCACATGGCACCAGAATCACCGCTGCTCAGCATGTCCGGTATCACCAAGTCGTTCCCCGGCGTCCGGGCCCTCGACGGTGTCGACCTCGAAGTCCTCGCCGGTGAAGTGCACTGCCTGCTCGGCCAGAACGGGGCCGGTAAGTCCACCCTGATCAAAGTGCTCGCCGGGGCCCACCAGCCCGACGGCGGCACCATCAGCTGGCGCGGCGAGCCGGTCACCCTGCGCTCGCCGATCGCCGCCATGAGCCTCGGCATCGCCACCATCTACCAGGAACTCGACCTGGTGGAACACCTGTCCGTCGCCGAGAACGTCCACCTGGGCCACGAACCCACGGCCGCCGGATTCGTCGTACGACGCGGCACCGCCCGCGCCTCGACGGCCAAGCTGCTCAAGCGGCTCGGGCATCCGGAGATCGATCCGGCCCGGCTGGTGGGGGAGTTGTCGGCGGCGCACAAGCAGATCGTGTCGATGGCAAGGGCGTTGTCCCACGACGTACGGCTGATCGTGATGGACGAGCCGTCCGCCGCGCTCGACCCCGACGAGGTGGACAACCTCTTCCGGATCGTGGCCGATCTGACCGCCGACGGGGTCGCCGTCGTCTATATCTCGCACCGCCTGGAGGAGATCCGCCGGATCGGCGACCGGGTGACCGTCCTCAAGGACGGCCGCGCGGTGGCCGGCGGACTGCCCGCCGAGTCGACCCCCACCAAGGACGTCGTGGCGCTGATGACCGGCCGCAACGTCGAGTACGTCTTCCCCGAGCGGCCCACCGCACCGCCGCCCGGCGAGCCGCTGCTCCAGGTGCGGGGGCTGGCCCGGCAGGGCGAGTTCGAACCCTTCGACCTGAGCGTGCGGCCCGGCGAGATCGTCGGACTCGCGGGACTCGTCGGCTCCGGCCGCTCCGAGATCCTGGAGACCATCTACGGGGCCCGCAGGGCGACGGCCGGTCAGGTCCTGGTCGACGGCCAGGTGTTGCGGCCGGGCAGCGTACGCGCCGCCGTGCGCGCCGGACTCGGGCTCGCGCCCGAGGAACGCAAGGCGCAGGGCCTGCTGATGCTGGAGTCCGTCACCCGCAATGTGTCGGTCTCCTCCATGTCCCGCTTCGCCACCGCCGGCTGGATCGACCGGGGCGCCGAACTCAAGGCCGCCCGGGCCGCCGTGCGCGAGCTGTCGCTGCGGCCCGACAACCCCTCGGTGCCGATCCGCACCCTGTCCGGCGGCAACCAGCAAAAGGCCGTACTCGCCCGCTGGCTGCTGCGCGGCTGCCGGGTCCTGCTGCTCGACGAACCCACCCGCGGTGTCGACGTCGGCGCCCGCGCCGAGTTGTACGCGGTCGTGCGCCGGCTGGCCGACGAGGGCCTCGCCGTCCTCCTCGTGTCCAGCGAGGTGCCCGAGGTGCTCGGCCTCGCCGACCGTGTCCTGGTGCTCAGGGAAGGCCGGGTCGTGCACACCGCGCCCGCCCGTGAGCTGGACGAACACCGCGTACTCGACCTAGTGATGGAAGGAAGCCCGGCGTCATGACGCAGCCCGTCTCCCCGCCGCGGGACAGCACCGACAAAGCGCCGCCGGTGAGCGGACCCCCCGCCTGGAGCGCCACGCTGTTCCGCGTCGATGTGCGCACCCTGTCGCTGCTCGGCGTGCTCGCCGCGCTGATCCTGATCGGCGGTATCACCAAACCCGATCAGTTCCTCGACACCCGCAATCTCCAGCTCGTCCTGACCCAGGCGTCGATCATCGGTGTCGTCGTGGTCGGGATGACCTTCGTCATCATCTCCGGCGGCATCGATCTGTCCGTCGGCGCGATCGTGGCGCTCGCCTCGGTCTGGGCGACGACGGTGGCGACCCAGGAGTACGGTTTCTTCGGCATCCTGTTCACCGCGGTGATCGTCGGCGTAGGCTGCGGCCTGGTCAACGGGGTGCTGATCGCGTACGGCGGGATGGTGCCGTTCATCGCCACCCTCGCCATGCTGGCCTCGGCGCGCGGACTCGCGCTCCAGATCACCGACGGCAAGACGCAGATCGTCACCATCCCGAGCGTCCTGGACCTCGGTGAGCGCGATGCCTACATCCTGGGCATCCCGCCGCTCGTGCTGGTCTTCGCCGCGGTCACCATCGCCGGCTGGCTGGTGCTGAACCGGACCACGTTCGGCCGCCGTTCGGTCGCCGTCGGCGGCAACGCGGAGGCCGCCCGGCTCGCCGGGATCGATGTCCGCCGCCAGCGGCTGTATCTGTACCTGCTGTCCGGACTGTGCTGCGGCATCGCCGCGTTCCTGCTGATCATCCTGGCCGGCTCGGGCCAGAACACCAACGGCAACCTCTACGAACTCGACGCCATCGCCGCGGCGATCATCGGCGGCACGCTGCTCAGCGGCGGCCGGGGCACGATCGTCGGCTCGGTGCTCGGTGTCCTGATCTTCACCACGATCACCAACATCTTCGCCCTGAACAACCTGCAGAGCGACGTTCAGCAGATCGCCAAGGGCGCGATCATCGTCGCCGCCGTGCTGGTCCAGCGCCGTACCGCGAGCACGACTTGAGGAAAGGGTTCCCCACCATGCAGAACACCCCGGGAAGATTCACCAGCCGCAGAGGCATGCTCTTCGGGAGCGCCGCTGTCGGGGCCGGTGTCCTTCTCTCCGCCTGTACCAGCAACGAGTCCTCGGACGACGCGCCGGCCGCCAATGACGCCCCGGCCGCGTCCGACAGCCCCGGCAAGCCGGTCACCATCGGCTTCGCCGGCCCGCAGGCCGACCACGGCTGGCTCAACGCGATCAACGAGAACGCCAAGAGCCGCGCCGAGACGTACGAGGATGTGACGCTGGAGATCACCGAGGGCTCCAACGACACCGCCGCGCAGATCGGCCAGATCGAGACGCTGATCAACAAGAAGCTCGACGTCCTGGTCATCCTGCCCGCCGACGGCAAGGCGCTCACCCAGGTCGGGCTCTCGGCCATGCAGGCCGGCATCCCGGTGGTCAACCTCGACCGGGTCTTCAACTCCCCGCAGGCGTACCGCTGCTGGATCGGCGGCGACAACTACGGCATGGGCCTGAACGCCGGGCACTACATCGGCGAGCGGCTCAAGGACAAGGCGGACGCCAAGGTCATCGAGCTGGCCGGGGTGGACGCCCTGGAGCTGACCCGGCAGCGTACGCAGGGCTTCGACGACGCCCTGAAGAACTACCCGAACATCGAGAAGGTGGCCCGTCAGGCGGCCGACTTCACCGTCGAGTCCGGGCAGGCCAAGATGGCCCAGATGCTTCAGGCGCAGTCGCAGTTCGACGCCCTGTGGAACCACGACGACGACCAGGGCGTGGGCGCGCTGCGCGCCATCGAGCAGGCCGGGCGGGACGAGTTCCTGATGGTCGGCGGCGCGGGGGCGCTCTCCGCGTTCGAGGCGATCAAGCAGGACAACGGTGTGCTCAAGGCGACGGTGCTGTACCCGCCGACCATGGCCGCCTCCGCCATCGACCTCGCCCGCGCCCTCGGCCAGGGCAAGGGCGTCGGCGGCATGGCCGAGTTCGAGATCCCGGCGTCCGTGACCCTGTACTCGGCCGTGGTCGACAAGACCAACGTCGACCAGTACATGCCGACCGGGTTCAAGTAGGGCACAGGGGGCGGCTGGCCGCCGGGATCGGGGTCGGGGTCGGGACCGGGGTCGGGATCGGGATCGGGGTCGGGAGCACGCCGCCGCCGAGGCCGGGGGCGCGGGCCGCGACCTGTGACGCCGGGGTGATCCGGGTGGTGGGTCCTGCGGCGCCGGGGTGGTCCGGGGTGGTGGGTTCTGCGATGCCGGGCGACCTGGACGACGGGACCTGTGATGCCGGGGTGGTCCGGGTGGTGGGTTCTGTGATGCCGGGTGCTCGGACGACGGGACCCGCGACGCCGGGGTGATCCGGACGACGGGTCCTGCGGGGCCGATTGACTGGGCCCGCCCGCACACGAGGGGCGGACGGGCCCTTGGGGCCGGGCACCGGCCCCCTGGACGGGCCGGGCGGGGAGTCTGGGAGTTCTCCCCGCCCGGTCCTGGGGGCGGCTCGGGTGTGCCGGTCGGTTTGGGGTCGGGTGGTTGTCCGGCTTCGGGTCGGGGCGTGCGGGTCGGGTTGGGGCTGGGGTGCTTGTCCGGCTCAGGGCCGGGTTTCCGGGTCGGTGATCCGGTCCGTCGATCCCGGTCGGGTGCACGCTGGTCGGGTTTCCGGTTCGGCTCCGAGTCGGGTTTCCGGTTCGGGTTTCCGGTTCGGTCATCCGGAGGGCGGCGCGGGGACGGTCGTACGGGAGACGCCTCCGGGGGAGCCCGGACGGTGACTCCGAAGCGGTCGGGCACCACCCACCGGGGCTTTCAGGGCCGCCTCCGGGGCATTCCGGCACCACCTGCCGGGGCTTTGAGGGCGACCTCCGGGGCACCTCAGCACCCCGCCCGCACGGGTTCCGAGGGCCACCTCGGCGCCACGACCGGGCCCCCGGAGGCCACCTCGGGGCCACCCGGGGCACCCCCCGGACCCCGGGGATGGCGCCACGGGAACGGTCCGGGCGGTGCCGCCCGGAAAGATCCGGCCGGTGCTCCGCAGGCGGCCCAGCCGGTGGCCCGGAAACCCTCCGGGTCAGGTCTCAGGGGCGGTACGGGGGACGCCTCAGGGACGGTGTCTGGAAGGGCGGAGGCCGGGCGATCTCCTGGGGCGATCCCCCAGGGCGTCCCCGGAGCCGCCCGGGACCCGGGCTCGGTCGCCGCGTGTGTGGTGCCTGGGCCGGGGCTCGACCCAGCCCGGTCGCCGCACCCGCGGTATCCGAGCGGGGACCCGACCCCACCCGGTCGCCGCGCCCGCGGCACCCCCGCCGGGGCCCGCCCAACCCGGTCGCCGCCCGTGCGGTGCCCGGCCGGGGTCCTACAACCCCCCACCGTGTACGACGACGAGGAGGACTGATCCATGGGACAGCCGCAGCAGCCCGCAGGGGCAGCGGCCGAAACGCCGGGAACGAGTGACGCCGGCGCGCAGGGAACGGACGATGCCCCCGCGGCGGAGTCGGACCGGACCGCCGTCTCCGGTACCGGCACCACGCACCCCGCCGGGAGACCGGCGCTGCGCGTCGGCATGGTGGGCTACGCCTTCATGGGCGCCGCCCACTCCCAGGGCTGGCGTACCGTGGGCCGCGTCTTCGACCTCCCCCTGCGCCCGGTGATGTCCGCGATCTGCGGCCGCGACGCGGACGCCGTGCGCGCCGCCGCCGACCGGCACGGCTGGGCCGCCGCCGAGACCGACTGGCGGGCCCTGATCGCCCGCGACGACGTCGACCTCGTGGACATCTGCACCCCCGGCGACAGCCACGCCGAGATCGCGCTCGCCGCGCTGGCCGCCGGAAAGCACGTACTGTGCGAGAAGCCGCTGGCCAACACCGTGGAGGAGGCGGCGGCGATGACCGAGGCCGCCGAGGCCGCCCAGGCCCGAGGCCGGCTCGCGATGGTCGGCTTCAACTACCGCCGGGTGCCCGCCACCGCGCTGGCCCGCAAGATGGTCGCCGAGGGCCGGATCGGCACCCTGCGCCATGTGCGGGTCACCTACCTCCAGGACTGGCTGGCCGATCCGCAGGCCCCGCTGACCTGGCGGCTGCGCAAGGACCAGGCCGGTTCCGGCTCGCTCGGCGACCTCGGCGCGCACATCATCGACCTGGCCCAGTATCTGGCGGGGGAGCGGCTGGCCGGGGTCTCCGCGCTCACCGAGACCTTCGTACGCCACCGTCCGCTGCCCGGCGCGGCCAGCGGACTGTCCGCGACCGCCGCCGACGGCACCGGAGAGGTCACCGTCGACGACGCCGCCCTGTTCACCGCCCGCTTCCCGTCCGGCGCCCTCGCCTCCTTCGAGGCCACCCGGTACGCCACCGGCCGCAAGAACGCCCTGCGCCTGGAGCTGAACGGCGAGCGCGGCTCGCTCGCCTTCGACCTGGAGCGCCTCAACGAACTCTGGTACCACGACGCCGGCCAGCCCGACGAGCACAACGGCTTCCGCCGCATCCTCGTCACCGAGCCCGGTCACCCGTACCTGGAGGCATGGTGGCCGCCGGGGCACGGCCTCGGTTACGAGCACACCTTCGTGCACCAGGCCCGCGACCTCGTGCACGCCATCGCCGAGGGCCGCCGGCCCGAACCCTCCTTCGCCGACGGGCTCCAGGTCCAGCGGGTCCTGGCGGCCGTCGAGGAGAGCGCGGAGAAGAACTCCGTCTACACCACCATCGCGAACCCCGTCGCGAACCCCGTCGCGAACCCCGTCGCGACTCCCCTCGCGGTCCAGGAGGCCAGCTGAGATGCCGCGCACCTTCACCCTCTTCACCGGCCAGTGGGCCGATCTCCCTCTTGAGGAGGTCTGCCGGCTCGCCCGTGACTTCGGCTACGACGGTCTGGAACTCGCCTGCTGGGGCGACCACTTCGAGGTGGACAAGGCCCTCGCCGACCCCGGCTATGTCAAGGGCCGCCACCAACTGCTGGAGAAGTACGGCCTGAAGTGCCTGGCCATCTCCAACCATCTGGTCGGCCAGGCCGTCTGCGACGCCATCATCGACGAACGCCATCAGGGCATCCTCCCGGCGAGGATCTGGGGCGACGGCGACGCGGAGGGCGTGCGGCAGCGGGCCGCCGCCGAGATCGCCGACACCGCACGGGCCGCCGCCGCACTCGGCGTCGACACCGTCATCGGCTTCACCGGCTCCGCGATCTGGCACCTGGTCGCGATGTTCCCGCCCGCCCCCGAGTCCATGATCGAGCGCGGCTACCAGGACTTCGCCGACCGCTGGAACCCGATCCTGGACGTCTTCGACGCCGAGGGCGTGCGCTTCGCCCACGAGGTGCACCCCAGCGAGATCGCCTACGACTACTGGACCACCCAGCGGGCCCTGGAGGCCGTGGACCACCGGCCCGCCTTCGGCCTCAACTTCGACCCCTCGCATTTCGTCTGGCAGGACCTCGACCCGGTCGGGTTCCTGTGGGACTTCCGCGACCGGATCTACCACGTCGACTGCAAGGAGGCCCGTAAGCGGCTCGACGGGCGCAACGGCCGGCTCGGCTCCCACCTCCCCTGGGGCGACCCGCGCCGCGGCTGGGACTTCGTCTCCGCCGGGCACGGCGACGTGCCCTGGGAGGACGTCTTCCGGATGCTGCGCTCGATCGGCTACGACGGTCCGATCTCCGTCGAGTGGGAGGACGCCGGCATGGACCGGCTCCAGGGCGCCCCCGAGGCGCTCACCCGTCTCAAGGCATTCGACTTCGAACCACCCACCGTGTCCTTCGACGCCGCGTTCAACAGCTGATCCGAGGCTGATCCGAGGCTGAACCGCCGCTGAACCGCCGCTGAACCGCCGCTGAACCGCCGCTGAACCGCGGCTGATCCACGACCGATCAACAGGTGATCAACAGCTGATCCACGTACCTGACGGCAGGTCGGGGGCGGGGCCGGAGCAACCGCCCGTCCCCCCTCCGACCTGCCCGAATCCCGCTTTGTCCTGCGATGGGAAAAAGCCGGACCGATCCTGACGCAAGGGGTGTTCGCCCCGGACGGACACGGATACCGTCCCTGGAGAGTCCAGGAAAGCGTTCAGGACACACAGACCTCCGGGGTGACGGCGCACCCCGGCGCCCGCACCGCACACGCAAGCACCACCCCGTACGGCTCACCCCGTTCCCGGAGGGACCTTCGTGCACAGAACCAGAGCCAGAACCGGATCCAGGATCAGAACCACCGACACCGCGAGGCGCCCCCGTCTCCGCACCGCCGTCGCCCTCTTCACCGGCCTCCTGCTGGCCGTGGGCACCCCGGCGGCCGTCGCCGGCGCCGCTCCCGGATCCGCGGAGGCCGAACCGGCCGTCGCCGAGGAGCAGTTCCAGCAGGTGCCGCTCGCCAAGGGCGAGCCCGAGATGGGCGAGCCGATGTCGCTCGCCGTGCTCCCGGACCGCAGCGTCCTGCACACCTCCCGCGACGGCACACTGCGCCTGACCGACCAGGCGGGTGTCACCAAGGTCGCGGGCAAGATCCCCGTCTACACCCATGACGAGGAGGGCCTCCAGGGCGTCGGCATCGACCCGGACTTCGTCAACAACCGGGCGATCTACCTCTATTACGCCCCGCCGCTGGACACCCCCGCGGGCGACGCCCCCGAGACCGGCACCGCCGCGGACTTCGCGAAGTTCGACGGCGTCAACCGCCTCTCCCGCTTCGTCCTGAACCCCAACGGCACCCTGGACCTCGCCAGCGAGAAGAAGGTCCTGGACGTCGCGGCCTCCCGCGGCATCTGCTGCCACGTCGGCGGCGACATCGACTTCGACGCGGACGGCAACCTCTACCTGTCGACCGGCGACGACACCAACCCCTTCGCCTCCGACGGCTACGCGCCGATCGACGACCGCGAGAACCGCAACCCGGCCTTCGACGCCCGCCGCAGCTCCGGCAACACCAATGACCTGCGCGGCAAGATCCTGCGGATCAAGGTCGCGGCGGACGGCTCGTACACCGTCCCGGAGGGCAACCTCTTCGCGCCCGGCACGGACAAGACCCGTCCCGAGATCTACGCGATGGGCTTCCGCAACCCGTTCCGGATGAGCGTCGACGACCAGACCGGCATCGTCTACGTCGGTGACTACGGCCCCGACGCGGGCGCCGCCAACCCGGGCCGCGGCCCGGCCGGCATGGTCGAGTTCGCCAAGGTCACCGAGGCCGCGAACTTCGGCTGGCCGTTCTGCGTCGGCAACAACGAGGCATACGTCGACTACGACTTCGGCACCGGCGTCTCCGGTGAGAAGTTCGACTGCGCCGCCCCCAAGAACACCTCGCCGCACAACACCGGCCTGGTCGACCTGCCGCCCGCGCAGGCCGCCTGGATCCCGTACGACGGTGGCTCCGTGCCCGAGTTCGGCAGCGGCTCCGAGTCCCCGATGGCGGGCCCGGTCTACCGCTACGACCCGAACCTGAACTCCAGCGTGAAGTTCCCCGAGGCCTACGACGGTGACTTCTTCGCCGGTGAGTTCGGCCGCCGCTGGATCAAGCGGATCGAGCAGAACGCGGACGGCTCCGTCGCCTCGATCAACCCCTTCCCG
This sequence comes from Streptomyces sp. NPDC056734, assembly GCF_042790455.1. Lineage (NCBI taxonomy): Bacteria > Bacillati > Actinomycetota > Actinomycetes > Kitasatosporales > Streptomycetaceae > Streptomyces > Streptomyces sp. NPDC056734. The sequence goes on from NZ_JBHTZD010000004.1 coordinate 44,451, forward strand.
TGGACCGGCACCCAGATCATGGACATGGAGTTCGGCCCCGACGGCGCCCTCTACGTCCTCGACTACGGCATCTCCTGGTTCCAGGGCGACGAGCACTCCGCGCTGTACCGGATCGAGTACGCCCAGGACGGCTTCTCCCCGCTCGCCGAGGCGAAGGCCGACAAGACGTCCGGCGCGGCCGGCCTCAAGGTGGCCTTCACCGGCTCCGCGACGGACGCCGACTCGCCCGACCTCACCTACAGCTGGGACTTCGGCGACGGCACCAAGGGCGAGGGCGCGAACCCGACCCACCGCTACAAGAAGGTCGGCACCTACACCGCGACCTTCACCGCCACCGACCCCGAGGGCAACACCGGCACCGCCAGCGTCCGGATCGTCGTCGGCAACACCGAACCCAAGGTGAAGATCGACATCCCGGGCAACGGCGCCCTGGCCGAGTTCGGCAAGCCGGTCCCGTTCAAGGTGACCGTCACCGACCCCGAGGAGCGCATCGACTGCTCCAAGGTCAAGGTCTCCTACAGCCTGGGCCACGACTCCCACGCCCACGAGCTGACCAGCGAGCAAGGCTGTACCGGAACCCTCACCCCGCCGCCCGGTGACGGCGGCCACGACCCCAACGCCAACATCTACGGCGTCGTCGGCGCCAGCTACACCGACGGTGGCGCCAACGGCCAGGAGGCGCTCACCGGCACCGCCCGTGCCGTGCTCCAGCCGCTGCACCGCCAGGCCGAGCACTTCACCAACCAGTCGGGCATCCGCACCTACGACAAGCCCACCGCCAACGGCGGCAAGACCGTCGGCGACATCGACGACGGCGACTGGATCTCCTTCACGCCCTACCAGCTCGCCGGGCAGAAGAAGCTGACCGTACGGGCCTCCTCCGGCGGCGCGGGCGGCTTCGTCGAGCTGCGCACCGGCTCGCCCGACGGCCCGCTGCACGGCTCGGCCTACATCCCGCCGACCGGCAGCTGGGAGACGTTCCAGAACGTCGACGTGCCGCTGCGGGCACTGCCCAAGGGCACCACGGAGATCTTCCTGGTCTTCAAGGGCGGCGCGGGCGCGCTGTACGACCTGGACGACTTCGAGTTCTCCACCGAGCCGTTCAAGGGCGGCAAGAAGGTCCTGGTCTTCTCCAAGACCGCCGGATTCCGCCACGACTCCATCGCGGCCGGCGTCGCCGCCCTGAAGGAGCTGGGCGCCCCGGCCGGCATCACGGTCGACTCGACCGAGGAAGCCCGCCAGTTCACCACGGCCAACCTCGCCAAGTACGACGCCGTGGCCTTCCTGTCCACCACCGGTGACGTCCTCAACGCGGAGCAGCAGGCCGCGTTCGAGAACTACGTCGAGAACGGCGGCGGCTACATGGGCATCCACGCCGCCGCCGACACCGAGTACGACTGGGAGTTCTACGGCGGTCTGGTCGGCGCCTACTTCACCTCGCACCCGCAGATCCAGCAGGCGACCGTCCGCGTCGAGGACCACGACCACCCGTCCACGGCGCACCTGGGCGAGACCTGGGAGCGCACCGACGAGTGGTACAACTACGGCACCAACCCCCGTGAGCAGGCCAAGGTCCTCGCCACCTTGGACGAGACCACCTACCAGGGCGGCTCCATGAAGGGCGATCACCCGATCGCCTGGTGCCAGACCTACGGCGGCGGCCGGTCCTTCTACACCGGTGGCGGCCACACCAAGGAGTCCTACACCGAGGAAGCCTTCCGGGCCCATCTGCTCGGCGGGATGCAGTACGCCACCGGCCAGGTCAAGGCCGACTGCAAGCCCAGCACGGACTACCGGAAGATCTTCAACGGCCAGACCCTGGACGGCTGGAAGCAGGCCGGCCCCGGCACGTTCACCGTCAGCAACGGCACCCTCCAGTCCGAGGGCGGCATGGGCCTGCTCTGGTACCAGGCCAAGGAGCTGGGCTCGTACTCCCTCAAGCTCGACTGGAAGATGCAGGACGACGACAACTCCGGGATCTTCGTGGGCTTCCCGGCCTCCGACGACCCGTGGTCCGCCGTGAACAAGGGCTACGAGATCCAGATCGACGCGACGGACGCGCCCGACCGCACCACCGGATCGGTCTACTCCTTCAAGTCGGCCAACATCAAAGCCCGTGACCAGGTCCTCCGGCCGCCCGGCCAGTGGAACTCCTACGAGATCAAGGTCCAGGGCGAACGCCTCCAGGTGTTCCTCAACGGAGTCAAGATCAACGACTTCACCAACAAGGACCCCCAGCGGAGCCTGACCGACGGTTACATCGGCCTCCAGAACCATGGGGCCAGTGACCAGGTCTCCTTCCGCAACATCCAGTTGAAGAACCTGCCCACTCCGGGCAACTAGAACGGCGGCGGGCGGGGAACGCCGGATCCCCGCCCGCCGTCTCCCGGCCCATCCCCTGCCCGCCGTCTCCCGACCCTTCCCCTGCCCTCTGGGTTCGCGCACGACAAGGAGGCTGCCCATGTCCGCGTCCCTCTCCCGCCCGCGTGTAGGGGTGTGGCTGATCGGAGCCCGAGGCTCCGTCGCCACCACCGTCATCACCGGGTGCGCCGCCGTCACCGCGGGGCTGCACCCGCCCACCGGCATGCTGACCGAGACCCCCGCCTTCACCGACAGCGGCCTGCCCGCCCTGTCCGACCTCGTCTTCGGCGGTCATGACACCGTCGACTGCCCGCTGCCCAAACACGCCGAGGCCCTGACCGCCGGCGGTGTCCTGCCGCCCGGCCTGACCACGGCCGTCGCCGGGGAACTGGCCGCGGCGGACCAGGAGATCCGGCCCGGCGGCCCCACCCCGGGCGACACCCGCACCGCCCCCGAACTGATCGCGGCCTTCGCCGCCGACATCGAGGACTTCGTACGACGCCATGGGCTGGCCCGCGCCGTGGTGGTGAACGTGGCCTCCACCGAACCGGCGGCCACCGGCGACACCTACGCGCCGAGCACCCTGTACGCCCTGGCCGCCCTCCGCGCGGGCTGCCCCTACGTCAACTTCACCCCCTCCCAGGGCATGCACCACCCCGACGCGGCCCGGGCGGCGGCCGACAGCGGGCTGCCCCACGCGGGCCGCGACGGCAAGACCGGTCAGACCCTGCTCCGCTCGGTCCTCGGCCCGATGTTCGCCCAGCGCGCGCTGACCGTCCGCGCCTGGTCCGGCGCCAACCTGCTGGGCGGCGGCGACGGCGCCGCCCTCGCCGACCCGGCCGCCGCGGCGGCCAAGAACGCCGGCAAGGAACGGGTCCTCGCCGACACCCTCGGCTTCACCCCCGAGGGCGAGGTCCACATCGACGATGTCCCGGCCCTCGGCGACTGGAAGACCGCCTGGGACCACATCGCCTTCGACGGCTTCCTCGGCACCCGCATGATCATGCAGACCATCTGGCAGGGCTGCGACTCCGCGCTGGCCGCTCCGCTGGTCCTGGACCTGGCCCGCCTGACCGCCCGCGCCCACGAAACCGGCCTCTCCGGCCCTCTGTCCGAACTGGGCTTCTACTTCAAGGACCCGGTGGGGGAGGGCCCGGCGGCCCTCGGGGAGCAGTACCGGGAGCTGGTGCGGTTCGGGGGGCTGCTGGCGGAGGGGGGTGTGGGGGCGCGGGCGCGGGTTTCTGAGGGGGGTGTGTCGGGGCGAGGGCACGACAGCGGTGCCCCGGCCGACGGGCCTTCCGGCGAGAACGCCGACGAGAACTCCGAGGAGCGCGCATGAGGCTGCGGGCGCTGGTGTCGGAACTGACGGCACTGGCCGGACGTCTGCCTACCGTTGCGCGTGACGCACGCGCGGCATGGGATACGTCTGCCGGGCCGGGTAGGCGTGGCGCGCGGGGTACGGGTGCCGCGCCGGGTACGTCTGTCGTGCGGGGTACGGGTGCTGCGCGGGGTACGCGTGCCGCGTGGCTCCCGGGCCTTGGCCGGGCGTTGCCGACCAGGGCCCGGGACCAGGATGACTGGGGGACGGGGTCGGACGCCTGCTGCCGTACGGGGGCGTGCGGCGACGCCGACTGGGACGGCGAGGAGACGTGGGGTGCCTCGGAGGGTCGGCGGGGCGGCGATGAGGTCGGGGGTGGCTTTGACCACGAGGGCGGCTTTGGCGCCGGGATTGGTGATGGCGCCGGAGTCGGCCTTGACGCGCAGGTTGGTCGTGACGCCCGGGGTGGGTTTGACGCTGGGGTTGGTGATGGCGCCCGTGGCGGCCCCGATGCCCAGGCCGGGCTCGACGCCCAGACCGGGTCTGACGGCCACTCCGGCAGGTTTGGCCACCTTGGCGAGGTCAGCCACCCCGGGAAAGGTGGCCACCCTGGCAAGGCGGGCCGCCCCGGCAAGGACTGCCACCCGGACAAGGTCGGCGACACCACCCCGCACACCGCGGGGACCGGCCCGCTCTCCACTCCCGCCAGACTCCGCGCCTGGGCCGAACTGCTGCGCCTCCCCGCGCTGTTCACCGTCCCCGGAGACGCCCTGACCGGCGCCGCCGCCATGGGCGCCCGCCCCAACTCCCGCACGCTGCTCGCCATCGGCTCCTCCCTCTGCCTCTACGAGGCGGGCATGGCCCTCAACGACTGGGCCGACCGCGAGGAGGACGCCGCCGAACGCCCGCACCGCCCGATCCCCTCCGGCCGGATCCGCCCCGCCGCGGCCCTCGCCGCCGCCGGTGCCCTCACCGCCGTCGGCCTGGCTCTCGCCGCCCGCGCCGGACGCCCGGCCCTCGCGGTCGCCGCCCCCCTCGCGGCCACCGTCTGGGCCTACGACCTCGGCCTCAAGCACACCCCGGCCGGCCCCGTAGCCATGGCGGGCGCCCGCGCCCTGGACCTGCTGCTCGGCGCCGCGGCCACCAAGGGCCGCACCCGGGAGGCACTCCCCTCCGCCGCACTTCTCGGCGCCCACACCCTCGCGGTCACCACCGTGTCCCGCGACGAGACCCAGGGCGGCCGGCCTCTCGCCCCCCTCGCCGCTCTGGCCGCCACCGCTCTCCTGACCCACCTCACCACCCGACCCCCGGCAGGTCCCGGCGAAGCAGCCACCCGGGGCCTGCCGGGCACTAACCCCCACACCGCCCCGAACCCCAGCCCGAACACGGCCTTGACGACCTCCGCCCCCCTCACCACCGCCCTCCCCCGACTCCGCCTCGGCGCGCTCCCCCCTCCCCCCTCACTCCACCCCACCCCCCTCCCACCCGGGACCACCCTCCGTACCGCCCTGGCCCTCCTCTACGCCTCCACCGCCGGGCGCCCCTACCTCCACGCCGCCCTCAACCCCTCACCTCCCCTCACCCAGCGCGCCGTCGGCGGCGGCATCCGCGCCATGATCCCGCTCCAGGCCGCGCTGTCCGCCCGTTCCGGCGCCAACGTCACCGCGTTGGCCATCGCCGCCCTCGGCCCCCTCGCGGCCCGCTTCGCAAAGAAGGTGAGCGTCACATGAGCCCCGAGCCGCAGGGCCTCCGCCCACCGAACCCCAAGCCGCCGAACCGCGAGCCGCACGGCTCCGGTTTGCCGGGCGCGCAGTCACCTCGCCCCGAGCCGCATGACCTCGTCTCGCGCGATACACGGTCACCTGCCCCGGAGTCGCACGCTTCCGTGTCGCTGGGCGCGCAGTCCCCGGAGTCCGAGCCGTACGGC
>NZ_JBHTZD010000004.1:50156-50544 GCF_042790455.1 Streptomyces sp. NPDC056734
TCCCGGTCGCGGGGCGGGCAGTCACCTGGCCCGGAGTCGCAGGCTTCCGTGTCGCGGGGCGCGCAGTCCCCGGAGCCTGAGCCGTACGGCTCCCGGTCGCGGGGCGGGCAGTCACCTGGCCCGGAGTCGCAGGCTTCCGTGTCGCTGGGCGCACAGTCCCCGGAGCCCGAGCCCCACCGCCCCCGGTCGCGCAGCACACCGTCACCTCGCCCGGAGTCGCAAGCCTCCGCGTCGCGCGGCGCACAGTCCCCGGAGCCTGAGCCGCATGGCTCCCGGTCGCCGGACGCACAGTCACCTCGCCCGGAGTCGCAAGCCTCCCCCTCGCGCGGCGCGCAGTCCCCGGAGCCCGAGCCCCACCGCCCCCGGTCGCGCAGCACACACTCACCCC
>NZ_JBHTZD010000004.1:50644-286222 GCF_042790455.1 Streptomyces sp. NPDC056734
GCCCGGAGTCGCAAGCCTCCCCCTCGCGCGGCGCGCAGTCCCCGGAGCCCGAGCCTCACCGCCCCCGGTCGCCGCGCACGCAGCCACCCCGCCCGGAGTCGCACGCCTCCCCCTCGCGCGGCACACGACCACCCGGTCCCAAGCCGCACGCCCCCGCCTCGCAGGCCACCCCCACCCCACCCCACCCCCTCCGTTTCGGCTACGGCACCAACGGGCTCGCCGACCTCCGGCTGGACGACGCCCTGCACCTGCTCGCCGATCTCGGCTACGACGGCGTCGGACTGACGCTCGACCACATGCATCTCGACCCGTTCGCCCCGGACATCGCCACCCGCACCGGCCGGACGGCGAGGCTGCTGGACGAGCTGGGGCTGGAGGTCACCGTCGAAACCGGCGCCCGCTATGTGCTCGACCCGCGCCGCAAGCACGGCCCCACGCTGCTCGACCCGGACCCCGAGGACCGCGCCCGCCGGGTGGACCTGCTGCTGCGGGCGGTACGGATCGCCGCCGACCTCGGCGCCCACGCCGTGCACTGCTTCAGCGGCGTCCCCCCGGCCGGCACCGACCCCGACACCGCCTGGAAACGTCTCGCCGACTCCCTCACCCCCGTCCTGGACGCCGCCGCCACCGCCGGCATCCCCCTCGCCGTCGAACCCGAACCCGGCCATCTCCTCGCCACCCTCGCCGACTTCCACCGGCTGCGCCGCGACCTCGGCGACCCCGAGCACCTCGGCCTCACCCTGGACATCGGCCACTGCCAGTGCCTGGAGCCGCTCCCGCCCACCGACTGCGTCCGCGCCGCCGCGCCCTGGCTGCGGCACGTCCAGATCGAGGACATGTGCCGCGGTGTGCACGAACACCTCCCGCTGGGCGAGGGCGAGATCGACTTCCCCGAGGTCCTCGCCGCCCTCGCCGCCACCGGCTACCGGGGACTGACCGTCGTCGAACTGCCCCGCCACTCCCACGCGGGCCCGCACTTCGCCGAACTCTCCCTCCCCTTCCTGCGCCAAGCCGCGCCGTCCCCACAAGGGAGCCCCAGATGAATCACCGCAGCAGCGTGGACCTGAAGCCCACCGGCCTCCCCCTGGGCGAACTGCGCACCCGCCTCACCGCCTCGCTCACCCCGGACGCCGGCTCCTGGCTGGAACGCGCCCTGCAAGAGGCCGCCGACCACCCCGGCTCGCACGGCCCGATCTCCGCATGGGAGCTGAGACTCGCCGAGGCCGGCCGCCGCTGCGGCCCCGACCACGCCGACGCCGCCCGCGTGCTGATCCTGCACGCCGCCCGCGCCGACGCCACCGCCCTCGACCGGGTCTACTCCCAGGGCACCGGCGCCGAACGCCGCGCCGTGCTGCACGCCCTCACCCACCTCGTGCCCGGCCCGGAGGCCCTGCCACTGATCGAGGACGCGCTGCGCGCCAATGACACCACCCTCGTCGCCGCCGCCCTCGGCCCCTACGGCGCCCGCCATCTCACCCCCCACGCCTGGCGCCACGCCGTCCTGAAGTGCCTGTTCACCGGCGTGTCCGTCACCGAGGTGGCGGACCTCGCCCGCCGGGCCGGCGGCGACAGCGAACTCGCCCGGATGCTCGCCGACTACGCCGCCGAGCGCACCGCCGCAGGCCGTGACGTCCCCGAGGACCTGTACCGCGTCCTGGCCCTGACCGAGACCGCACCCCCGGCGAGCCCGGCCGGCCCCCACGGCAAGGAGTCCTGATGCGCATCTTCGACCCCCACATCCACATGACCTCCAGGACCACGAACGACTACGAGGCCATGTACGCGGCCGGCGTCCGCGCCGTCGTCGAACCCGCCTTCTGGCTCGGCCAGCCCCGCACCTCGCCCACCTCCTTCCTCGACTACTTCGACGCCCTGCTCGGCTGGGAACCCTTCCGCGCCGCCCAGTACGGCATCGCCCACCACTGCACGATCGCCCTCAACCCCAAGGAGGCCAACGACCCCCGCTGCGTCCCCGTCCTCGACGAACTGCCCCGCTATCTCGTCAAGGACCAGGTCGTCGCCGTCGGCGAGATCGGCTACGACTCCATGACCCCGGCCGAGGACACCGCGTTCGCCGCCCAGCTCCAGCTCGCCGCCGACCACGAACTGCCCGCCATGGTGCACACCCCGCACCGCGACAAGCTCGCCGGGCTGCGCCGCACCATCGACGTGGTCCGCGAATCCGCGCTGCCCCTGGACCGCGTCCTGATCGACCACCTCAACGAAACCACCGTCAAGGAGGCCAAGGACAGCGGCTGCTGGCTCGGCTTCTCCGTCTATCCCGACACCAAGATGGACGAACAGCGCACGGTCGCCCTGCTCCGCGCCTACGGACCCGAGCAGGTGCTGATCAACTCCGCCGCCGACTGGGGCCGCAGCGACCCCCTGAAGACCCGCAAGGTCGCCGACCTGATGCTGGCCGAGGGCTTCTCCGACGACGACGTCGACCGGGTGCTGTGGCGCAACCCCGTCGCCTTCTACGGGCTCAGCGGGCGGCTGAACCTCGATGTCGCCATCACCGACCCCACCCATGAGGGCAACTCCATCCTGCGCGGCGGGGAGTGAGCGATGCGCTTCCGCCACCCCGACGGCTCCACCGTCCACCTCGCCTACTGCACCAACGTCCACCCCGCCGAGACCTTCGACGGCGTCCTCGCCCAGCTCCGCGACCACTGCGAACCCGTCCGCCGCCGCCTCGGCCGCGACCGCCTCGGCATCGGCCTGTGGCTCGCCAAGGACGCCACCGCCACCCTGGTCGCCGACCCGTCGGCCCTGCGCACCCTGCGCACCGAACTCGACCAGCGCGGCCTTGAGGTCGTCACCCTCAACGGCTTCCCCTACGAGGGCTTCGGCGCCGACGAGGTCAAGTACCGCGTCTACAAGCCCGACTGGGCCGACCCCGAGCGCCTGGAGCACACCACCGCCCTGGCCCGGCTCCTCGCCGGACTGCTGCCCGACGACGTCACCGAGGGCACCATCTCCACCCTGCCCCTCGCCTGGCGCACCGCCGCAGGACCCGAACGCCTCGACGCCTCCCTGGCCGCCCTGCGCACCCTCGCCGAACGCCTCGACGCGCTCGAAGAACTCACCGGCCGCTCCCTGCGCATCGGCCTGGAACCGGAACCCGGCTGTGTCGTGGAGACCACCGCCGACGCCCTCGCCCCGCTCACCGGGATCGGCCACCCCCGCATCGGCATCTGCGTCGACACCTGCCATCTCGCCACCTCCTTCGAAGATCCGCACACCGCCCTGGACGCCCTCACCGCACACGGCGTCCCCGTCGTCAAAACCCAGCTCTCGGCCGCCCTGCACGCCGAACAACCCCACCTCCCCGAGGTCCGCGAGGCCCTCGCCGCCTTCGACGAACCCCGCTTCCTGCACCAGACCCGCACCGCCACCGCCGCCGGCCTGCGCGGCACCGACGACCTCGGCGAAGCCCTCGCCGGCGACCACCTCCCCGACGCCTCCCCCTGGCGCTCCCACTTCCATGTCCCCCTGCACGCCGCCCCCGCGGCGCCCCTCACCTCCACGCTCCCCGTCCTGCGCACCACCCTGACCCGGCTGGTCGGCGGCCCCGTCCCGCTCACCCGCCACCTGGAGGTCGAGACCTACACCTGGCAGGCCCTCCCGCCCGAGCTGCGGCCCCGCGCCCGCAACCAGCTCGCCGACGGCATCGCCGCCGAACTCACCCTCGCCCGCGACCTGCTGACCGACCTCGGCCTCAAGGAGCTGCCGTGACCCCGCCATCCCCGGCACCCCCGGCACCCACCGAGGACACCACCCCGACCCCGCTCCTGGTCCTGGACGTCGTCGGCCTCACCCCCCGTCTGCTCGACCACATGCCCCACCTCCAAGCCCTCGGCCGATCCGGCTCCCGCGCCCCGCTCGGCACCGTCCTGCCCGCCGTCACCTGCGCCGCCCAGTCGACCTTCCTCACCGGCACCATGCCCTGCGAACACGGCATCGTCGGCAACGGCTGGTACTTCCGCGAACTCGGCGACGTCCTGCTGTGGCGCCAGCACAACGGCCTGGTCAGCGGCGACAAGCTCTGGGACGCCGCCCGCCGCGCCCACCCCGGCTACACGGTCGCCAATATCTGCTGGTGGTACGCCATGGGCGCGGACACCGACATCACCGTCACCCCCCGTCCCGTCTACTACGCCGACGGCCGCAAAGAACCCGACTGCTACACCCGCCCGCCCGCTCTGCACGACGAACTCACCGAGAAACTCGGCACCTTCCCCCTCTTCCATTTCTGGGGCCCCGGCGCCGATCTGGTCTCCAGCCAGTGGATCATCGACGCCACCCGCCACATCATGCGTACCCGTCACCCTGATCTGACGCTGTGTTACCTCCCGCATCTCGACTACGACCTCCAGCGCTACGGCCCCGACGACCCGCGCTCCCTGAAGGCCGCCACCGACCTGGACGCGGCCCTGGCCCCGCTGCTGGACGACGCCCGCGCCGAGGGCCGGACCGTCGTCGCCCTCTCCGAGTACGGCATCACCCCGGTCAGCCGGCCCGTCGACATCAACCGCGCGCTGCGCCGGGCCGGACTGCTGGAGGTGCACACCCAGGACGGCATGGAGTACCTCGACCCGATGGCCTCCCGCGCCTTCGCGGTCGCCGACCACCAGATCGCCCATGTCTACGTCCGCCGCCCCGAGGACCTCGAAGCCACCCGCGCCGCGCTCGCCGATCTGCCCGGCATCGAGCAACTCCTCGATGACGAGGGCAAGAAGACCCATGGGCTGGACCATCCGCGCGCCGGTGAACTCGTCGCCGTGGCGGAGCCGGACGCCTGGTTCACGTACTACTACTGGCTCGACGACGACCGCGCGCCCGACTTCGCGCAGCTCGTCGAGATCCACCGCAAACCCGGCTACGACCCGGTCGAGCTGTTCATGGATCCCCTCGACCCCTATGTCAAGGTCAAGGCGGCGACCGCGCTGGCCCGCAAGAAGCTGGGCATGCGCTACCGCATGGCGGTCGTGCCGCTGGATCCCTCACCTATTCGCGGCAGCCACGGCCGCCTTCCCTTGAGCGACGACGACGGTCCGCTCATCATCTGCTCCACCCCCCGCGCTGTCGGAGACCGCGTAGCGGCCACCGATGTCAAGTCACTCCTGCTCCATCTCGCCGGCCTCGGCCGGCCCGTCGGACCCGGCGATCCGACCATCCCTCAGTGAAGTCTCCACTGTTCATCACCGAACCACCTGGTCACCGGCCATCCGGTCATCACCGGCCACTCGGTTGTCACTGACCGGGTGGCCATCGGTGAAGCACTGACATCAGTGAAGCACTCACCACTGACAACGCCCTGCGATCACAAGGAGTTCCCATGAGCCGCACGCCTCGCACCAGCAAGGCGAACGACCCCGAACTGTCCCACCGCCTCAGCAGACGAGGCATGCTCGGCGTCGCCGCGGGCGCCACCGCCGCCGCCCTGGTGGGTGCCGCCGCCCCCGCGCAGGCCGCCACCGACGCCGCCGACCGGCGCGGCGGCCGGGGCCGCCCCGTCCTGCCCCCCGGCCGGCTCGGCATCCAGCTCTACAGCCTCCGCGACAAGATCTCCACGCTCGGCTTCGCGCCCGTCTTCGCCGAGCTGGAGGAGTACGGCTACGACGAGATCGAGCTGGCCGGCTACGGCCAGGGCTCGGCGGGCCCGATCACCCTCGCCCAGCTCAAGCGACTCGCCCGCGACCACGGCCTGAACCCGATCGGCAGCCACGTCGGCTACTACTCCAGCGACCCCAACGCCTACACCTTCGCGCAGAACCTCACCAAGGTCCTCGACGACGCCCAGGCCCTCGGCCTCAAGCACATAGGCACCGCCTCCGGGCCGTTCCGCTACGGCAACACCGTCGACGCCTGGAAGCGCGCCGCCGAGGAGTTCAACACCTACGGCGCCGCGGCCCGCAAGCGGGGCATGAAGTTCTACCAGCACAACCACTCCGAGGAATTCTCCTTCGCCAGTGACAACCCCAAGGTCCGCCTCTACGACGTCCTGCTCGCCGAGACCGACCCCGACCTCGTCTACCTGGAGATGGACATCTACTGGGCGTTCGTCGGCCAGCACCGCTTCTCCAAGCGGCCCGACGGCACCGCGGCCCCCTTCGACCCGGTGCGCTACGTCCTCAAGCAGCCCGACCGCTACCCGCTGTTCCACGTCAAGGACGGCGAGTACGACCCGGCGACCGCCTACGGCTACCGGATGACCGATGTCGGAGACGGCGACATCGACTACCAGAAGTTCATCTCCGCGGTCACCCGGCTGCGCGGCCAGCGCCTCTACCACCACTGGCAGGCCGAGCACGACAACCCGGGCGACTCCCTGCGCTTCGCCCGCCGCTCCAGCGAGCACCTGCACTCGCTGCGCGAGAAGAGCTGACCGCCCCCGGTCAGGCACCGCGGCTGACGGCTGCGCCGGACGGACGGCGGCCTCCGGCACCGTAGCCCACGCGCGCGAGGAGGCCCTCCCCAGTGGCTGGGGAGGGCCTCCTTCATGGACCGGCGGGGATGGTCGGCTCAGCCCGCCGGCTGGGGATGTGGCCGGGTCGGCGCGGCCCGGCCACCGGACACGCCCGCCCCCGGCTGCCGCAGCAGCAGCGCGATGGCCGCGGCGACCATCGAGAGACCGCCGGCCAGCGCGTAGGCGCCGTAGTAGCCCCACGCGGCCACGGCCATGGAACCGAGGCCGCCGCCGAACAGGCCGCTGATCAGTTTGCCGCTGTAGACCAGGCCGTAGTTGGTCGCGTTGTAGTTCTCGCCGAAGTAGTCCGGGGTCAGCGCCGCGAAGAGCGGATAGAACGCGCCGCCGCCGAAGCCGGACAGGAAGGCGAAGACCAGGAACAGCCACTCGCTCTTGAGATGCCCGGCCCAGATCACGCCGAACTGGGCCAGGCCCAGCACGACGACCACGAAGACCAGGGTGGACTTGCGGCCCCACCGGTCGGACAGCCAGCCCACCACGCCCCGGCCGACACCGTTGATGACCGCCATGACACCCATCGACGAGGCCGCCACCAAGGGGCCGAAGCCGACCTCCTTGGCGAAGCTGACCTGGAAGGAGATCCCGAAGATCGACACTCCTGCCGTCAGCACGATCGAGATCCACATCAGGGGCAGCATCCCGGTGCGGATCGCCTCCATGGGCCTGTACTGGCGCGTCGCCGGGGGGTTCTTGGCGAGCGCGACCGCGTTCTTCGTATCGCCCGCCTGGGTGAGCGGGTCGATGTCCGCGGGCCACCAGTTCTTCGGCGGGTCCTTGAAGAAGAACGCGCATCCCACGACCACGATCATGATGTACAGGCCGATCAGGTCCAGGACGCGGTGGTAGTTCGCGGTGTCGAATCCGTAGTTGAAGATGAAGATGAACGGCAGTGATCCGTACGCGAATCCACCGTTGACGAAGCCGGTGCGGGCGCCGCGTCGTTCGGGGAACCATTTGCCGACCATGTTGATGCAGGTCGCGTAGATCAGGCCGGCTCCGATCCCGCCGACGACGCCGAAGCCGAGGATCGCCAGGAGGACATTGCTCAGGTGGGACAGGGCGAGGAAGCCGAGCAGACACATGCCGGAACCGATGTACATGGCCCGGCGGGCCGTCAGGATCCCCTTCTCCCGCAGCCAGCCCGCGGGGAAGGCGATGCCGGCCTGGAAGAACACCCAGACACTGAGGATCCAGAAGGTGTCGCTCTGACTCCAGCCGTGGGCGTGGGACAGGGTGTCCTCGGCCGAGCCGTAGGCGTACTCGAAGACACTGATGGCCATCATGGCGAGCCACGGCAGGTACACCATGATCTTGCGGGAGTGGCCGAGGATGTCGCGGTCGGTCTCCCCGATGCGGAAGACACGCCCGCGCGCGTCGGTCACCTCGCGGTAGGGACGGTGTGCGGCGTCGGACTGTGCTGACGTGCTGTTCTTTGGTGCGTACGGATCTGCCGTCATGTCACGCGGTTTCCTCGCCGAGCGGTTGTGGGTTGGGAGTGATGCGCTTGTCGTTGTCGCGTCCCGGTGGCTTGAGGAACAGGGCCATGCAGCCGGCGAACAGCGAGATGGAGCCCGCCAGGATGAAGGCACCGGAGTGGCCCCAGGCGGCGACGACCACGGCGCCCATGCCCGCGCCGAGACCGGAGACCAGCTTGGCGCTGTAGACCATGCCGTAGTTGGACGCGTTGTTGTTCTCACCGAAGTAGTCCGCGGTGAGCGCGGCGAACATCGGGAAGATGGCGCCGCCGCCGAAGCCGGAGATGGAGGAGAAGAGCAGGAACAGCGGAAGGTTCTTCAGCTCGGCCGACCAGAGGATCCCGTACTGCGAGAGCCCCAGGATGACGCAGACGACCAGCAGGCAGCGCTTGCGGCCGTACAGGTCGGACAGCCAGCCGATGACACCGCGGCCGGTGCCGTTGACGATCGCCTTCAGGGACATCGCCGTGGCCACGATGCCGCCCGCGAACCCGGCTTCCTCCCCGATGTCCACCTGGAAGGCGATACCGAAGATGTTCACGCCGGACGTGCAGGCCAGACACACCCACATCAGGGCCACCCGGCCCGTCTTCCACGCCTCCTTGGGGGAGTACTGGTGGACCGCCGGCGGGTTCATCCGCATCGAGCGGGCCGCACGCGGGTCCTTCGGCGGGTTCAGCGGGTCGATCTCGGCCGGCCACCAGTTCTTCGGCGGGTCCCGGAAGAAGTAACCGGCGAAGGCGACGACACCGGCGAGGAAGACACCGACCGCGACCAGTACCCAGCGGAAGTTGGTGATATCCATGTAGCCGGTGAACAGGAACACGAAGGGCACCGAACCGTAGGCGAAACCGCCGTTGACGAAGCCGGTCTTGCCGCCCTTGCGCTCCGGATACCACTTGCCGACCATGTTGACGCAGGTGGCGTACACCATGCCCGCGCCCATACCGCTGAACATGCCGAAGCCGATATAGGCGACGATCACATGTGGCGCGAAGGCCAGAGACAGATAACCCAGCCCGGTGCCGAGCGCGCCGAGCATCATCGCCCAGCGGGCCGGCAGTTTTCCGCTCTCACGCAGCTTCCCCGCGGGGAACGCCACCGCTGCCTGGAAGAAGATCCAGACAGTCATCATCCAGAAGATGTGCAGACTGTTCCAGCTGTGCGCGATGTGCAGCGTGTCCTCGGCGGACGCGAACGCGTACTCGGCGGAGGAGATGCCCATCATGCCGATCCACGGCAGGATCACCATCCACTTGCGCTTGCGGCCCATGACGTCGATGTCGGATTCGCCGACGCGGTAAACGCGTCCGTTCTTGTCGGTCACCTCACGGAACGAGGCGACCCCTGGAACGTCGGTGGTAGTCACAATTACTCGCACCCCTTGCCTCGAAAGTTCTGGCCAGCGCCCCCTGTCCATGCCTTTCGTGCTTTCGTGCGCGCGCGGGTCCCGGGGCCGGCCGACGGCGCACCGCCGGCCGGCCCCCGCGCCCTCAGCTCATGAACCGCCCCCCAACAGGCCCGCCGCACGCGCCCAGCGGTACTTGGCGCCCAGTACGGCCACCGGCCGCTCGGTCGTGTACGGATACGCCACGACACCGTGCTCGAAGAGGTACTGGCACGCCTCCTCGACCTCGACATCGCCGGCCAGCGACGCCACTACGGGCTTCTCTATGCCGCGCTCCCGGAACTCGGCCACCACGCGCGCGGTCAGCTCCGCGAAGACCATGGGAGGCGTGACGATGGTGTGCCAGTAGCCGAGGACCAGCGCATGGATGCGCGGATCCTCCAGACCGAGCCGGATCGTCGCCTCGTACGTCGACGGCGGCTCGCCCCCGGTGATGTCCACCGGGTTGCCCGCGGCCCCGAAGGGCGGGATGAACTCACGGAAGGCGGCGTCCAGGTCGTCCGGGATCTCCATCAGGGACAGACCGTTGTCGGTCACCGCGTCGGAGAGCAGCACACCGCTGCCGCCCGCCCCGGTGATGATCACGATGTTGTCGCCCTTGGGCGCCGGAAGCACCGGCAACGCGCGCGCGTACTCCAGCATGTCGTTCAGGCCCGGCGCCCTGATGACACCCGCCTGCCGGAGGATGTCGTCGTACACGGCGTCGTCGCCCGCGAGGGCGCCGGTGTGCGAGCCGGCCGCCTTGGCGCCCGCGGCGGTACGGCCCGCCTTGAGCACCACGACCGGCTTCTTGGGCACCGTCTCCCGCGCGGCCTGCACGAACGCCCGGCCGTCCTTGAGGTCCTCCAGGTGCATCGCGATGCACTCGGTGTGCGGGTCCTCACCGAACCAGGTCAGCAGGTCGTCCTCGTCCAGGTCCGACTTGTTGCCCAGGCCCACGATCGCCGACACGCCGGTCTTGGTGGTCCGCGCGAAGCCCAGGATGGCCATCCCGATGCCGCCCGACTGCGAGGTCAGCGCGACCCCGCCCTTGACGTCGTACGGCGTGCAGAACGTGGCGCACAGGTCCTGCCACGTCGAGTAATAGCCATAGATGTTCGGGCCCAGCAGCCGGACGCCGTGCCGCTCGGCGATGGCCACGATCTCGTCCTGGAGTTCATGCTCGCCGGTCTCGGCGAACCCGGAGGGGATCAGCACCGCGTTGGGGATCTTCTTGCGGCCCACCTCCTCCAGCGCCGCGGCCACGAACTTGGCCGGGATGGCGAACACGGCCACATCCACCTCACCGGGAACGTCCGTGACACTCTTGTACGCCTTGCGGCCGAGAATGTCATCGGACTTGGGGTTCACCGGGTGGATCTCGCCGGCGAAACCTCCGTCGACCAGGTTGCGCATGACCGAGTTGCCGATCTTGCCCTGTTCGTTCGACGCGCCGATGACCGCCACCGAGGACGGCTGCATGAGGCGGCGCATCGAGGTGAGGATCTCCTCGCGCGTGTACCGGCGGCGCTGTTTGGGCTGTGACTCGGCCAGGATGATGCGGATGTCCGCCGCGACCGCCCCGTCCGGGGTGGCGATCACCGGGTTGAGGTCCACCTCGGCGATCTCCGGGAAGTCCGAGACCAGCTCGGAGACCCGGCGGATCTGCTCGGCGATCGCCCACCGGTCCACCGCGGGCGCACCGCGCACCCCGCGCAGGATCTCCGCCGCGCGGATGGAGTCCAGCATCGACAGTGCCTCGTCGGCGTCCACCGGGGCGAGCCGGAAGGTGACGTCCTTGAGGACCTCCACCAGGACCCCGCCCAGGCCGAACGCCACGACCTTGCCGAACGTCGGGTCGGTCACCGCCCCGACGATCACCTCCTGCCCCTTGGGCAGCAGCTCCTGCACCTGCACGCCCTCGATCCGGGCGGCGGCGTCATAGGCACGCGCGTTGTCGATGATCTTGTGGAACGCGGCCCGCACATCGGCCGCGCCCTCCACACCGACGATCACCCCGCCGGCGTCGGTCTTGTGCAGGATGTCCGGCGAGACGATCTTCATGACGACCGGCGCGCCGAACCGCGCGGCGAACGCCACGGCCTCGTCGACATCCGTCGCCAGTTCCTCGCCCGGTACGGCGATCGCGTAGGCATCGGCGATCACCTTGCCCTCGGGTGCCGTCAGCGCGGTCCGCCCTTCGGCCCGCACCGCGTCGAGGAGCGTACGCACCCTCAGCACCCGGTCTTCCGCCATCACGTCAGATCACTCCGTTCGACTTGAGCAGGCGCAGTTCCTCGTCACCGAGGCCCAGTTCGCCGACGTAGACATCGGCGTTGTGCTCGCCCAGCAGCGGCGAACTGATCACGTCGACGGGGGAGTCGGACAGCTTCAGCGGGCTGCCTACGGTGATGTACTCGCCGCGCTCCGGGTGCGGGACGCGGACCACCATCTCGTTGGCGGCCAGCGAGGAGTCCTCGATGATCTCCCGGGTGGACAGGATCGGCCCGCACGGCACGTTGCGCGCGTTGAGCTTCTCCAGCACCTCCCACTTGGGGAGCGTCGAGGTCCACTCCTCGATCAGCTGGAACATCTTGCCGAGCTGGGGCAGCCGGGCCTCGGGTGTCGCCCACTCGGGGTCGTCGGCCAGCTCGGGCCGCCCGATCAGCTCGGTGATCGGCTGCCAGCCGACCGGCTGCACGATCACATACACCCAGTCGTTCGGTCCGCCCGGCGAGCACTTGACCGCCCAGCCGGGCTGGCCGCCGCCGGACGCGTTGCCCGAGCGGGGAACCTCGTCGCCGAAGTCCTCGTTGGGGTATTCACGGAGCGGACCGTGGGCCAGGCGCTGCTGATCGCGCAGCTTCACCCGGCAGAGGTTGAGCACAGCGTGCTGCATGGCCACGTTCACCCGCTGCCCGCGCCCGGTGTGCTCGCGCTGGTAGAGCGCCGCCAGGATGCCCGCCACGGCGTGCACACCGGTGCCCGAGTCCCCGATCTGGGCCCCCGTCGCCAGCGGCGGTCCGTCCTCGAAGCCGGTGGTCGACATCGACCCGCCCATGGCCTGCGCGACGACCTCGTACGCCTTGAAGTTGGTGTACGGGCCGTCGCCGAACCCTTTGATGGAGGCATAGACGATCCGCGGATTGATCTCCTGGATGCGGTCCCAGTTGAACCCCATGCGGTCGACCGCGCCCGGCCCGAAGTTCTCGACCATGACGTCGGAGCGCCGGATCAGCTCGGTGAGGATCTCCTTGCCGCGTTCGGTCTTGGTGTTCAGGGTGATGCTGCGCTTGTTGCTGTTGAGCATCGTGAAGTAGAGCGAGTCGACGTCGGGCAGATCACGCAGCTGCTTGCGCGTGATGTCGCCGGACGGCGCCTCCAGTTTGACGACGTCCGCGCCGAGCCAGGCGAGCAGCTGGGTCGCGGAGGGCCCGGACTGGACGTGGGTCATGTCCAGGACGCGGACGCCTTCGAGTGCCTTGGCGGTCACCGGATCACCTCACTTGTACATGGTCTGGTTCATGGTCCCGGGGGCGTACGCGTCCGGGTCGACCCAGACGTTGATGAGCGACGGCTTGCCCGACTCACGGGCGCGGCGCAGTGCCGGGCCGATGTCGGCGGGGTCGCGGACCTCCTCGCCGTAGCCGCCCAGCATCTGGGCGAACTTGTCGTAGTGGACGTCGCCGAGGGTGTTGCCGACCCGCTCGCGCTCAATGCCGTACTTGGCGGCCTGGCCGTAGCGGATCTGGTTCATTGAGGAGTTGTTGCCGACGATCCCGACGAAGGGGAGGTTGTAGCGGACGAGGGTCTCGAAGTCCCACCCGGTCAGGGAGAACGCGCCGTCGCCGAAGAGCGCGACGACCTCCTTGTCGGGCCGGGCCTTCTTGGCGGCGAGCACGAACGGGATGCCGACGCCGAGGGTGCCGAGCGGGCCGGGGTCCATCCAGTGGCCCGGCGACTTCGGCTGGACGACCTGCCCGGAGAAGGTGACGATGTCGCCGCCGTCGCCGATGTAGATCGAGTCCTCGGTGAGGAAGTCGTTGATCTCGCTGACCAGGCGGTAGGGGTGGATGGGGGAGGAGTCGGACTTGAGGCTCGGCAGCCGCTTCTCCAGTGCGGTCTGCTCGGCGGCGCGCAGTTCGTCCAGCCATTCCTTGCGCTTGGAGGCGCCGCCGTTGACCCGCCCGGTGGCGGCCTCGGTGACGGACTTCAGCACCAGGCCGGCGTCGCCGACGATGCCGAGGTCGATGTCGCGGTTCTTGCCGACGGTGCGGTAGTCGAGGTCGATCTGCACCACGGTGGCGTTCGCGGAGAGCCGCTTGCCGTAGCCCATGCGGAAGTCGAAGGGCGTGCCGACGATCACGATGACATCGGCGTTGGAGAAGGCGTAGCGGCGCGAGAGCTGGAAGTGGTGCGGGTCGCCGGGCGGCAGGGTGCCGCGGCCGGCGCCGTTCATGTAGGCGGGGATGTTCAGGCTGCGGACCAGTTCGATGGCCGATTCGGTGCCCCGGGTGGTCCACACCTGGCTGCCGAGCAGGATGGCCGGCTTCTCGGCGTGTACGAGCAGGTCGGCCAGCTTCTCGATGGCCTCGGGGTCTCCGGCCGAGCGGGTCGAGGCCCGGTAGGCGCCGGTCTGCGGCACCCGTGCCTTGGACACCGGCACCTTGGCGTCGAGCACGTCGCGCGGGATCTCCAGGAAGGAGGGCCCGGGTGCGCCGTGGTAGCACTCCCGAAATGCCATGGACACCATGTCCGCCGCGCGGGCCGTGTCGGGCACGGTCGCCGCGAACTTGGTGATCGGGTTCATCATGTCGACGTGCGGCAGGTCCTGGAGGGACCCCATCTTGTGCTGGGTGAGTGCGCCCTGGCCGCCGATCAGCAGCATCGGTGACTCGGCGCGGAAGGCGTTGGCGACTCCGGTGACGGCGTCGGTGGTGCCCGGTCCCGCGGTGACCACCGCACAGCCGGGCTTGCCGGTGATCCGGGCATAGCCGTCCGCGGCGTGCGCGGCGACCTGCTCGTGGCGGACGTCGACGACTTCGATGCCTTCGTCGACGCAGCCGTCGTAGATGTCGATGATGTGCCCGCCGCACAGGGTGTAGATGACCTCCACACCCTCCGCCTTGAGGGCCTTGGCGACGAGGTGCCCACCCGAGATGAGCTGCTCGTTCTGGTCGCGGCTGTCGTCAGGCATGGCGAAGTCCTGTCCCTTCGTAGGGGGTTGGAGCGGTCTCGCGGTACATTGCATACAGTCGACGAATACTGTATGAAGCTTGTTATCCCGCATCCGGTGGGTGGTGTCCAGGGGGCGTGCGACACTTTCAGTCAGGAGCCGAGATGGACCTGTACGAACACCAGGCAAGGGAACTCTTCGAGGAGCACGGCATCTTGGTGCCGCGGGCCGAGGTCACCGACTCGGTCAAGGAAGCCCGTGAGATCGCCCGCCGTCTAGGCGGCCGGGTTGTGGTGAAGGCCCAGGTCAAGACGGGTGGCCGCGGTAAGGCGGGCGGGGTCAAGCTGGCCGCCGACCCGGCCGCCGCGGAGCTGACCGCCCGGCAGATCCTCGGCATGGACATCAAGGGCCACACCGTCGGCAAGGTGATGCTGGCCCAGCCCGTGGACATCGAGAAGGAGTACTACGTTTCCTACGTCCTCGACCGCGCGGCGGGCCGCTTCCTCGCCATCGCCTCCGCCGAGGGAGGCATGGACATCGAGGAGGTCGCCGCAACTCGGCCGGAAGCGGTGGCCCGCATTCCGATCGACCCGGCCACCGGAGTCACCTCCGCCAAGGCCGGCGAGATCGCCGAGGCCGCCAAACTGCCGCCGCAGACCGTCGACGTACTCGTACGGCTGTGGGAGGTGCTGATCCGCGAGGACGCGCTGCTCGTCGAGGTGAACCCGCTGGTCCGCACCGCACAGGGGCAGATCCTCGCCCTCGACGGCAAGGTCACCCTCGACGACAACGCGGGCTTCCGGCAGGCCCGCTGGGGCGCCGAGTCCGCCGAGCACGACGACCCGCTGGAGGCGGTGGCCGCCGAGCGCGGGCTGAACTACGTCAAGCTCGACGGCGAGGTCGGCATCATCGGCAACGGCGCCGGACTGGTCATGTCCACCCTCGACGTGGTCGCGGGCTGCGGCGCCCGGCCCGCCAACTTCCTCGACATCGGCGGTGGCGCCTCCGCGCAGATCATGGCGGACGGGCTGTCCGTCATCCTCTCCGACCCCGACGTCAAGTCCGTCTTCGTCAACGTCTTCGGCGGCATCACCGCCTGCGACGCCGTCGCCGACGGCATCGTGCAGGCACTGGACACCATCAAGCTCACCAAACCCCTCGTCGTCCGCCTCGACGGCAACAACGCCGCACGGGGCCGCGCCATCCTCGACGAGCACGCGCACCCGTTGGTGCGCCAGTCGGCCACCATGGACGACGCCGCCCGCACCGCCGCCGAACTCGCCCACGCATCCTGAGGAGCCGGGACATGGCCATCTACCTGACCAAGGAGAGCAAGGTCCTCGTCCAGGGCATGACCGGCGGCGAGGGCATGAAGCACACCCGGCGGATGCTCGCCGCGGGCACCAATGTCGTCGGCGGCGTCAACCCGCGCAAGGCCGGCCGCAGCATCGACTTCGACGACCGCGCGGTGCCCGTCTTCGGCACGGTCCACGAGGGCATCGAGGCCACCGGCGCCGACGTCACCGTCGTCTTCGTGCCGCCCGCCTTCGCCAAGGCCGCCGTCACCGAGGCCGCCGACGCCGGCATCGGCCTCGCCGTCGTCATCACCGAGGGCATCCCCGTCCATGACTCGGTCGCCTTCACCGCGTACGCCAAGCACCGCGGCACCCGGATCATCGGCCCCAACTGCCCCGGCCTGATCACCCCCGGCCAGGCCAACGCCGGCATCATCCCCGCCGACATCACCAAGCCGGGCCGCATCGGCCTGGTCTCCAAGTCCGGCACCCTCACCTACCAGCTCATGTACGAACTGCGCGACATCGGCTTCTCCACCTGTGTCGGCATCGGCGGCGACCCCGTCATCGGCACCACCCACATCGACTGCCTCGCCGCCTTCCAGGACGACCCCGACACCGAACTGATCGTCCTCATCGGCGAGATCGGCGGCGACGCCGAGGAACGGGCCGCCGCCTTCATCCGCGAGCACGTCACCAAGCCCGTCGTCGGCTACATCGCCGGATTCACCGCGCCCGAGGGCAAGACGATGGGCCACGCCGGCGCCATCGTCTCCGGCTCCTCCGGCACCGCCAAGGCCAAGCAGGAAGCCCTGGAAGCGGTCGGCGTACGCGTCGGCAGCACCCCGACCGAGACCGCACGCCTGGTGGTGGCCGCGCTGGACGACCACACTGGATGAGAGCCGATGAGGGCCCCGCCGGCCCCACGCCCGGCCGGCGGCCCCCTGCGTGACCTGTGCGACCTCCGTGACCTCCGCGTGGTGACCGTGCGACCACCGCGCGGAGTCACCGCGGCGGAGTCACCGTACGGAACCGCCGTACGGAACCACCGCGGGGAACCGCCGTGCGGAAACCGCCGCGCGGAGTCACCGTACCCACCCGTACGGCACCGCCGTACGGCGTTCCGGGCACGGCGGTGCGCGCCGTGCCCGGCGACCAGCCACGACCAGCCATGAGTAACCATGACCACCAGCCACGCCCCTCCCGCCCCGACTGTGCACCGAGAGCGGAGCCCACGATGGCACCCACGAACACCCTCACCCTGAAATCCGGTACCTCCTGGTCGGACGCCTGGCAGCGGTGTCTGACCGTCGCCCCCGAGGCATTCCGGGACGACCGCGTGCTCAACCTCTGGAACGCCGGATGGCAGCCCGACGGCCGCACCCTGCCCGCCACCACCCCCGTCGACGGCAGCCCCATCGCCGGCCCGCCCCGCCTGGACGGCACCACCGCCCGGCAGGCCGTCCGCGCGGCGCTCGACCAGCACCGCGCCTGGCGCCACGTCCCGCTCGCCGAACGCCGCGCCCGCGTCGCCGCCACCCTCGACGCCCTCGCCGCCCACCGCGACCTGCTCGCCCTGCTGCTGGTCTGGGAGATCGGCAAGCCCTGGCGGCTCGCGACGGCGGACGTGGACCGGGCCATCGACGGAGTGCGCTGGTACGTCGACGGCATCGAGTCCATGGTGGAAGGCCGGACCCCGCTGGACGGACCGGTCTCCAACATCGCGAGCTGGAACTATCCGATGAGCGTGCTCGTTCACGCATTGCTGGTCCAATCACTGGCAGGCAATGCGGTCATCGCCAAAACCCCGACCGACGGCGGCGTCGCCTGTCTCACCCTGGCCGCCGCGCTCGCC
Source organism: Streptomyces sp. NPDC056734 (assembly GCF_042790455.1). Lineage (NCBI taxonomy): Bacteria > Bacillati > Actinomycetota > Actinomycetes > Kitasatosporales > Streptomycetaceae > Streptomyces > Streptomyces sp. NPDC056734. The sequence goes on from NZ_JBHTZD010000004.1 coordinate 68,326, forward strand.
GCCCGCGAGGGCATTCCCGTCACCCTCGTCAGCGGCAGCGGAGGCGAGCTGTCGGAGGCGCTGGTGCGGGCGCCCGAGATCGGCTGTGTCTCCTTCGTCGGCGGCCGGGACACCGGCGCCGCCGTCGCCACCGCCGTCGCCGACCTGGGCAAACGGCACATCCTCGAACAGGAGGGACTCAACACCTGGGGCATCTGGAACCACTCGGACTGGGACGCGCTCACCGCCGTCGTCCCCAAGCTCTTCGACTACGGCAAGCAGCGCTGCACGGCGTACCCGCGCTTCGTCGTCCAGCGTGAGCAGTTCGACGCCTTCCTCGCGGCCTACCTCCCGGCGGTCCGCACCCTCAAGGTCGGCCACCCGCTCGCCGTCGCCCACCCCGACGACCCCTACCCCGACCTGGACTTCGGGCCGCTGATCAACGCGGCCAAGGCCAAGGAGCTGACCGACCAGGTCGCCGAGGCCGTCGACCGGGGCGCCGTCCCGCTGCACCGCGGACAGTTGTCCGACGCCCGCCTCCTGCCCGGCCAGGACACCTCGGCCTACGTCCAGCCCGTCACCCTCCTGAATCCCCCGCCCTCCTCCCCCCTCCACCACGCCGAGCCCTTCGGCCCGGTCGACACCATCGTCCTGGTGGACACCGAGGCGGAGCTGCTGGCCGCCATGAACGCGTCCAACGGCGCCCTGGTCGCCACCCTGTCCACCGACGACCGCGCGACCTACGAGCGCCTCGCCCCGCAGATCCGCGCCTTCAAGGTCGGCCACGGCAAGCCCCGCTCCCGCGGCGACCGCGACGAACTCTTCGGCGGCTTCGGCGCGTCCTGGCGCGGCGCGTTCGTCGGCGGCGAACTCCTGGTGCACGCCGTGACCCACGGACCGGAGGGGGAACGGCAGCCGGGCAATTTCACGGAGTACCACCTGATGCCATAGCGCCAAGTAGCCGAACAATCACCCTCCGTTCAGCTTCCGCCACCCGGGCACCCCTGCCCCGCAGGGCTGTCCGGGCGACGGAAAACGCAGGTGAGAGCCGCTCCGAAACCTTGGTATGGTTGTCCGCGTCGCTGCGGGGAACACCCCCGCACCAAGCGGCGGACACCTTGTCCGGGTGGCGGAATGGCAGACGCGCTAGCTTGAGGTGCTAGTGCCCTTTAACGGGCGTGGGGGTTCAAGTCCCCCCTCGGACACCAGCACCAGGGCCCCGACCGTACGGTCGGGGCCCTCGTCGTATGTGCCGGGTTATCCAGCCCCCCACCTCGCCGGCATCCGTTCCAGAACCCCGCCCGCGAACACGTCGTACAGGGGCAGGGTTTCCAGGTGGACGTAGCCGATGTGGCAGTCGCAGGTGGTGAGGGGGCAGGGGCGGGTGCGCAGGGCGTCGCGGTAGGAGTTGTCGTAGAGGTTGCCCAGGGTGGAGGGGACGAAGTGGCAGCGGCGGACCGTGCCCTCGCCGTCGACCGAGATGACGGACTCGCCCGTGCGGCAGGGCAGGCCCGCGCTGGGGTGCGGGTGGCGGCTGTAGGGGAACAGGGGGTCCAGGGCGGTCCAGTCGGACGCCTCCGTGTCGGTGTAGGTGTGGCCCTCGGCGGCGTTGATCCACAGGTAGATGTGGGGTGGGAGGTCGGTGCGCAGGCGGCGGGCCTGGTCCAGGTGGTCGGGGAGGCCGACCACGCCCACGCTGTGACGGACCCCGAGGGCGGCCAGGTCATGGCATTTGGTGAGGAAGCGGTCGTAGGGAGTCTGGCCGGGGTGGAAGGTGCACCACAGGGCGAGGGTGTCGAGGTCGGCGTCGGCCAGCCAGTCCGTGCGGCAGCTGAGGTTGGTCTGGATCGCCACCCGGTTGATGTGGGGCAGTCTGCTCAGTTCGGTGAGGGTGCGGCGGTACCAGGAGCGGACCAGGCCCTCGCCCCACGGGGTGAACAGGAGTGAGAGGCGGTCTTCGTGCTGGGCCGACGCCCAGGTGGCGAACCGTTCCAGCGCCGTGCGGTCCGCGGTCAGCTGGGCGCGGCTGTCGCGGCGCTTGGCGAAAGGGCAGTACGGGCAGTCGTAGTCGCACGACGCCAGTGGGCCCCGGTAGAGGAGGGTCAGGTCCATGGCGGTCGCCTCACTTCGGCTCGTACGCGGCCATACGGGCGCGTACGGCGGGGGAGAACAGCTCGGGACCCAGCGCGTCGGAGTGGGCCAGGCCCTGCGGGGAGAGCCGCAGCAGGTCCGGGCCCGCGGAGTCGTCCAGCCAGCCCCGGTCGTGGAAGCGGTCCAGCTCGGCGGCGAAGTCATCACCCGGCGTGCCCGCGAACTGTGTGCGATAGGCCGCGATGTCCATGCCCTCCGCCTGGAGCAGCGATTGCAGCAGGTGGCGGCGTTTCGCCTCCAGGGCGGTCATCTCCCAGCCGTAGTCGGCGTAGGTGAAGTCGGTGGTGGTGCGGGTCGTGTAAGCGTCGATGATCCCCCGGATGCGGTGCATGTCGACCGCGTAGTCGAAGGAGTAGTGCAGCGTGGAGGTGTACGAGCGGGCGCCGCAGCCCAGGCCCACCATGCCGTCGGTCTGGCACGCGTAGTCCTCGCCGCCCGTCATCGGGGCGTCCGCGCGGCGGAACATCCGCATCGACACCTGCTCGTAGCCGGCGGCCAGGAGATGGTCGCGGCCGTGGCGGTACAGGCGCAGGCGCTGCGCGTCCCAGGCCGCCTCGCCCGATGTCCCGTCGTGGTGGCGGCCGAGACCCGTCAGCGGGCGGACGTACAAGGGGTAGAGGTACAGCTCCTCCGGCCGCCAGGCGAGCGCCGCTTCCAGGGATTGGGTCCAGGACCGCTCCGTCTGGCCGTCGATGCCGTAGATCAGGTCGATGTTCAGGACAGGTATCGCCGCGTCGCGGATCCGGGCGAGGGCCGCCTCGACATCCGCGCGCCGCTGCGGGCGTACGGCCGTGCGAGCCTCCGCGTCGACGAAGCTCTGCACGCCCAGGCTCAGCCGCGTGGTGCCACGGTCGGCCAGCACGGACAGCCGGTCGGCGGTCGCCGTGGCCGGCGACGCCTCCACCGAGAGCGGGATCGCGGTGAGACTGGCGCCCAGGCCGCGCTCCGCCAGATCGCACAGCCGCTCCAGCTCCGCCGCCTCCAGGAACGTCGGGGTGCCGCCCCCGAACGCCGCGCCCGCGAACCGCGCCCCCTCGCCCAGCGCCTCACGCACGGCGGTCGCCTGGCGCTCCAGGGCGTCCAGGTACGCCGTCGTCAGCTCGCCCGGCGCCCCGATGCGGGTGAACAGGTTGCAGAAGCCGCACCGGACCTCGCAGAACGGGATGTGGAAGTAGAGGGAGAGGGCGTCCTTCGGCTCGTTCGCCCACAGCTCGCGCAGGCGGGCGCGCTCGCGGGGCAGCGGGCGGTACGCGGTCTTGTGCGGGTACGCGTAGACGTACTGCTGGTACGGGCGGATGTCGGTGGCTTCGGGGGCGGGGGTGGGCGTTGCTTCGGTGAGCGTCATCGGGCCTCGTCGACGAAGAAGTGGGCATAGGGAACGGTCCATACGACGTCATGGCCGATGCGGTGACCGGTGAAGCCGTCCTCGCCGTACGCCGTGCCATGGTCGGAGCAGACGATGGCGAAGCACGGGCGACCTCGGCGGGAGGTGGCTGACAGGAGCCGTCCCATGTGGTGATCCACATAGGTGAGCGCCGCGGCATGGGTGGCCCGCGTGTCGCCCGTCTCGCGGGTGGCGCCGGGGAGATGGAACCAGTTGGGCTGGTGCAGGGCCGACACGTTGACGAAGAGGAACAGGCGTTGCTCGGGCGGCAGTTGTGCGATCGCGCTCTCCGCGCGGGTCACCTGCGACTCGAACGACGTGGGTGAGGTCACCCCGAACTCCGGCTCCCAGTGGCTCTCCTGGAACATCCCGGGCAGCACCGAGCCCAGCGGGCCCTGGTTGTTGAAGAAGCCGACGCCGCCGATACAGACCGTGCGGTAGTCCGCGGCGGCCAGACCGGTGACCAGGTCGGGCGTGTCGTACACATAGGTGCCGTCCGCCGTGGTCTCGCTGCCCGCGAAACGCGCGGCGAAGAGGCGTGGATGCGGGCCGGGTGCGGCCGGGGTCGGCAGGAAACCGGCGAACATCGCCTGGTGGGAGGCGTAGGTGAAGCTGCCGGGGGCGTGTCGGCGCTCCCAGGCGCCACCGGGCAGATGCCGGGCCAGGTTCGGCAGCCGGCCCGCCTCGGCCAACTCCTGTGCCACGTCGTAGCGCAGGGTGTCGAGGGTGACGAGGAGGATGTCGTGGGTGCCGACGATGTCGTTCATGTCGACGGGGCGGGCGGCGGTGCTGGTGGCGGCGCCATTCTGGTCAGGGGCTGGGGTCACGGTGGTGCTCCTTCGGGTGTGGCGGCCGGGCGGCGGCGACCCGCGCGCGTCGTACAGCCGCCGGTGCCGCGGCCAGCTGCGCGGCGTAGGTGTCCAGGCCCTCGGCGCCGCTGCCGGGCAGGCCGGTCAGCCGGGGCAGCAGGTCCCCGAAGGCGTTCACCTCGCCGACGGCGAAGCGGCGCCAGCCGGTGGCGGGCAGGATGTCCACACCGACGCAGAGGGTGTTCGGGAAGCACACGGCGGCCTGCTCGGCGAGGTCGAGGACGGCGGTGAAGTCGGCCCCCGCCGCGCGGATCGCCTCCTTGGCGGCCTCCAGGTCGCCGCGGGCGCCGCCCAGGTGCAGATTCGTCATCGGGTGCCGACTGGTCCGTACGACGGCGTGTGTGGCCCGGCCCGCGACCACGACCACCCGCAGATCGGCGGCCCGGCCGCCCTGGGCCGCCTTGGGCAGCCAGCGTTCGACATGCAGGCCGTCCGGGGCGAGGGCGTCGACGAGCGCGGCGACCTCGGCCTCCGACGTGTAGTCGCGTACCCGCAGGGAGTTGTAGAGGCGGCCGTCGGGGGTCCTCTCCACGGAGGTCGTCGCCTTGACGCGGCCGGGGCCCGCCACCGACAGGGCCATGACCCCGGAGGCCGATGAACCGTGCGCGGGCTTCACGAACGCCCGGGAGATCCCGGCCGCCCGCAACTGCTCCCGCAGCCCCGCCCAGCCGTCGACCGGACCCGTCAGTGCCTGGGGGACCGGGACGCCCGCCGCGTCGAGCCGGGCGTGACAGCGCCGCTTGTCGAACAGGACGGCGACCTCCTCCGGATCGGCGGACGTGACCGCGCCCGCGCGGTGCGCCTCGCCCGTCACCTCCCGCAGGGCCGCGGTGAAACGGCGGTGCCACCGGGCCGTCCCCTCGACCCGCGCGGGATCGTCGGTGCCGCGCAGCAGGCGGTCCACCTCGGCGTTCTCACCGGGCGAGTCGACGCGTACGAACTCGCCCGGCGCGAAGTCGTACCGGGCACCGGTCAGCAGGTCCCGCCACGCCAGCACGCGGGGGGCCGCGTGCCCGGCGTGTCGGGCGGCGTCCACGAAGAGCGTCGTGCGCCGGTTCTCGGGGTTGCCTATGACGGTGAGGCGGAGGGGGGTGTCGGGGGGCGGGGTGCTGGTGGATGGCGACACGCCGGTCGCGGGCGTCGGCGTGTCGCATAGCGGTGGTGACGTGCCGCGTAGCGCTGGTGGTGTGTCGCGCAGCGGTGGCGGCGTGTCGCTCAGCCCCAGCGGTGTGTCGCCCCGCCGCGGGACCAGGTCACTCGGAGACTGCGACATAGCGCCTCTCCGGGCTTCGCTCGCGGTGCCGGGTCTGGCCGTCCGAGAGGTCCACCTCGGTCCCGGCGGCGGCCAGTGCCGCGCGGATCCGGTCGGCCATGGGCCTGCTCAGGAAGTGGTGATGGAGGTCCAGCCGCTTGAGGTGGGTCAGCGGCTGGCCGCGCAGCAGCGCGTCCGCCCCGGTGTCGCCGAGGGTGCCCATGGACAGGCTCAGCGACTCCAGCTGGGCCACCACCGGCGCCGCCGCGACCGCCGCCGCGATCTCGTCCTGTACCTCGCTGTCCTGGAGGCCCAGATGGCGCAGCGCCGGGAAGCGGCCCCCGGCGAGCAGCGGCGCCAGGTCGGCCACGGTCGTGTCACCGCCGTAGTGGGACTCGCCGAGCCACAGCTCCAGCCGTTCCAGCGCGGGCAGTTCGCAGGCGCCGACCGCGCGGACCACCGGTGCGGGCAGGCCGCCCGACTCGAACCGCAGGACGCGCAGCGCCTCATGGCGGACGGGACGTAGCAACAGCGACTCCTCGCCGAGCCCTTGTGAGTCGCCGCCGCGCACGCCCAGTTCCTCCAGCAGCGGGAAGCGCTCCAGGACCGGCGTGATGTCGGTGAGCCGGAGCCAGGAGATCTCGCACTCCTCGCTGGACACATCGGCGAGGAACAGGGCGCGCAGCGCCGGGAAGCGGTCCGCGTCGGCGAGGATCAGGTCCAGGGCGGGACGCAGGTCGCTGTACTCCTCGTGCCACCAGGGCCCGATGACCAGGGCCCGGACCTCCTCGGTGGCCACCTGGTCCGTGAAGGCCCGCCATACGTCGGTGAAGGGCGTTTCCCCGGCGCAGTCCAGGCGCCAGATGACCTCGCCCGCGGCCGGCAGCTCGCGCGCGTCCGGCCCGGACAGGCTGACCACCGGCCACTCCGGGCAGGTGTCGAAGTGGTGCGTGAAGGTCATGACGTCCTCATTCCGCCACGATGGTGAAGCGGTGGACCTCACCGTCGTCCTCCCATTCCTGGCCCGGTTCGGACAGGTCGACCTCGACGCCGTGCGGCTCCAGCGCCGCCTGTATCCGCTTGGCCACCTCATCGGTGACGTAGTTGTGGCGCAGGTCGAGAGTGGTGAGGTGGGTGAGCGGCTGGCCGTCGAGCAGGGCCGTCGCCCCCTCGTCGGTGAGCATGCCGAGGGACAGGGCGAGAGAGGACAGCTGGGCGACGAGCGGGGACCCGGCGACGGCGGCGGCGATCTCGTCCTCGATCTCGCTGTTGCACAGGCCCAGATGGCTCAGCGCAGGGAAGCGGCCCCCGGCCAGCAGCGGCGCCAGATCGGCCACGGTCGTGTCACCGCCGTACTCCGCCACCCCGAGCCAGATGTCGAGGTGCTCCAGCGCGGGGAGTTCGCTGGCGACGACGCCGCGCACGACCTCGCCGGGCAGGCCACCGGCCTCGAAGCACAGGGTGCGCAGGGAGCGGTGGCGCACCGCGGGGAAGCTCAGCCTGGTGCCGCCGCGCACCCCGAACTCCTCCAGCAGTGGATACGCGGCCAGGACCGGCGTGACATCGGACTGCTCGATCCAGGAGATCTCCGCCTCCTCCATCACCAGATCGCCGAGGAACACCGCCCGCAGCCCGGTCAGCCGGTCGTGCGCGCTCACCAGCCGCCGGACGACGTCGCTGGAGTCGTGGTCGTACACCTCGCCCCACGGGCCCACCACGATCGCCCGGACGCCCGCGCAGTCCACCGTATCCAGGAAGCGGTCCCAGAGGTCGCCGAACTCCTCGTCCGAGGAGTCCCCGTAGGGGTCCTCGGCCAGCCGCCAGGCCACGGCACCCGCCTCCGGCAGCTCCTGCTCCGCCTTGTGGTCGGCGAAGTCGAAGACGGGCAGGCCGTGCAGTTCCCGCAGATGCTCGACATAGGACATGGTGCTGGCCTCCTGGGACCTGACACTTCGGGTGGTCGCGAGATTTCTACCAACCCCCACTGACACTCCGGGTACCGGGCCCGACGGGAGCCGGTCCGGAGCCGGTGCGAGAGCCGGGCCGGGGGTGATTGTCAGACCCTCCCCGTACCGTCGTGGACATCGGGTCGGCGCTGTGCCGACGGCGAAGGGAGACACGCATGTACCGGCAGGGTGACGTCCTGATCGTGCCCGTCGAGGAGGCGGCCGTGCCGCCGGGCACCGGCCGGCTGCCGCAGCAGCCTAGGGACGGCCGGGGGCGGCTCATGCTGGCGCTCGGCGAGGTCACCGGCCATGCGCACGCCGTGCTGGGACCGGGGACGCTGGTCCGCGAGGCGGGCCCGTTCGGCTCCTCCTACCTCCATCTCCCGGACGGCGGCCGGGTGGTGCACGAGGAGCACGCGGCGATACCGCTGCCCAAGGGGTGGTACCGGGTGATCCGGCAGCGCGAGTACGCGCCGGGCGCGGTCCGTGTCGTGGCGGACTGAGCCGACGGGGAGTGGCGGTTACGAGGGGGAGTGCGGCGGTGGCGACGGGGAGTGCGGCGGTGACAACGGGGACGGGCATGGAGACGGGGATCGGTACGGGGATGGGGATCGGTGTGGGGATAGGGACGGCACAGGTGGAAGCGGCGATGACGGGAACCGTGCTGACGGACGACGTGGCGACGGACGACGTGGCGACGGACGATGTGGCGACGGACGTGGTGGCGGTCGGGGCGATGGATGTGACCGCCGCTTGGCGTGAGGTGGCGGCGGCGACCGGTCCGGCGGACCGCGCGGCGGCCGAGGACGGGGTGCGCCTGGCGTACCGGCTGGCGGGGCTGGCCGAGCCCGCGGACATCGTCTGGGTGGGCTCACCGTGCGAGGGCGTACGGACGGCGGCCCGGCTGACGGCCGACGGTACGGCGGGCGGCAGTGTCCGCGACGCGGTGCGCACCCGGCCGTGGGCCGCCGCGCGGCAGCAGGTTTTCGACCGGCTCGGACCGGCGGACTGGGCCGCGCACTGGGCCCTGACCGGCGCCGTGCTGTGGGACGGTACGGCGATGCTGGCCGAGCGCATCCGGACGGGCGTGGTCGGGGCGGTGGCCGCGGCGCCGGAGGACGAGCAGGCGGTCCGGCTCACCCTGCTGGACGCGGTGCTGGGCCAGCACGACGCGGCCTGGCTGGCGGCCTTCGACGGCCAGGACTGTACCGAGGACGCCGTCGGGGACGCCATCGAGGACGCCATCGAAGACGGCACCGAGCAGGGAATCGGGACGCTGGCGGGGATCGCGGCCGTCGCCCGCGCGGCGGGCTGGTGGTGGCCGTACGAGAGGACCGCCATCGTCTGTGAGCGGCCGGTGGAGCTGCACCGGGACGAGGCTGGCCGGCTCGACCGCGGGGACGGACCGGCGCTCGCCTTCCCCGACGGGTTCGCCCTGTACGCGTGGCGCGGGATGCCGGTGCCGGCGGAGTTCCTCGACGGGCTCTCCGGGCTGACCCCGCGGCGCATCCGCGAGGAGGAGAACGCCGAGCTGCGCCGCGTGATGCTGGAGCACTACGGCTACGAACGCTATCTGGAGGAGTCCGGGGCCGAGCCCGTGCAGCGGGACGAGGCGGGGGTGCTGTGGCGCATCGAGCTGGACGGGGACGAGCCGCTGGTGATGGTCGAGGTGCTCAACTCCACGCCGGAACCCGACGGCACCCACCGCACGTACTGGCTGCGCGTGCCGCCGCGGATGCGGACCGCCAAGGAGGGGGTCGCCTGGACGTTCGGGCTGGAGGAGGGGCAGTACACGCCAGAGCGGGAGACGTGAGCGGGGCGCGGCGGCCCGCGCGGGGGCATGGCCGGGCGCGGGGATGTGGGGGAGCGGGTCCCTGCCCCCAGGCTCAGGCCACGTGCTCCGGCCGCAGGCCCACCCCGATGAACCGTGCCGTCCAGCCGCTCAGGAACGGAAAGCGCCGGACGAGCCGTACGACCAGCGGCAGTTTGCCGTACGTCGCCAAGTCCTTGGAGTCCTTGGAGTCCTTGGGATACATGTCGGTCATCAGCCGGACCTGGACCAGTTGCACCGCCCGTGCCGGCAGGGCCCGGCGTCGCTGGACGGCGGCCAGCTCGCGCCGCGTCGGTGCCCGCCCGGCCCCGAGGACCGGCCCGAGCATCCGGGCGGCGGCGACCGCGTCCTGCACGGCGAGGTTGATGCCCACCCCGCCCGCCGGGGACATCGCGTGCGCGGCGTCCCCGATGCACAGCAGACCGGGCCGGTACCAGGTGCGCAGCCGGTCGACCCGCACGCTGAGCAGCTTCACGTCGTCCCAGTCGGTGATCTCGCGCTCCAGCCGGGCCGCGAACCCGCCGCGTACGGCGGTGATCCGCTCGCGCAGCCGGGCCAGACCCTCGGCGCGTACGGCGTCGTAGGCGCCCGCCGGGATGACGTACGCCACCTGCCAGTACGTGTCGCGGTCGATGGTGATGAGCAGATGGCCGGGGCCGGTGCGCACGAAGCTGGTGGTCTCGCCGGGCTCCCGGGTCAGCCGGAACCACAGCACGTCCATGGGGGCCTTGCTCACCGCCAGCGGCAGCGCCACCGCGCGGCGGACGGTCGAGTGCCGTCCGTCGGCGGCCAGCACCAGGTCGGTACGGATCTCCAGGGGACCGTCGGGGGTCTCGGCGCGCACCCCGCGCACCGAGCCGTTCTCCCGGATCACCCCGGTCACCTCGGCCGGCTGGATCAGCCGGAAGGCGGGCAGGCGCCGGGCCTTGGCGGCGAGGAAGTCCAGGACGTCCCACTGCGGCATGAACGCGATGTACGGGTAGGGGCCGCGCAGGGCGGAGAAATCGGCGAGTTGGACGGCACCGGCGGGTGTCTCCAGGGAGACGGAGGTGACTTTGCTGTGCTTGATCCGCAGGAACTCGTCGATCATCCCGAGTTCGTCGAGGATCTGGAGGGTCGAGGGGTGCACGGTGTCCCCGCGGAAGTCGCGCAGGAAGTCGCCGTGCTTCTCCAGGACGATGACATCCACGCCCTGCCGGGCGAGGAGCAGGCCCGCCATCATGCCGGCGGGGCCACCACCGACGACACAGCATCGGGTGGTGAGGGTCCGCCCGGTCTGCCTGGGCTGCTCGGAGTGCTCGGAGTGCACGGTGTGCTCCTGTCGGGCCGCGGTCGTACCTATGGCCATACTCGGCAGGAGGCGTGCCGTCCATGACCGCGCGGGTTGGGGGACGACCGAGCGGGTGGGGAAAACGGGAGGCCGTTCGGCGTACCGGACGGGCATCATGACGTTCGCCGCCCGGAACGGGTGGTGCGCTCGGCACGAAACGGTACGAGGGGGAACCCGTGACCGCGACAGACTCGAACACCGCCGCCACCCCGGAGGCGGCGACCGTGGGCAATGTCCTGCTCTCCGGCATCGTCGGATCCACCGCCTACGGCCTCGCCCACCAGGACTCCGACGTCGACCGCCTCGGCCTCTTCGCCGCCCCCACCGAGGAACTGCACGGCCTGCGCCCGCCCAAGGAGTCCCACGTCACCACGGACCCCGACCGCACCCTCCACGAGGCCGCCAAGTGGTGCCGGCTCGCCCTCGGCGGCAATCCGACGGTGCTGGAACTCGTATGGCTGCCGGACGAGTTGTACGAGGTGCGTACCGAGCTGGGGGACGAGCTGATCGACATCCGTTTGTCCTTCCTGAGCGCCCCGCGCGTCCGGGACGCCTACCTCGGTTACGCCACCCAGCAGTTCCGTCGGCTGGAGCAGCGCGCCGACGGCTCGTTCTCCGCCGACACCCGCAGGCGCACCGCGAAACACGCCCGCCACCTCAAACGGCTCTGCCACCAGGGGTACGAGCTGTATCGCACCGGGCGGCTGACGATCCGGCTCGACGACCCCGAGTCGTTCCGCGGCTTCGGCGAGCGGGTCGCCGCCGACCCCGAGGCCGCGCGCCCGCTGCTGCATGAGTTCCAGGAGGCGTTCGAGGGAGCCCGCAGCGTGCTCCCGGAGGAGCCGGACGAGCGGGTGGTGGAGGCGTGGCTGCGGGGGGTGCGGAGGCGGTTCTACGAGGCGGGGGTGTAGGAGGGGATGGAGGGGGCCGCGGGGTTGGAGGGGATCGAGGTGGGAGCGGGGATCGAGGTGGGGGAGGGGATTGAGGCGGGGGAGGGGACACCCCGTGCCCTGACCGGGCCTCGTTCCCCGCACTCGCCGTGCCGACGCACGCCGCCCACGGCAGGGCGGCGCGGATTCTGACGCCAAGACTTGAGGGGAGCCGACCGTGCGTGACCGTACCGCTGTGGTCGTTCCCCGTTCCCCGTTCCCCGTTCCCCGTTCCCGCTCCCGCTCCCGTTCCCGTTCCCGTTCCCGGTGTCAGGTGTAGCGCAGGTTTGCTTGCCGTCGTACGCCTGTGTCCGTAGACCCGTAGACCCGTAGACCCGTCGATCCATCGATCCGTAGATCCGTCGATCCGCCGGTTACCCGGGGGCCTGTCCGGCGGTTGATCCTCCCCGATGACGGCTCCGTCCAGACAACCGAGCACCGTCAGACGGATCCCGCCCGCACAGGGGACAGACGGCGCACGCTTCGACAAGCGAACCCCCCACAAAGCGAACCCCCCACACCCCCGTCCGATCCCTTGACGCGCTCGCCTCCACAGGTTTAACTCACGTCCTAAATTAAGCCATGATGGCCTCCCTGAAGGGACACCCGTTTCATGCGCAGAATCCGAGCCGCGGCCATAGGCGCCGTCACCATGTCACTCGCCCTGGCCGCCTCGGCCTGCGGAGGCGGGTCGTCCGCCGACGGCGGTGGGTCGAACGACTCACCGAAGACCCTCACCTACTGGGCATCGAACCAAGGTGCCAGCGTCGAGATCGACAAGGAGGTGCTCCAGCCGGAGCTGGACAAGTTCGAGGAGCAGACCGGCATCAAGGTGGAGCTGGAGGTCGTCCCCTGGTCGGACCTGCTCAACCGGATCCTCACCGCCACCACCTCCGGCCAGGGCCCCGACGTCCTGAACATCGGCAACACCTGGAGCGCCTCGCTGCAAGCGACCGGCGCACTGCTGCCCTGGGACCAGGCGAACCTGGACAAGATCGGCGGCAAGGACCGCTTCGTCGACTCCGCGCTCGGCTCGACCGGCGCCGCGGGCCAGGACCCGGCCGCCGTCCCCCTGTACTCCATGGCCTACGCCCTCTACTACAACAAGCAGATGTTCGAGGACGCGGGCATCACGGAGCCGCCCACCACCTGGGACGAGCTGATCGCCGACGGCAAGCAGCTCACCGGGGACGACCAGTGGGGCCTGGCCATCGAGGGCGCCAACCCCTCCGAGAACATCCACCACGCCGTCGTCTTCGCCAAACAGCACGGCGCCGAGTTCTTCACCGCCGACGGCAAGCCCGACTTCACCTCCGACAGCGCCGTCACCGGGGTCAAGCAGTTCGTCGATCTGATGGCCACCGACAAGATCGTCGCCCCCGGCAACGCCGAATACGCCCAGAACCAGTCGATCAGTGACTTCGCCAAGGGCAAGTCCGCGATGCTGCTGTGGCAGTCCGCGTCCGCCAATCTCACCTCGCAGGGCATGAGCGAGGAGGACTATGGCATCGCGCCGGTGCCGGTGCAGTCCGGCGCCCCCGGTACCGGCACCGGCGTCAACTCCATGGTCATGGGCATCAATCTGGCCGTGTTCAAGAACAGCGACAACCTCGACGGCGCCACCGAGTTCGTGAAGTTCATGACCAGCGACGCCGAGCAGAAGATCCTCAACGAGGCGTACACCTCCATCCCGCCCGTCAAGGGCGCGCAGGAGGACGCAGCCTTCAACACCCCCGCCAACGCGGTCCTCAAGGACACCCTGGCCGGCAGCGCCATCGCCGCCCCGCAGGTGCCCGACGAGTCCCAGTTCGAGACCGCCGTCGGCACCGCCATCAAGGAGCTGTTCGCGGACGCCGCCGGCGGCCGTCCGGTGACCGAGGACTCGGTGAGGGCGGCGCTGGAGAAGGCCCAGCAGCAGATGCCGACGCAGTGAGTGCCCGCACCGTGACCACCACCACTGCCTCCGCCGGGACCGGCGAACCGGCGGTCCGCAAGACCCCGCCCGGCCCGGCGCGCCGCCCGCGCCGCTCCGGGCGGCTCCGGCGCGTCTCCCTGCCGTATCTGCTGCTCCTGCCCGCCGTGCTGTTCGAACTCCTCGTGCATCTGGTGCCGATGGTCATCGGCATCACGATGAGTTTCAAGGAACTCACCCAGTTCTACATCCGCGACTGGGGCACGGCCCCCTGGTCCGCCTTCGACAACTACCGGCTGTCGGTGGACTTCGACGCCCCCGTCGGCGAGGCCCTGCTCCGCTCCTTCCTCACCACCTGCCTCTTCACCGTGCTCTCGGTCGGCCTGTGCTGGCTGATCGGCACCGCCGCCGCGATCTACATGCAGGACACCTTCCGCGGCCGGGGCCTGCTGCGCGCCCTGTTCCTGGTGCCGTACGCGCTGCCCGTGTACGCCGCCGTCATCACCTGGGTGTTCATGTTCCAGCACGACAACGGCCTGGTGAACCATGTCCTGCACGACCAGCTCGGCATCACCGACCAGCCCTCCTTCTGGCTGATCGGCGACAACAGCTTCTACGCCCTGCTGATCGTGTCGGTGTGGAAGGGCTGGCCGTTCGCCTTCCTCATCGTGATGGCCGGACTCCAGAACATCCCGAGGGAGCTGTACGAGGCCGCAGCCCTCGACGGCGCCGGGATGTGGCAGCAACTGCGCCGGATCACCCTGCCCTCGCTGCGGCCGGTCAACCAGGTCCTGGTCCTGGTGCTGTTCCTGTGGACGTTCAACGACTTCAACACGCCGTACGTGATGTTCGGCAAGGCCGCGCCCGAGGCCGCCGACCTCATCTCCGTCCACATCTACCAGGCGTCGTTCGTCACCTGGAACTTCGGCACCGGCTCCGCCATGTCCGTCCTGCTGCTGCTCTTCCTGCTGCTGGTGACCGGCGGCTACCTGTGGCTCACCTCGCGCGGACGGAGGACCGCAGATGTCTAGCGTCCAGCCCCCCCAGCCCCTTTCCAAGAACCGCGCGACACGCACCGCCCGCTCCCCGATGGCCCCGCCCCGGTCCTTCCTCTGGTCCCGGCGGGTCTTCCTCACCCTGCTCACCGGCTTCGTCCTGGTACCCGTCTACGTGATGGTCTCCAGCTCCCTGAAGCCGCTCGCCGATGTCACCGGCCAGTTCCGCTGGCTGCCCAGCGGCCTGACCATCCGCCCGTACATCGACATCTGGTCCACCGTCCCGCTCGCCAAGTACTTCCTGAACTCGCTCATCGTGGCGGGCGCGGCGACCGTGTGCTCGGTGGTCATCGCGGTGTTCGCCGCCTACGCCGTCAGCCGCTACCGCTTCCGCGGCCGACGTGTCTTCACGGTCACCGTGCTCTCCACCCAGATGCTCCCCGGGATCCTCTTCCTGCTCCCGCTGTTCCTGATCTACGTCAACATCGGCAACGCCACCGGTATCGCCCTGTTCGGCTCGCGCGGCGGGCTGATCCTGACGTATCTCACCTTCTCGCTGCCGTTCTCGATCTGGATGCTCATCGGGTACTTCGACTCGGTGCCGCGCGATCTGGACGAGGCGGCGCTGGTCGACGGCTGCGGCCCGCTCGGCGCGCTGTTCCGGGTCGTCGTCCCGGCGGCCGTCCCCGGCATCGTCGCGGTCGCCGTCTACGCCTTCATGACCGCCTGGGGAGAGGTGCTGTTCGCCTCGGTCATGACCAACGACACCACCCGCACCCTCGCCGTCGGCCTCCAGGGCTACTCCACCCTCAACGACGTCTACTGGAACCAGATCATGGCCGCGTCACTGGTCGTGAGCCTGCCCGTGGTCGCCGGATTCCTGCTGCTCCAGCGCTTTCTCGTCACCGGTCTGACGGCGGGGGCCGTCAAGTGACCGGCGTCCCCGAACACACCGAAAGGACTTCCGTGTCCGAACGTTTCGACCGCATCGACCTCGCCGCCCTCCCGCACGACTTCCTGTGGGGCACGGCCACCTCGGCGTACCAGATCGAGGGGGCCGTGGCGCAGGACGGCAGGGGGCCGTCGATCTGGGACACCTTCTCGCACACCCCCGGGAAGATCGACAACGACGACCACGGCGATGTCGCCGCCGACCACTACCACCGCTGGCGCGAGGACATCGGCCTGATGCGCCGGCTCGGCACCAACGCCTACCGGCTGTCCATCGCCTGGCCCCGCGTGCTGCCCGGCGGCGACGGCCCGGTCAACGCCCGGGGTCTCGACTTCTACGACAAGCTGATCGACGGCCTGCTGGACGCCGGGATCACCCCGTCCGTCACCCTCTACCACTGGGACCTGCCGCAGGCGCTCCAGGACCGCGGCGGCTGGCCCGAACGCGACACCGCCGAGCACTTCGCCTCGTACGCCTCCGTCGTCGCCGACCGGCTCGCCGACCGGGTCACCCACTGGACCACCCTCAACGAGCCCCTGTGCTCCGCCTGGATCGGTCACCTCGAAGGCAAGATGGCCCCCGGCTGGACCGACCTCACCGCCGCCGTCCGCGCCTCCTACCATCTGCTCCTCGGCCACGGCCTCGCCGCCCGGGCCATCCGCGCGGCCGTCCCCGGCGCCCAGGTCGGCATCGTCAACAACCTCTCCACCGTGCACCCCGCCTCCGACCGCCCCGAGGACCTCGCCGCCGCCCGCCGCATGGACGGCCACACCAACCGCTGGTGGCTCGACCCGGTGCACGGCCGCGGCTTCCCCGAGGACATGCGCGCGCTGTACGGCGTCGAACTCCCCGAGCGGCCCGGCGACCTGGAGACCATCGCCGCACCCCTGGACTGGCTCGGCCTGAACTACTACTTCCCGCAGACCGTCGCCGACGACCCCGCGGCCCCCGTCCCGCACGTCGACACCATCCGCCGCCCGCTCGTCCCGCGCACCGGCATGGACTGGGAGGTCGACGCCACCGGCATCGAGACCCTGCTGCTGCGCCTCACCGAGGACTACGGCGTCCGCAAGCTGTACGTCACCGAGAACGGCTCGTCCTACCCGGACGTCGTCCGCCCCGACGGCACCGTCGAGGACCCCGAGCGCCAGGACTACCTCGTCCAGCACCTCGCCGCCTGCGCCTCCGCCGCCCGCAAGGGCGCCCCGCTCGCCGGGTACTTCGCCTGGTCCCTGCTGGACAATTTCGAATGGGCGTACGGCTACGACAAGCGCTTCGGTCTCGTCCACGTCGACTACGACACCCAGAAGCGCACCATCAAGGGTTCCGGGCACCGCTACGCGGACATCGTCCGCGCCCACCGGGGCCGCGCGGCCGAGGCCGCCTGACCTCAACGCCCCGGCGGTAGGGGGCTGACGCACAGGGGAGGCCGGGCGGCCCGAACGTCCGGCCTCAGCGACACCCGGGCGGCGACGCCGGATGACGTGGGCGGTGCGTGGGCGGTCGCGACGAGCGGTACCGCCGCCGGTGGCGGTGGTACCGGTGGTGATGGCGGTACCGGTGGTGGCCGTGGTGGTGCTGCCGCGGCGGGCGTGAGGGGGCGTCACCGCGTCCACCAGCCCACCCACCGACGTGCGATTGCGTCAGCCAGCCACAGGCTCCAGCAGCCGCTGCGGGTCGATCGCGGCGGGCGGCTTCGCCTGCGCCTCCAGCGGGTCCAGCGGGTCCAGCGCCCGCGACCGCCAGGCCGAGGCCCGTACCCATCCCCGTACCCATCCCCGTACGGTCACCCGGACCCCCGCCGTCGCCCGCGACCCCCGCCACAGCCACCCCACATCCCGCCCGAACGACCACACCAGCAGGGCCAGTGCCAGCGCGACGACCCCCGTGGTCGCCGCGCGGGGCAGCAGGCCCGCGCCCGCCACCAGCAGCAGGACTCCTTGCAGCGCGGCCACCGTCTTGCGGGCCGTGCTCGGCGGCAGCGGGGCGTTGAGCCAGGGCCACAGCCGGGCGGCGGCGACGAAGCCGTACCGCATGGCGCCGATCAGCAGCACCCACGGTCCCAGCGACATCGAGACATACACGCTCAGGACCAGGATCAGGAACGCGTCGACCTCCATGTCGAAGCGGGCGCCCAGCGCGGACGACGTACCCGTGCGCCGGGCGACCTTGCCGTCCACGCCGTCCAGGATCAGCGCGACCGCCGTCAGGCCGACCAGCAGGGAGACGGGCGGCGCGGACCGGAAGGAGTCCGCGACCAGGGCGGTCACCGCGCCGACCAGGGTGGCGCGGCCGAGGGTGACCCGGTTGGCGGGGCCGAAGCGGCTCAGCCGGGAGCGGCGCAGCGCGACGGAGAGCACCGCCCACAGGGCGAGCGCGAAGCCCAGACCGCTCAGCCAGCCCGCCGGTCCCATGCCGATCGCCGTGCCGACCAGGGCCAGCAGCAGGATCTGCGCCCCCGCGCCCACGGCGGGTTCCTGGAGAACCGGCCTCGCTCCACAGGTGTTGTTCAGGGCCACCGCGCATCCTCCGGCCGTGTGACAGAGTCCTTCGTCGCCGCGTACTGTGCGCGGCCTGTGCACACCTCGGTACGTGAACAGCTTCCCGATCGTTCAGGAGGATGTGGATGAACCGCTCCGCACACGCGTTCTGGTTGAGCCGTCCGGGTGAGGGTGAGATCCGGCCGGTCACACTGCCGGAACCGCAGGCCGGGGAGGTCGTCGTCCGCACCCTGTGGTCCGGCGTCAGCCGTGGCACCGAGACCCTCGTCTTCCGGGGCCAGGTGCCCGGCAGCCAGCACACCGCCATGCGCGCGCCCTTCCAGGAGGGCGACTTCCCGGCCCCGGTGAAGTACGGCTACCTCAACGTCGGCACGGTCGAGGAGGGCCCGGACACCCTGGTCGGCCGTACGGTCTTCTGCCTCTACCCGCATCAGACGCGGTACGTCGTCCCCGCCACCGCCGTGACCCTGGTACCGGAGTCGGTGCCCGCCGGGCGGGCCGTGCTCGCCGGGACCGTGGAGACCGCCGTGAACGCGCTGTGGGACGCGGCACCCCTGGTCGGCGACCGGATCGCGGTGGTCGGCGGCGGCATGGTCGGCTGTTCGGTGGCCGCGCTGCTGGCTCGGTTCCCCGGCGTGCGCGTGCAGTTGGTGGACACCGACCCGGCGCGGGCGCGGGTCGCCGCGGCGCTCGGCGTGGACTTCGCGGCGCCCGAGGACGCCCTGGGCGACCGCGATCTCGTCGTGCACGCCAGCGCCACCGAGCGCGGTCTGACCCGGGCCCTGGAACTCCTCGCCCCCGAGGGCACGGTCCTGGAACTGAGCTGGTACGGGGACCGGCGCGTCGCTCTGCCGCTCGGCGAGGCGTTCCACTCCCGCCGCCTGGTCGTCCGCGGCAGCCAGGTCGGCACCGTCTCCCCGGCGGCCCGCCCCGGCCGCGGTTACGCCGACCGGCTCGCCCTCGCCCTGGACCTTCTCGCCGATCCGGCGTTGGATGAACTCATCACCGGTGAGTGTGCTTTCGCCGAACTTCCTGCGGTCATGCCGGAGTTGGCGTCGGGCGCGATCCCGGCACTGTGCCACCGGGTGCGCTACCCCGATGGCGGACCGTCCT
The DNA here is from genome assembly GCF_042790455.1 of Streptomyces sp. NPDC056734. NCBI lineage: Bacteria > Bacillati > Actinomycetota > Actinomycetes > Kitasatosporales > Streptomycetaceae > Streptomyces > Streptomyces sp. NPDC056734. Next base: position 87,470 of record NZ_JBHTZD010000004.1, read on the forward strand.
GACCTGAGATGACCCGCCCGGCGGTGAACGGGGCACGCCGGACGGCCGTATTACCCGGTATCCGTGTCCCGCACCTGGAGGGTCGCCCGTTGTTCAGTGTCACCGTCCGCGATCACATCATGATCGCCCACAGCTTCCACGGCGAGGTGTTCGGCCCGGCGCAGCGTCTGCACGGGGCGACGTTCCTGGTGGACGCCACCTTCCGGCGCGAGCAGTTGGACGACGACAACATCGTCGTCGACATGGGCCTGGCGGCCCGGGAACTCGGCGCCGTCGTCGGCGAGCTGAACTACCGCAACCTCGACAGCGAACCCGACTTCGCGGGCGTCAACACCTCCACGGAGTTCCTCGCGAAGGTCATCGCCGACCGGCTCGCGGAGCGGGTCCACAAGGGCGCGCTCGGCGAGGGGGCGCGGGGCCTGACCGGTATCGCCGTCACGCTGCACGAATCGCATGTCGCCTGGGCGAGTTATGAGCGTGCGCTGTGACGGACGTGATGGACGTGGCGGACGTGGCGGACTTGACCGTCGTGACCGACGCGGCCGGGGTGACCGGGGTGAATGAGGCGGCCGAGGTGAGCGGAGTGAGCGGGGTGAATAAGGCGGCCGAGGTGACCGGGGTAAGCGGGGTGAATGAGGCGGCCGGGGTGACCGGCGTGACCGAGTCAGCCGAGGCGGCGGCCGACGTGAAGGCCCCCGCCCCGCGTCTGACCTACGTCCCCGCACAGGCGGCCCCGCAGAACGGCGAGATCATCCCCATGTCCCTGCGCTCCGTGCACTTCGTCCTGCCGGGCGGTGTCGACGACCCGGCGACCCCGAGCGGCGGCAACGCCTACGACCGCCGGATCTGCCTCGACCTGCCCGGCTTCGGCTGGCAGGTGCACAAGCACCTGGTGGACGGCGGCTGGCCGCGCCCGGCACCGGAGGCGCGCGCCCAGCTCGCCCGCGTCCTGGCGGACCTCCCGGACGGCGCGGTCGTGCTGCTGGACGGTCTGGTGGCCTGCGGGGTCCCCGAGGTGGTGCTCCCCGAGACCGACCGGCTGTGCCTCGCCGTCCTGGTCCATCTCCCGCTGGGCGACGAGAAGGGCCTCAGCCCCGAGGCGGCCGAGGAACTCGACGCCCGCGAACGCGCTGTGCTGCGGGGAGTCCCCGCGGTGATCGCCACCAGCGGCTGGGCCGCCCGCCGCCTGGTCTCCCACCACGGCCTGGCCCCCGACCGGGTCCATGTCGCCACCCCGGGCGCCGACATCGCCCCCCTCGCCTACGGCACCGACGGCGTCTCCCGGCTGCTGTGCGTGGCCGCTGTGACGCCCCGCAAGGGCCAGCACCGCCTGGTGGAGGCCCTGGCCCGGGTCGCCGACCTGCCCTGGAGCTGCGTTTGCGTGGGCGCGCTGACCCAGGACCCCGGGTACGTCGACCGGCTCCGCGCCCAGATCGACGGGCACGGCCTGACCGACCGCGTCGAGCTGCCCGGCCCCCGGACCGGCGCCGCCCTGGACGCCAGCTACGCCACGGCCGACCTGATGGTCCTCACCTCGTACGCCGAGACGTACGGCATGGCCGTCACGGAGGCTCTCGCGCGCGGCGTCCCGGTGCTGGCCACGGACGTCGGCGGCCTCCCGGAGGCGGTCGGCCGGGCGCCCGACGGCGGCGTCCCCGGCATCCTCGTCCCGCCAGGGGACCCGGCCGCCCTCGCCGCCGCACTGCGCGGCTGGTTCGGCGAGGCGGACGTCCGCCGCCGCCTCAGGTCCGCGGCCCGAGCCCGCCGAACCGCCCTCACCGGCTGGGCCTCCACCGCCAAGTCCCTGGCCGCCGTACTGACCCGACTACCGACCGAACCCCGGAGGGCGGCATGAACGACCCGAGCACGGCGGGTACTTCGGCGAGCGCGGCGCGGGAGGCCGGGTCCGGCGGCGCCACTGCCCAGCCGGGTGGGGCCCCTGCCGGCGGCGAGCTGCGGGGCGGGAACCCCGTCAACGCCGCCCTCCCGGGCAGATCCCGCGCGAGCGGCACGCCTTCAGAGGGGTCCGGGGAGCGCGCTGAGCCGACGACCGATTCCGACGAGAGCGCCCCCCTCCAAGGCAGGCCCTCCACCCACGCTCCCCTCCCGGGCGCCAACACCGGCGAGCGCCCCACCGTCCGGCTGCGCGACTCCGGCCCCACTACCGCCCCCGCTCCTGACGCCACCCCCACCCGCACCCCCCACCCCGAATCCGCCCCCCACCCCCACACCGCCCCGCGCTACGCCCCCGAATGGCTGGAGCTGCGGGAACCCGTCGACGCCCGAGCACGGTCGGCCGAGTTGCTGGACCCCCTGCGGGTCCGGCTGGCGGATCCGCCGAGCCGGGCGGACGGCCTCGTCGTGCACGACCTGGGCTGTGGCACCGGTTCGATGGGCCGCTGGCTGGCGCCCCGGCTGGACGGTGCCCAGCACTGGATCCTGCACGACCGTGACCCCTACCTCCTGCACTTCGCCGCCGCGGGCGCCCCGCGCTCGGCCGCCGACGGCAGCAGGGTCACGGTCGAGACCCGGCGCGGTGACGTGGCCCGGCTGACCCCGGACGCCCTGGCGGGTGCGTCACTGGTGACCGCGTCGGCGCTGCTGGACGTCCTGACTCCCGGCGAGATCGAGGCCCTCGCCGCCGCGTGTACCGGCGCGGGCTGCCCGGCCCTGCTCACGCTCTCCGTCGCGGGCCGCGTCGACCTCACCCCCGCGGACCCCCTGGACGCCGAGATCACCACCGCCTTCAACGCCCACCAGCGCCGCACCGGCCTGCTCGGCCCCGATGCCATCACCACGGCGTGCGAGGCGTTCTCCGAGCGAGGCGCGACGGTCCACATCCGCCCCAGCCCCTGGCAACTCGGCCCGCAGCAGGCAGCCTTGACGGCCCAGTGGCTACGGGGCTGGGTGGCGGCGGCGGTGGAACAACGCCCGGAGCTGACGAGACGAGCGGAGAACTACCTGGCCGCCCGGCTGACGACCCTGACAGCAGGCCAACTCCGAGCAACCATCCACCACACCGACCTCCTGGCCCTCCCCCGCCCCACAGACGGCACCTCATGACGCGGGCACCGGCAACGCAGCCAAAGGGGCGCGGGGAACTGCGCGACCAGCCACACCCCACCCGCACCCGACACACAACCCTCAAAACCCACCTCGGCACAGCAGCCGGCACCACAATCCTCGCCCTACTAGCGTGGCGCCTGGGCACCGGCGCTTTCCTGGACGGCCTGCGCCGCATCGACGCCCAGGCCCTCACCACCGCCCTGGCGATCGGCCTGTTCACCACCGTCCTCAGCGCCCGACGCTGGCAACTGGTCGCAAGGGGCCTGCGCCTCCGTCTCCCCCTGGCCCCGGCCGTCGCCGACTACTACCGCGCCCTGTTCCTCAACGCCGCACTCCCCGGCGGAGTCCTCGGAGACGTCGACCGCGCCGTCCGCCACGGCCGCGGCGAGGGCGACCTGGGCCGCGGCATCCGCGCCGTCGTCCTGGAGCGCACCGCCGGTCAACTGGTCCTCGCCGGCGCCGGGACGGCCGTACTCCTGACCCTCCCGTCACCCGTCCAGCACCAGACCCGCCACCTCACCCTGCTCCTCCTGACCGCCACCGCGGGCACCCTGGCGGTGGCCACCGCCATACGGATGAACCGCCCCCGCCCGGACCGCCCCCGCCGCACCCTGCTCGCCGAAGCCCGCGAGGCCCTGCTGTCCCGGCGCAACGCACCCGGCGTCATCGGCTGGTCCCTGCTCGTGCTGGCCGGTCACCTCGCACTGTTCGTCGTCGCGGCCCGGGTCGCCGGAGTCTCCGCCCCGGTCCGCACACTGCTGCCGCTCGCGATCCTCGCCCTGCTCGCGATGAGCGTCCCCCTGAACGTCGCCGGCTGGGGCCCGCGCGAGGGCGTCACCGCCTGGGCCTTCTCGGCGGCCGGACTCGGCGCGGGCAGCGGTCTGACCACGGCCGTCGTCTACGGAGTGCTCAGCTTCGCCGCGAGCCTGCCCGGCGCCCTCGTCCTCGCCGCCCGGGGCTGGACGGCCCTGCGCGAGAAGACCCCGGCCTACGCCGAAGAAGCATCGTCCGTCAGCAGCGAAAAGCACGCACCGAAGGAATCCGTGAGGCTTGCCAGCAGTTCCTTTCCCTTTTCCGCCGATCCCAGGGAAGGACGGCCGATGACGCCGGAATCGGTATAGCCGGACATGCCGAGAGTAAGCAGGCGCCGCCGGTCGTCCTGGATGAAATCGGCGGTCTCATAACCGGGCCGGACCAGTTCCGGATGAGTGTGCAGCAGGACGGAGGTCTCAATTTCCCCCGCATGCATATCGGTGAGCAGCGAGGTTTCCACCCCCGCCCGCTCCCGGGCCGCCTCCCAGTCCTCCACGGCCGGGTACAACGCCATCCGCTCACCGCGCGCGGAGGCTTCCTGAACCACATGGCCCAGGACATAGTTCCCCCCGTGACCGTTCACGACGACCAGGGCGCCGACCCCGGAGCGTCGCAGTGAGTCGGCGATGTCCCTGATCACCGCGTGCAGGGTGACGGCGGAGATGCTGACGGTCCCCGGCCAGGCGGCGTGCTCGTGCGAGCAGGAGATCGTCACCGGAGGAAGGAGGTGCACCGGGTAGGCGGCGGCGAGTTCCCGGGCCACGGCACAGGCGACGAGCGTGTCGGTCGCCAGCGGAAGATACCGGCCGTGCTGCTCGAAACTCCCGACCGGCAGCACCGCGACCTGTGACGGCAACGCCGCACCACGGCCCCGGACATCGTCAGTGGTGTCCGCCGGCAACGGACCGTAGCCCGCCCGCCCTATACCCGCATCACGCATCATTCACCATCCCCACCCCTATCCCCATTCCCCGAACTGTCGTCCCGGCCCTTCGTCTCTGCTTAGGAACCAGATCATGACAGAAAACCTCGGCATACTCGGCCCGAAGTCACCGAAGTCACCGAAGGCACCCAAGCCATCTATGACACCGAAGTCACCGAAGCGCACCGGCGTGGAACGGATAGTGAATGCACCCCTGCCCACGGTGCACGGAAAATTCCAGGCGATCGGCTATCTCGACCACGACCGCGGCGACGAACAAGTGGCCCTGGTGCATGGCGATCTCGGCGGCCTCGGCAGTGGCGACATCCTCACCCGGCTGCACTCCGAGTGCCTGACCGGCGACGCCTTCGGCTCGCAGCACTGCGAATGCGGCGATCAACTGGCCGCCGCGCTACGGGCGGTCGTCGCCGCGGGCAGCGGCGTCGTCGTCTACCTCAGAGGCCATGAGGGCCGGGGCATCGGACTGCTCGCCAAGCTGCGCGCGATGGCGCTCCAGGCGGAGGGCCTGGACACGGTGGAGGCCAATCTGGCCCTCGGTCTGCCCGTCGACGCCCGCGACTACGGGGTGGCCGCCGAGATCCTGCGCGACCTCGGTGTGCGCTCGGTACGGTTGCTGTCCAACAACCCGCGCAAGCGGGAGGCGCTGGTGCGCCACGGCGTCCAGGTCGCCGAACAGGTCCCGCTGCTCATCCCGCCGTCCGAGAGCAACATCACCTATCTGCGCACCAAGCGGGAGCGGCTGGATCACCATCTGCCCCACCTGGACGCCGTGGCCCACTGGTCCTGACGGACCGAAGCCGGAACCAGTGGGCGTCATCTGTCCGGAAGACAGTCAGCCGACGACCACCGCCTCATGCACCAGCCGCTTCAGGTCCGGGAAGATCGTGTGCGAGGTGCGCGGGCGGACCTGGCTGTAGAACTGCACGGTCAGATCGCGGACCGGGTCCACGAAGAACGTCGTGGTGGCCACACCGGTCCAGCCGTACGTCCCGAGCCCGGCGGGGGCCTTGGTGCGGGCCGGGTCGATCACCACGGAGACACCCAGGCCGAAGCCGACGCCCTCGTTGCCGGGTTCGTCGTGCGCCGGGCGGCTGCCGAAGGAGCGCAGATCGGCGCCGCCGGGGAGGTGGTTGGCGGTCATCAGGGCGACGGTCGCGGGCGACAGCAGCCGTACGCCGTCCAGTTCCCCGCCGCGGCGGAGCAACTCCATGAACCGGTGGATGTCGTGGGCTCCCGCGACCATGCCGCCGCTGCCGGAGAGAAAGCGCGGCCGCCCTTTCAGCGGCAGCCCGGCGATCCGCTCGATGCCCCGGCCGTCCTCCCGCTCGCCGTACAACTCCGAGAGCCGTCCCAGGTTTTCGGGCGCGACCTCGAATCCGGCGTCCGGCATGCCGAGCGGGCCGAAGAGACGCTCGGCGAAGTAGGCGTCGAGGGGACGGCCCGACACCACCTCGATGACCCGGCCGAGCACATTGCTGGCCACGGAGTAGTTCCACTGGGTCCCCGGCTCGAACTGCAACGGCAGACTCGCGTACACATCGATGGTCCGGGCGAGATCCGCGCCGGGCGGCACGGAGGACTCCAGATGGGCCGCGCGATACAGCGCGTCGACCGGGTGGGAGTGGTAGAAGGCGAAGGTCAGCCCGGCGGTGTGGCTCAGCAAGTGCCGGATCAGGATGGGCTGTTCGACGGGCCGGGTACGTACGTCGTCGCCCGCGCCACCGACGTACACGCGCGCGTCGGCGAACGCGGGCAGATGGCGGGCGACCGGATCGTCCAGCGACAGCTTGCCCTCCTCGACCAGCATCAGCACGGCGACCGCGGTCACCGGCTTGGTCATGGAGTAGATCCGCCACAATGTGTCCGGCTCCACGGGCAGCCCGGCCGCGATGTCCCGCTCACCGTGCGCGGTGAGATGGGCGACCCGGCCGCCCCGCGCGACCGACACCAGGAACCCGGGCAACCGCCCCTCGCCGACGACGGACGCGAAGTGCCGGTCGAGGCGGTCCAGCGCCTTCGGATCCAGCCCCACCTCGGCCGGGTCGACCTCTTGCCGCAGTCCTGCCATCGCGCTCTCCTCCACTTGCCTTCCAACGAGGTGGGGACCGGTACACCCCGCGCCCGCGCCCTCGGCCCTCATCGTCGCTCAGGTCCCCCCACGAGCACCGCCGGACCCCTTGATCGGCAGTGTGGCATCGACTACTACCCCGACCGCGCCACCGTGCCTACCGCACCGGGAGCCCGGCCGGTCGCCCCCGCCCCGCCGGACGTCCCTCCCGGCAGTGCCCACGCCGCGAACCCCGCGACCACCCCCGCCACCACCGGCACCACCAGCGCCGCGCGCAGTCCCACGTCGCTCATCAGCGCAGCCACGGCCGCCACTCCGAGCACCGGTCCGACATGCAGCGCGGTCTGCTGCAACCCGCCCGCCACTCCGGCCGACGCCACGGGCGAGTGCCGTACGACGACCTGCGTAGCCGTCACCATCACCGCCCCGAACCCGGCCCCGACCAGCGCGAACCCACAGCACAGGGCGAAGGTGCCCGTGGCCTGGGACAGCAGCACGATCCCGGCGGTGAGCGCCCCGCACGCCACGAGGGCCGTCCACCGGGCACCCAGCCGGCGCAGCACCACGGGGCTCCCGGCCGCGGCACCGACCATCAGCACGGCGAGCGGCAGACTGCGCACCGCGCTCTCGAACGGGTCGAGGCCCAGCGGGCCCTGCAACAGGAACACACAGACGAACAGCGTGCCGTGCAGGGCGGCCGACGCGGCGACCAGCAGCGCCAGCGCGGCGGCGACGCCCGGCGCCCGCACGACGTCCCCGGGGACCAGCGGATACGGGGTCCGGCGCTCATGCCGTACGAAGGCCACCCCGGCGACGGCCACCAACGCGGCCACCGTCCAGTGGGCCCCGGGCAGCAGCGCCAGGACCAGGCCGCCGAGCGCGAGGGTGAGCAGCAGTGCGCCGGGGAGGTCCAGGGAGTGGGCGCGTTTCCCAGAGGCGGCACCCCCGCTTTCGGCCGGGCCGACGCGCCGGCCTTCCACCGGGCCGCCGCCCGCGCCTCCCGCCAAACCGCCGCCCCGGCTCCCGTTCCCGCTCCCGTTCCCTCCGCCCCACCCCAGTGCAAGCCCCCCGAACACCACCGCCGGAATCACGTTCACCAGAAACACCGCCCGCCACCCGGGCCCGCTCACCAGTGCCCCGCCCACCACCGGACCCACGGCCGCCGCCACCCCGATGGCCGCCGTCCGCAGGGCGATCGGGCGGCGCAGTGCGTCGGGGGGATACCAGGCCCGGAGCATGCCGAGCGTGGCCGGTTGCAGCAGCGCACCGAACACCCCTTGCACGACCCGCAGTCCGACCATCCACCCGATATCGGGTGCCGCCGCGATCCCGGCGGAGGCCGCGCCGAAGCCGAGCATGCCGATACCGAAGAGCCGCTGATGCCCGTACCGGTCCCCGAGCCGCCCCGCGAACACCAGCAGCCCGGCCACCGCCACCAGATACCCCGTACCGACCCACTGCACCTGCGCGAGCGAGGCACCCAGATCCGCCCGCAGACTCGGCTGCGCCACCGTCAGCACGGTCCCGTCGAAGGCGACGATCACCGCGCCGGTGATGCTCCCGGCGAGCACCCGTCCCCGTATCACCGTCGCTCCGCCCCCGCCCCGAGATGCGCGTCCAGGGACGCGAGCAGCACCGGTGTCACGTCGCTCGCGCCTGTCGCGAGCCGCAGGCTGCCCCAGCTCCACAGCTGGGCGATCCCGTGCCAGTTCGCCCACAGCGCGCCCGCGGCCACCCGCGCGTCGGTGCCGGGGCGGGCCTGCCCGACCAGTTCCACCAGCTGTCCGAACAGCGGCAGGCTCGTGTCCCGCAGGCCCAGATGGCCGCTCTCCAGCAGATCGTGACGGAACATCAGCTCGTACATCCCGCGCCGGTCGAGCGCGAAGTCGAGATACGTCCGCCCCAGCGCGGCGAGTTGCTCGCGCGGCCCCGCTCCGTCGTCCCCGGCCACCGCCCGTACCCGTTCGCCCAGTTCGCCGAAGCCGCGTCCCGCGATGGCCGACAGCAGCTCCAGGTGGGTGGGGAAGTAGCGGCGCGGGGCGCCGTGCGAGACACCGGCCCGGCGGGCGATCTCCCGCAGGGTGAGCGCCTGCGGGCCCTCCCGCTCCAGCAGCTCCACACCGGCATCGACCAGCCGGGCACGCAGCCCGAGTTCTTCGGAATCGCTCATAGACACTGTCTACCAGGCGGGGGTAGACAGTGTCTATGAGTGTCCTCCGGGGGGAATGGACCCGCGCTCGCCCCGGTTATCCGGACATGACTGAGGACAGGACCGAGACCCATACCGATACCGAGACCGCCGGTGCGACCCGCGACGACAGCCAGGACGCGCTGCTCAAGCTGCTCTCCGACGGGCACGGTGGGGTGCTGGTCACCCTCAAACGCGACGGGCGCCCGCAGTTGTCGAACGTCAGCCACGCCTACTACCCCGAGGAACGGATCATCCGGATCTCCGTCACGGACGACCGCGCCAAGACCCGCAACGCCCGCCGTGACGCCCGGGTGTCCTACCACGTCACCAGCGCCGACCGCTGGGCCTACACGGTGGCCGAGGGCACCGCCGATCTCACCCCGGTCGCCCAGGACCCGGACGACGCCACGGTCGAGGAGCTGATCCGGCTGTACCGCGACGTCCTGGGCGAGCATCCCGACTGGGACGACTATCGCCGGGCGATGGTCCACGACCGCCGCCTCGTCCTGCGGATCCGGGTGGACCGCGCCTACGGGGTGCCCCGCCGCGCTACTGCCGGTTGACGATCCTGGCCACGCCCGCGACCACGGTGGACGCCAGGATCCAGCCCGCGAGGACGAGGACGTACGACAGCTTCTGGTACCAGCCGTCCGGCGCGAACGCGGACTCCTGGCCGAAGGAGATCACCGGCAGCAGCAGGTCCAGGGTGTAGAAGACCGGGTCGAAGCCCGGCGCCTCGGACGGTTTCAGCGGGCGTGGGTGGTGCAGACCGAAGGCGACCGAGCCGACCGCCACCAGGGAGAGCAGCCAGCCGCACGCCCGCAGCGGGCGGAAGCCGTAGCCGACCGTGGCGTCCTGGACCGTGCCCCAGACCCGCCCGTACCAGGACAGGGTGGCCCGGCGGCGGCGCTGCTTCGCCAGCTGCACCCGGCGGGCCGCGTCGTCGTCGCCGATACGGCGATAAGCGGCCGTCAACTGCTCGTAGGCGTAGGGGACGTAGCCGTCGCCGTCGCGCTCCAGCAGCGGGAGCCGACGCGCGGCGGGCTCGCCCGGGATCAGGGACGTATAGACGAGGCCCTCCAGATACACCGGGCCCGGCACCACCTCCGGCTCCAGGAACAGGACGTCCATCTGGGCGTGCCGCAGCCCCACCCGCCCGTCCACGGGCGGCCCGCCGCGCAGCCAGAGCTGGCCGATGGTCGCGTTTCCGGCCCGCAGCACGGCCTCACCGGGACGGGCGAGGTCGATGTGCGACAGATCCAGGCGGCCGGTGATCCGGGCGCCCCGCAGACCGATCCAGCCGCGCACCCGGGCCCGTTTCATCACCACGTCGCCGTCCACGGTGATCTTCTGCGCGTCCACGGCCGGCCCCCCGGGCGGGTCGAGACGGGCCTCGGTGAGGTCGACGCTGCCACCGACCGTGGTACCGCTGAGCCGGATCTCGCCGGTCGCCGTCAGTCCCGGCGCCCACAGGTCCTCGCCGATCGTCGCCTGGCTGAGCCGCAGCGCGGGCTTGGCGCCGTCCTGGGTCGTGAGCCGGGCACGCGCCAGGAACAGCGCCCCGGCTATCTGCGCGCCGACCAGCTGGATCCGCCCGCCCATCCGGCACTCCGACAGCTGGAGCAGCCCGTCGATGCGCACGCCGCCCAGATCGAGCGCGGGAAGCGCCGAGCCCCGCAGACTGAGCCGGCGCAGCTGAGCGCCGTAGAGGTCCGGCGGGTCGGTGAAGTGACAGTGGGCCAGCCGCACCGGATGGTCGATCACGGCATGGGTGAGGTCCAGCGGGCCGGTGACCCGGGCGCCGGACACCCGCAGCGCAGGGACCTCGCCGTCCACCTCCGGCCCGCTGACCAGCAGGGCCTTCACCACCGAGGCCCGTAGCGTCCGCTCCGGGCCCCAGTCGGCGCCCGCGTCCGGGTCGTCGTCCGCGCCGGTACGGAAGTCCACGGTCGCCCCGCGCGGAAAGGCGTGCCACACCCGTTGTTCGGCCGGCGTCAGGTCGTCGATCTGCATCGGGACGCGACTCTGACGCGCCCGGCGCCGGGTGTCAACACGGCGATGACGGCAAGGTGTTCGCCCGTACGGTCACCGTCGGTGCGTGCGGCGCGCATCACCGTCGCCGCGACCGTCGCTGCCTCCATGACCGTCACCGTCGCTGCCACCGTCGCCGTACGGCGGAACCGGTCGTGGGAGTCCCCGCGCGGGAGATCCCCCACGGCCGGACCCTGCCGCCCGACTACTTCGCCTCCCCTGTCGCCTCCCCGGTCGTCTCGACCGCGTGGCCCCCGAACTGGTTGCGCAGGGCGGCGATCATCTTCATCTGGGGCGAGTCGTCCTGCCGGGAGGCGAACCGGGCGAACAGGGACGCCGTGATCGCGGGGAGCGGGACGGCGTGGTCGATCGCCGCCTCCACCGTCCAGCGGCCCTCGCCGGAGTCCTCGGCGTAGCCGCGCAGTTTCTCCAGATGCTCGTCGGCGTCCAGGGCGTGGACCGCGAGGTCAAGCAGCCAGGAGCGGATGACCGTGCCGTCCTGCCAGGAGCGGAACACCTCACGCACGTTGTCCACCGAGTTGACGCTCTCCAGCAGCTCCCAGCCCTCGGCGTACGCCTGCATCATGGCGTACTCGATACCGTTGTGGACCATCTTGGAGAAGTGCCCGGCACCCACCTTGCCCGCGTGGACATAGCCGTACGGGCCGTCCGGCTTGAGCGCCTCGAAGATCGGGTGCAGCCGCTCCACATGGGCCCGGTCGCCGCCGACCATCAGCGCGTACCCGTTCTCCAGGCCCCAGACGCCGCCGGAGACCCCGGCGTCGACGAAGCCGATGCCCTTGATGCCCAGCTCGGCGGCGTGTTTCTCGTCGTCCGTCCAGCGTGAGTTCCCGCCGTCCACGACGACATCGCCCGCCTCCAGCAGCCCGCCCAGCTCGTCGATCACGGTCTGGGTGGCGATCCCGGCCGGGACCATCACCCACACCGTGCGCGGGGCGTCCAGCGCGGCGACCAGCTCGGCGAGGCCGGGGACGTCGGTGACGTCGGGATTGCGGTCGTATCCGACGACGGTGTGGCCCGCGCGGCGGATCCGCTCGCGCATGTTGCCGCCCATCTTGCCCAGACCGATCAGACCCAGTTGCATGTCAGTTCACTTCCCGAGAGTGCGGTACGCCGCCACGAGGGGCGGCGGTGGACGGATCGAGACCGGGGACGCAGGCGCCCTCGGCGAGGACGAGGACGGCTCCCCGCCCGCACAGCCGATGCCCGTACCGGGCGGATCGCCGATCCGGTACGGACTCGGACGGGGCGGCGGGTATCAGCGCGGGCCCGGACCCCGGACAGGAACGCGCCCGGGACCCCGCAGAGGAACGCGGCCGGGACCCGGCAGAGGACCCGAGGCGGCACCCGTGACAGGCCCGGGCACGCGACGGGGGCGACGACCGGGGACGGACAAAGCCACAGCCACAGCCACGGGTACAGGCATGGGTACAGCCACAGCCACAGCCACAGAATCGGGCACCGGACATCACACGCCCGGACATCGCCCGCCCGGACATCACCCGCCCCCCTCGACGCCCACGCCCCGCAGCGCGACGGCGTACATCTCGTCCGCGTCCAGCCGCCGCAGCTCCTCGGCGATGAGATCGGACAGGGGGCGCACCTTCAGCGCGAGGGTCCGCGCGGGCTGGCCCGGCAGCGAGAGGGTGGCCAGCGGCCCGTCCGGGCGGTCGATGACGATGTCACCCTTCGCCGTGCCCAGCCGCACGGCCGTCACCACCGGCCCCGCCGTGACCACCCGGTCGACCCGGACGGCGAGCCGGGCCTCCAGCCAGCGGGCGAGCAGCTCGGCGGCCGGGTTGTCCGCCTCGGCCTCCACGGCCGCCGAGGTGATCTCCACCGGGGCCTGGTCCAGGGCCGCCGCCAGCATCGAACGCCACGGCGTGAGCCGCGTCCACGCCAGATCGGTGTCACCCGGCGCGTAGGAGCGCACCCGGGCCTCCATCACCCGCGACGGGTTCTCCACCGCGTACAGATCGGTGATCCGACGCTGCGCCAGCGCGCCCAGCGGATCCTTGGCCGGGTTCTCCGGCGCGTCGACCGGCCACCACACCACGACCGGCGCGTCCGGCAGCAGCAGCGGCAGCACCACGCTGTCGGCGTGCTCGGAGACCTCCCCGTACGTCCGCAGCACCACCGTCTCGCCGGTACCGGCGTCCGCGCCCAGCCGGACCTCGGCGTCCAGCTTGGACCGGGTGCGGTCGCGCGGGGTGCGGGCGTGCCGCTTGATGACGACCAGGGTCCGCGAGGGATGCTCGTGCGAGGCTTCCTCGGCGGCCCTGATCGCGTCGTACGCGTTCTCCTCGTCGGTGACGATCACCATCGTCAGGACCATGCCCACGGCCGGGGTGCCGATGGCGCGGCGGCCCTGCACCAGCGCCTTGTTGATCTTGCTTGCCGTGGTGTCGGTCAGGTCGATCTTCATGGCCTGCGCCAGCTCCGTCCGTCTCGTGCGAGAGCATCTCATCGGCCTGGGCGATACCCCGGCTGCCCGGCGCGTGGCGCGCGCCGGACGGCCGTGTGCCGCCCAGTACTCCTCGACGGGGCCGAGGATCTTCCAGGACTCTGCCACTTCCTGGTGATGAGGGAACAGATCGGCGCCGCCGAGAAGCACATCCAGGATCAGCCCCTCGTACGTCTCAGGGCCGGACTCCGTGAACGACTCGCCGCAAGCGAAGTGGCCGCCGCCGTCCGGGCCACCGCCGAAGGGGGCGCACGCCCCGCCGCAGAGGGCGCACGCCCCGCCGAAGGCGTACGCCGCTACACCGCGCTGCCCGCCTGCCAGTCGGACCAGGACAGGTTCCAGCCGTTGAGGCCGTTGGCCGGATCGACGGTCACCTCGCCGGAGTTCTCCACGATCACCACGTCCCCGAGGATCGAGCTGTCGTAGAACTTGTACCCGGCGACGGCGGTGTCGTCCGCGCCCTGTGTGTCGTCCAGCGAGACACAGCCGTGGCTGGTGTTCTGGCTGCCGAACACCGAGGACGCGGCCCAGTAGTTGCCGTGGATGAAGGTGCCGGACGTGGTCAGCCGCTGGGCGTGCGGCACATCCGGGATGTCGTACTCGTCACCGAGCCCGACCGTGGAGGACTCCATCCGGGTCTCCTTGAACCGCTCGCTGATCACCATGATCCCGGACCAGGTCAGATGGTCGGGGTCGCCGCCGGTCACCGGGTAGGTGGCGAAGGTCTGGCCGTCCCGGCGGACCGTCATCTCCTTGGTGTCCAGATCGACCGTGCTGATCTGCTCCCGCCCGATGTGGAAGGTGACGTCCTTCGACTGCGTGCCGTACACCCCGTCCGCGCCCTCGATGTCCCGCAGCCGCAGCCCGAGCGTGATCGTCGTACCGGCCGCCCAGTACGTCTCCGGACGGAAGTCGAGCCGGGTGTCGCTGAACCAGTGGCCCACGATCTCGATGGCGGGCTCGGCGGTCACGCTGATCGCCTTCTGGACGGCCGCGCGGTCGGTGACGGCGTGGGTGAAGTTCAGCGACACCGGCATACCGACGCCGGACGTCGATCCGTCCTCGGGCGTGAAATAGCCGACGAAGGTCTCACCGGGCAGCTGGGTGGTGAAGCTCGCGGTCAGCTCGGTCCCGTCGTCCGCGCTCGCGGTGACCGTGTACTTCGTCCCCGAGTACGGGTTCCCGTCCGAGGTCCAGGTCGTACGGTCCGCGTCGAACGACCCGTCCAGCGTGCTGCCGTCGTTCCCCTCGACCCGCACCGACGCCAGCGTGCCGTCCCGCACGGTCACCTCGACCGGGGCGGTGAAGGACGCCTTCGTCGTGCCGTCGGCCGGGGTGACCCCGATCTCGGGGCGCTGCGCCGCCGACTGGGCGGTGGCCGAGCCGCCCGACTCCGACGACCCCGTCTCGCTCGCGTCCGCCGACCCCGTGCACCCGGCGAGCGTGGCGGCTCCGGCCGCGCCCAGCAGGGAGATGACTCCCCGCCGGGACCATCCCTGCGGCTGCCGTCCGGACCCGTTCGGTATGTGCGAGACGCCCACAGCGTGCCTTTCTGTTCGTACGTTCCGTGCGTCTTGCAGCCTGCGTCGCCCGGCTGGGGCGAACCTGTGAACGGATGGGAGGAAGAGTGAGATTTCCGTGAATCTCGGTTGGGCGAGGCATAGGCGGAGTCGAAAAGGAGATGCGCCCACCCGGCGGGCGCGGCGAACGGCCGGTGGACCCCCTACCGGGCGAACGGCCGGTGGACCCCCACCCCCGTGAGGGATCCACCGGCCGAGGGATCCACCGGCCGTCGGAGTCAAGTCCTCCTCAGCCGCTCAGCCGCTCACCTGCTCAGCCGCTCACCTGCTCACCCGCAACCGCCTCACAGCCGCGCCGGCTCCCGGGGTGCCGGGGCGGCGGCCTCCTCGGTCAGGCCGATCCGGTCGTGGACCTTGCGCAGCGGCTTCGGCGCCCACCAGGCGTGCCGGCCGAGCAGCGCCATCGTCGCCGGGACCAGCAGCATCCGGACGATCGTCGCGTCGATCAGCACCGCCAGGGTCAGACCGAGGCCGATCTGGAGGATGGGGGCGAAACCGCCGGTCATGAAGGCGCCGAAGACGATCGCGAGCAGCAGCGCGGCACAGGTCACCACCCGGCCCGAGCGGCGCAGCCCGGTGACCACGGCCTCCTGGTCGTCGCCGGACCGCTGCCGGGCCTCGCGCATCCGGGCCAGGATGAACAGCTCGTAGTCCATGGCGAGCCCGAAGGCGATGGCGATGATCAGCGGGGGCGCGGTCAGGCTGAGCGCGCCCAGTTCCTCGGAGCCGAGCAGCCCGGCGAGATGGCCGTCCTGGAAGACCCACACCACCACACCGAGCGCCGCGCCAAGACTGAGCAGGGTGGTGGCGATGGTCCGCAGCGGCAGCAGCACGGAACCGGTGAAGGCGAACAGCAGGGCGAAGATTCCGGCCAGGACGGTCACGGCGGCCCAGGGCGCCCGCTCGGCGAGCATCTCCCGGAAGTCCACCAACCGGGCCGCCGGTCCGGTCACCGTCACCGGCTCGTCCCCGCGCAGCTCCCGCACCCGCTCGACCAGGCCGGTCGCCGCGTCGCCGTCGACGCTTCCGGTCGGCGGCAGCTCCACGACCGTCGTGCCGCCTGGCAGTTCCTGGAGCTGGGCGTCCGGCGACAGGGCGGTGATCCGGTCGACGGTCGCCGGATCGGTGCCGGGCTCGACGACGACGGTGACCGGGGCGACGCCGGTGCCGGGCGGGAAGTGGGCGCCGACGGTGTCGTACAGCTGCCGGGCCTCGGTGTCCGAGGGGAGCTGGGTGGCGTCGCCGAGGTTGATCCGCAGCCCGGCGACCGGCAGTGCCAGCACCAGCAGCGCCGGGACGATCACCGCGAGCACGGCCACCTTGCGGCGGGCGGAGAAGCGGGCCAGCCGGGCGAAGAGCCGCCCCTCCTCGCCCTCCGGCCGCTCCTTCGCGGGCGGAATCTTGCCCCCGAACCTCGTCAGCAGGGCAGGCAGCAGGGTCAGCGCCGCCAGCATGTCGATGACGACGACGGCGGCCACCGCCAGGCCCATGCTGCGCAGGAACACACTGGGGAAGACCAGCAGCCCGGTCAGGCTGACGGCCACGGTCAGCCCGGAGAACAGCACGGTCCGCCCAGCCGCCGCGACCGTACGGTGCACCGCCTCGGCCACGTCCTTTGTGGTCCGGCGCTCCTCACGGAAGCGGACCAGCATCAGCAGCGCGTAGTCCACCGCGAGGCCGAGCCCGAGCATGGTGGTGATCTGGATCGCGTACACCGAGATGTCGGTGAACTGGCTGAACACGAACAGCGCCAGGAACGCGCCGGCGATCGCGCTGACCGCGATCATCAACGGCAGTGCCGCCGCGCGCAGCCCGCCGAAGATCACCAGCAGCAGCGCCAGCACCACCGGCAGCGAGATCAGCTCCGCGTTGGCCACATCCTCCGACGCCTGGCCGCCGAGCTGGGTGCCCAGCAGCGGCCCGCCGCTGACATGCACATCGGGCGCCTCGATCTCATGGATACGGTCCACCGCCGCGTCGACGGCCCGTTCCTCGGCGTCGGCGTCGAGCCCGCCGTCCAGGGTGACCGGGATCAGCAGGGCCCGGCCGTCCTCGGCGGCCAGGCCGGGAGTGGTGTAGGGGTCGGGCACGGCGGCCACCCCGGTGATCTCGCGGAGGTCGGCGACGGTCCGCTCGACCTGCCCGCGCAGTCCGGCGTCGGACACGGCCGTCCCCGCGACGACGGCGGTGATCGACTCGCCGTCCGGGTCCACGCGGTCGAGGTACTGGGCCGCCGCCTCCGACTCGGTGCCCGGCACCTCCGGCACATTGTCGGAGAGCCGGGCGAAGACGCCCGTACCGAGCCCGAACCCGAGCAGCAGGAACAGCACCCAGAGCGATATCACGGTGAGCGGACGGCGGGTCGCCGTCCGGGCGAGTGCGGTCAACACGGTGTCTCCCGGTGGATCGTGGTGTGTACGTCCCACAGGTTCGCGGCGCGAGGGGGAGCGGCGGATCGCCGGGACGAGGGGTTTCCCGGACTCGCCCGCACGGGGGAGCGGGCAGCCGGTCTCACTCCTGAGAGGGAGAGGCGACCGCCCGCCGACCACCGGCCTCAGGAATGCCCACCGGGGCAGGGAGGTTGAGCTGATCGTCCACGACCAGCGAAGGAGCCTCCATGTCCGCCGATTCCCCCGTCCGTGAACTGCGTCTGGTCGTCACCGCCGAGGACTACGACGAGGCGCTGCGCTTCTACCGGGACGTCCTCGGTCTCCCCGAACGCGCCGCGTTCTCCTCCGAGGGCGGACACGTCACCATCCTGGAGGCGGGCCGCGCCACCCTGGAGATCACCGACCCCCGCCACGCCGCGTTCATCGACGACGTCGAGGTCGGCAGACGCGTCGCCGGAGCCATCCGGGTCGCCTTCCAGGTCGATGACTCCACGGCCGCCACGGCACGGCTCGCCGCCGCCGGAGCCGAGGTGATCGCCGAACCCACCCGCACCCCCTGGAACTCCCTCAACTCCCGCCTGGCAGCCCCCGGCTCCCTCCAGCTCACCCTCTTCGAGGAGCTGGGTGAGGTGAAGTGAGGCGACGCGACCAGCGGCTCAGGCGCCCGGTGTCACCAGCGCCGTCTCGTACGCGCAGATCACCGCCTGCACCCGGTCACGCAGACCCAGCTTGCTCAGCACATTGCTGACATGGGTCTTCACCGTGTGCTCGCTGACGAACAGGGTGGTGGCGATCTCCGCGTTGGACAGCCCCCGGGCCAGCAGCCGCAGGGTCTCCACCTCACGGGCGGTGAGCACGTCCAGCCGCTGCGGGGTGACCTCGGTGACCGCCTCCTCGCGGCGCCGCCGCACGATGTCCGCGACCAGCCGCCGGGTCACGGCCGGTGCCAGCAGCGAGTCACCGGCCGCGACGACCCGCACGGCGTGCACCAGGTCGTCGCGGCGCACATCCTTCAGCAGAAAGCCGCTCGCGCCCGCGTACAGCGCCTCGTAGACGTACTCGTCCAGGTCGAACGTGGTCAGCATGACGACCTTGCACGCCGAGCCCGCGCACACCCGCCGGGCCGCCTCCAGGCCGTCCATCACCGGCATCCGGATGTCCAGCAGCAGCACATCGGGCGCGTGGTCCCGGACGGCGGCGACCGCCTCGGCGCCGTCCCCGGCCTCCGCGACCACCTCGATGTCCGGCTGCGCCTCCAGGATCATGCTGAAGCCGCTGCGGACCAGCTCCTGGTCGTCGGCGACCACCACCCGGATGCTCACCCGAGGACCGCCTCCCGCTCGGCGGTGACGGGCAGCCGCACCCGCACCCGGAACCCACCGCGCGGACCCCGCCCGGCCTGGGCCGTACCCCCACAGGCCACGGCCCGCTCCCGGACCCCGATCAGCCCGTACCCACCGGACGGCCCACGGTCCTCGGACACACCGGGCACCCCGGGTCTGCGCGCACCCCCGGCCGGTCCGGATCCGCGCGCACCCCCGGCCGATCCGGATCTGCGCGCACCCCCAGATCCTCCGGGGGTGTCCGCCGGGCCGCGCCCGTCGTCGGTCACCGTCAGGGTCAAGGCGTCCTCCGTCCAGTCCAGCGCGACCGTCGCGGACGAAGCGTACGCGTGTTTGACGGTGTTGGTGAGGGCTTCCTGCACCACACGGAAGGCGGCCACATCGGTGTCCGGCGGCAGCGGGCGCGGCTCGCCGGACGTGCGCATCTCCACCCGTAGCCCGGTGGACTCCCGTACCAGCCGGAGCAGTTCGGGAAGGGTGGCCACCCCCGGCTGGGGCAGTCGCTCGGGGACCCCCTTGGCCTGCTCCTCCTTCAGGACGCCCAGGAGCCGCCGCAACTGCCCCATGGCGTCCCGCCCGCTCGTCGCTATCGCGTCGAACGCGGCCTCCGCCCGGTCCGGATCACTGCGCACCACCACCGGCCCGGCCTCGGCCTGGACGACCATCAGGCTGACCGCGTGCGCCAGCACGTCGTGCATGTCCCGCGCGATCCGGGACCGCTCCTGGGCTCTGGCCCGCTCGGTGTCGGCGGCCCGCTCCCGCTCCAGCCGCCGCGCCCGGTCCTCCAGCTGGGCGGTGTAGGCGCGCCGGAGCCGGGCCAGCATGCCGAGCGCGTACGCGAAGATGACGCTCATCAGGTGGAACGCGTACTCGTAGGGCTGGGGGCCGCCGAAGTAGCTCATGGTCCCGGCGACGCCGATCAGCCAGGCGACCAGCAGCGCCCGCCGCTGGACGGGCGGGCAGCGCGCGGCCACCGTGTAGAGCGCGACGAGGCCGCCGTAGATCACGTCCGGCGGCGGCGAGTGATGGGCGGCCATCGCCGGGGTGGCGACCGACACCGCGCACGCCGTCAGGAGCGGCGCCCGGTGCCGCCAGATCAGCGGCACGGCCGTCCCCAACCCGAGCAGATAGCCCTGCCACGTCAGGACATCCGACTTCTCGCCGGGGAAGATCCACTGGAGGGTGGTCGAGAACAGCACGAGGGCGGCCAGCGCCGTGTCCACGACGTACGGGTTCGTGGTGCGCAGACGGGCGACGGACCGTGCGATCCAGGACCGGGCGGACATGGGCGGCTCCTCGTGAGCGGGGCCGTTCCAGTATTCCGGGCCACCCGCCCCTCGGTCCTCACCGATGAGAGGGATATCCCGTCCCCCTCCTGAGAGCCACCCACCCCCTACCTCCGGGTGGCGTGAGCCATGGACCCCGACCCGGGCAACCGGCGTATCCCGAGGGGACCCAGCCGACGTCGGCGCCGCGGGCGAACGTGACCAGCACGACCATCGAGACCTACCGCATCCGGCCCGACGGCGAGCGAGTGGACCGTACGCAGCCAGCAGCCAGCAGCCAGCAGCCAGCAGCCAGCAGCCAGCAGCCAGCAGCCAGCGGACACAGATCTACCGGCCGGGCCCCGGCCCCCGCACCCTCCGCCGACACCCTCCGCCGGCCCCCTGCCCCTGCCCCCGGGCGGCGCCCACCCACTCCCCGAACACCACCACCGGGGGATCATGGCAACAGCAACCACGTCGGCAGACACCACGCACACACGAAGGGCAGACACCACATGAAGCTGACCATCCTCGGCGGCGGCGGGTTCCGGGTGCCGTTGGTGTACGGGGCGCTGCTCGGCGACCATGCCGAAGGGCGGGTCACCGAGGTCGTGCTGCACGACCTGGACGCCGGGCGGCTCTCGGCCGTCACCCGCGTGCTCGCCGAGCAGGCGGCCGGTGTTCCCGACGCGCCGCGCGTGAGCGCGACCACCGAGCTGGACGAGGCCCTGCGCGGCGCCGACTTCGTGTTCTCCGCGATCCGGGTCGGCGGACTGGAGGGCAGGGCGCAGGACGAGCGGGTGGCGCTCGCCGAAGGGGTCCTCGGACAGGAGACGGTCGGCGCGGGCGGCATCGCCTACGGCCTGCGGACCGTACCGGTCGCCGTCGACATCGCCCGCCGGGTGGCCCGCCACGCTCCCGACGCCTGGGTCATCAACTTCACCAACCCGGCCGGACTGGTCACCGAGGCCATGTCCCGCCACCTCGGCGACCGTGTCATCGGCATCTGTGACTCCCCGGTCGGCCTCGGCCGCCGTATCGCCCGGGTCCTCGGCGTCGAGAACCCCGCCGAGGCATGGATCGACTACATCGGCCTCAACCACCTCGGCTGGGTGCGCGGCCTGCGTGTCGCCGGCCGCGACGAACTCCCGCGACTGCTCGCCGACCGCGACCTGCTCGGCTCCTTCGAGGAGGGCAAGCTCTTCGGCCCCGACTGGCTCCGCTCGCTCGGCGCGATCCCCAACGAGTACCTCCACTACTACTACTTCAACCGCGAGACCGTCCACGCCTACCAGCAGGCCGAGCAGACCCGCGGCGCCTTCCTCCGCGACCAGCAGGCCCGCTTCTACGAGGACATGCGCGACCCCGCCGCGCCCGCCCTGGCGGCCTGGGACCGTACCCGCGCCGAGCGCGAGGCCACCTACATGGCGGAGAACCGGGAAACCGCGGGCGCGGGCGAGCGCGCCGCCGACGATCTCTCCGGCGGCTACGAGCAGGTCGCCCTCGCCCTGATGCGGGCCATCGCCCGCGACGAGCGCACCACCCTCATCCTCAACGTCCGCAACCGCGCCACCCTCGCCGCGCTCGACGCCGACGCCGTCATCGAGGTGCCCTGTCTGGTCGACGCCAATGGCGCCCACCCGGTCGCCGTCGACCCGCTGCCCGGCCATGCCACCGGCCTGGTCTGCGCGGTGAAGGCCGTCGAACGCGAGGTGCTCGCCGCGGTTGACTCCGGATCCCGTACGACGGCCGTGAAGGCGTTCGCGCTGCATCCGCTGGTCGACTCGGTCAACGTGGCCCGACGGCTCGTCGACGGATACACAGCCGTCCACCCCGGCCTCGCCTATCTCACCTGAAGACCCCGGTCTCACCTGAAGACCCCGATCCCACCTGACGACGTCGATCCCACCTGACGACCCCGACGCCATTCCCATCAAGAATTAAGGAAGCGGTAAAGCGCCTGGCCACGGCCGATGCCCCGGCCCCGGCGAACCGGATTCGTCGCCTCCGTGACACCTGGAGTTCGCCTTCCGCCCCTGAGATGCGAAGGCACGACACAGGGCAGGGACGACAGCGAAAGAGGTGCACCGTGCGGGACCCGCGTATGGACGCGATCGGCAAGGGGCTCAGGAGGCGCGGCCGGCTGATCGCCGAGGCGGTGAGCCCGCCCCGCCGCAGGCCGAACGCGGTCCCGTCCCAGCCCAAGCCCAGAAGCAGCAGGACCACCACCTACGTCGCCCCGCGCGCCCCCCGCCTGGTGGACTCCCCGGTCTTCGTGCTCTCCTCGGTGCGCTCCGGCTCGACCCTGCTCAGGGTGCTGCTCAACAGCCACAGCCGCGTCCGCGCCCCGCACGAGATGCATCTGCGCACCCTGCACGTCCAGCTGGGCCGCGACTTCACCGCCGCCGCGATGAAGGAACTGGAACTGGACAAGCAGGAGCTGGAACACGTCCTGTGGGACCGGGTGCTGCACCTGGAGCTGGCCCGCAGCGGCAAGGACGTCATCGTCGACAAGACCCCCGCCAATACCCTCATCTGGCCCCGGCTGCACCGATGTTGGCCCGACGCCCGCTACATCCTGCTGCTGCGCCACCCCGGCGCGGTCATCACCTCACTGACCGACCGCCGCGCCCACCCCGACCCCGACCGGATCCGCGCCGAGGTCCTCGGCTACAGCGAAAAACTGGAAGAGGCCCGCGCCGGACTGCCGCAGGCCCAGGTGATCCGGTACGAACATCTCACCGCCGAGCCCGAGGCCGCCACCCGCGAGCTGTGCGCCCATCTCGGCGTCCCCTGGGAGCCGTCCATGCTCGACTACGGAAGCAAGGACCACGGCACCTTCCGCCCCCAGCTCGGCGACTGGAGCAGCACCATCAAGTCCGGCCGCATCCAGTCCGCCCGCCCCGCCGCCCCCGACCTCGCCCTGCCGCCCCGCCTGACGGAGCTGGCGAGAACGTGGGGGTACCCGGCTTAGGTCCGGTCGGTCGGACCTGGGGCGTGGGCACGAGGACACCGGGCACCCCCACGAGCTGTACGGCCGGCCTGACCGGCCCGTGCGTCGGCCGGAGCGTCCGGCCCGTCCTGCGTCAGCCGGAACGGCGGCGCCCGTCCGTCACCCGGTGCACCCCGCCGTGATCGACGTGAACTGCCAGTAGGACACACTCAGCAGGACGCACCGCGCGTGGTCACCGGCGCTCGCCGCCCCCTGGAGCGCCCGCGAGCCGCCGTGCACGGGGGTGGACACGACCGACCCCAGGTTCCCGGAGCCCGACCAGGGCGCCAGGGCGCCGGACTCGAACCCCGGGTTGGTGAGCACATTGGCCGCGTGGGCCGTACCCGGCAGGGCCACGGCCCCGCCGAGCGCGAGAGCGGCGGCCCCGAACAGCGCGAGCAGACGTCTGCCGAGACGGGCACGCCAAGAGAGTGGGTTGCGCACGCGGTCTCCCTGAATGTGTGGGGTGTTCGGGAGTACGAGTGGTGCGCCACCCAATGTGGTCTGGACCAATTACGGTGTCAAGGGCTGGAGCGGCAAGACCTGAGCCGACGCCTGAGCCGAAGCCTGAACCGGCTGGACGGCCTGCACGGGCTGAACCGCCTGGACCTGCTGATCCGCCTGGACCGCCGGCTGCGCGGCCACCGCGGCCCGCGCCGGCCCCGGTTC
Source organism: Streptomyces sp. NPDC056734 (assembly GCF_042790455.1). Taxonomy (NCBI): domain Bacteria; kingdom Bacillati; phylum Actinomycetota; class Actinomycetes; order Kitasatosporales; family Streptomycetaceae; genus Streptomyces; species Streptomyces sp. NPDC056734. The sequence continues at coordinate 111,306 of NZ_JBHTZD010000004.1, forward strand.
CTCCACCAGCGGCACGGGGGCGGAGTCCAGCAGCGGACGCGGCCCCGACACGACCGTGTAGTCCTGCCCGAGGAACGGCGGCGCCATCTCCCCGGGATCCTCGCCGAGCGCCAGCTGCACGGCCGCCCAGGGCGCATTGATCCCGCACAGGGACAGCTGGTGCAGCCCCCCGGCCGGGCGCGCGTTCACATCCATCAGCACGGGCCGGTCCCCGAACATCCGGAACTGGATGTTGGAGAGGTAGTGCAGCCCGAAGCCCTCCGCCGTGCGCCGCGCGGGCTCCAGCCACTGCTCATGGAGCGTGAAACCGCGCCGCCGCCCGTTCTTGGTCCGCCCCACCGCGAGCCGCACCCGATTGTCGGGCCCGGTCAGGCAGTCCACCGACACCTCCGGCTGCTCCAGCCGGGGCATCACCAGCCAGTCGACCGGCTCCTCGGCCTCCCGCAGCGCCTGGACCACCAGATCGAGCTGGACATAGGGCGTGGGAAACCCACTGAGATGCAGCAAGGAGAAGGGGGCACGAGTAATCATCCGAAATCCGACCCCGCCCGCCCCGGACGCGGGCTTGAAGCACGCCTTGTGCCCGGCCCCCTCCAGCTCCTCCACGGCGGCCAGCAGCTCATCGGCGCTGCGCACCCGCCACCACGGCGGCACCGGCACCCCGATCGCCTGCACGGCCTCGTAGGCGATCACCTTGTCCCGGAACACGGCGACGGCCTCCGGGGGCGGCGCCAGCAGGGCCGTACCGGCGGCCTCGAACTCGGCCCGGTGCGCCACGATCGCCGACTGGTGCAGCCGCGGCACGAAGACATCGATGCCACGCCGCGCGCACTGGTCCAGCGCGAATTCCACATACCCCGCCGGGGACAGCCCCTCCGGCTCCAGCTCGGCGGTGTCGGCGGCGGCGAGCACGGGGGAGTCGGGGTCACCGTGGGTGGCATGGATCTCGACGGCCCGGTCGCTGGGATTTCGCCTCAGCTGATCCATGAAGAACACGTTCTCCGCGTACGTGCGGTTGAGCCAGACGCGTACGCGAGAGACCATGCAGGCCGCCTTTCACGGTGGGCGGGCAGGGCGGAGCACGCCCGTGCCCGGGCAGGGGTGGCTGGAGGTACACCAAACCGCCCTGCGTGACAGGAGGGGTCGCGGCGGGTGGTGTCGGGGCGATCATACGGGCTCGCAGGGACCAGGCGTGCAACATGCGTGTTACGGATTTTCCGATGATGTACCCCCGGAACGCAGGCTCCCGTTCACCCCGCACACCCCTCGGTGGCCCACCTGTACCACCACCCGTACGCCACCCGCGCGCCACGGGCCGGGCCCGCCCGGCGCCCCTTGCTCCGCGCCTTCGGTGTGTGATCTCGTGGTCAAGTGGTCATGTGATCACGCTCAGCTGATCCGAGGGGGCACGGGTGACATCCACGGCCGGCGGCACCGGTCAACTGCTGGCCATCAGCGACCTGCACATCGGGTACGCCGAGAACCGCGCCCTGGTGGAGCGGATGCGCCCCGGCACGGACGACGACTGGCTCCTGGTGGCCGGAGACGTCGCCGAGACGGTGGCCGACATCCACTGGGCCCTTCAGACCCTCGCGAGCCGCTTCCGCAAGGTCATCTGGGCCCCCGGCAACCACGAACTGTGGACCCACCCCAAGGACACCGTCACCCTGCGCGGCACCGCCCGCTACGACCATCTGGTCGCCCTCTGCCGCGACCTGGGCGTGCTCACCCCCGAGGACCCCTACCCCCTGTGGCAGTCCCCGCACGGCCCGGTCGCCGTGGCCCCGCTCTTCCTTCTGTACGACTATTCCTGGCTGCCGCCCGGCCACCCCACCAAGGCCCAGGGTCTCGACTACGCCCACTCCACCGGCATCGTCTGCACGGACGAGTTCCTGCTCCACCCCGACCCCTACCCCACCCGCGAGGACTGGTGCCGGGCCCGCGTCGCCGAGACGGAACAGCGCCTGTCGGCGCTCCCGCCGGACCTGCCCACCGTCCTCGTCAACCACTACCCCCTGGACCGCCACCCGACCGAGATCCTCTGGCACCCCGAGTTCGCCATGTGGTGCGGCACCACCCTCACCGCCGACTGGCACCGCCGCTTCCGGGTGCGGACCATGGTCTACGGCCATCTGCACATCCCCCGTAGCACCGTCCACGACGGTGTCCGCTTCGAGGAGGTGTCCGTGGGCTACCCCCGCGAATGGCGCCAGCGGCCCCAGGCCCCGGGCCGGCTGCGCCCGATCCCGACCGAGGAGGTCGCACCCCGGTGATCGAGGAGTTGCTGCCCGCCCCCGTCGTCGCCGTGGAGACCTTCGGCGCCGACCCCACCGCCGAGGCCGCCCTCTACCCCGAGGAAGCGGCCCTGGTCGCCCAGGCCGTCCCCAAGCGCCGCCGCGAGTTCGCCACCGTACGTGTCTGCGCCCGCCGCGCGATGGACAAGCTGGGCGTGGCGCCCCGGCCCGTCCTGCCCGGCGAGCGCGGCGCCCCGGGCTGGCCACCCGGCCTGATCGGCAGCATGACCCACTGCGAGAACTACGCCGCCGCAGCCCTCGCCCGCGCCACCGACCTGGCCTCCCTGGGCATAGACGCCGAACCCCACGGCCCCCTCCCCGAGGGCGTGCTGGACGCCGTGGCCCTCCCCGCCGAACGGGCCCGCCTGACCGGGCTGGCCGCCCGCCATCCCCAACTCCACTGGGACAGGCTCCTGTTCAGCGCGAAGGAGTCCGTCTACAAGGCGTGGTTCCCGCTCACCCGTAGCTGGCTGGACTTCTCGGAGGCGGACATCGAGCTGACCCCCGACCCCGCCACCGGGACCTCCGGCACCCTGCGGGCCGCACTTCTGGTCCCCGGCCCGCTGGTCACCGGCCGCCGCCTGAGCCACTTCGAGGGCCGCTGGACCATCCGGCGCGGTCTGGCGACGACGGCCGTGACGGTCCCGCTGGGCTGATCCGGCCCATGGCCCGTCGTGGCCTTCCCCTCCGGGCCCCCCTTGCGTCGTCGCCCTCCTCCGCCTCGCGGCCGCACGCACCGGACCCCGGCCGGGCCGGTCGAAGGGGCAGCGGGACTCATCACCAGGGTGACCGGTCGACCGGCCTACGGCGTGGCCGCGGGCGGGCACCAGTTGCCCAGCATCCGGAAGAACTCCTCCTCGTTCCCGCTGAGCCCCGCCTCCGCGAGTGCCCGGTCGGCCTCCGCCAGCACGCCCGGCGGTACGAGGGGTGGCCGGCCGGGTGGCCCGGCGTCCCCGTCGCACGCCGCCCGGACCGTGTGCAGCAGGCGCAGATAGGCCCGAAGGGCAGCGCGTTCACGATCGGTCGGCAGCACGGTACGCATGGTCGGCTCTCCTCACCTGACGTCCACGCCCCCGCCCACCGGGAGCGCAGCCTCCAGCTTGCCAACCACCACTGACAATCCGCCCCGGCCACACCGGTTCTCCCCCGCTCAGCGGACTGCACCGGCAGTGTTCCCGCCGGCATGGACCCGCGCCGCCCGGGTCACGACTCGGGGCGCTTGACGCTCTCCAGGAGCATGTCCAGCCATTCGGCGACCTTGTCGCGGTGCTGATCGGTGGGCAGTTGCGCGGCCCGCCAGGCGATGCCGCGCACGCCGTGGTCCTGGAGGAGCTTCTCCAGCGGGTCCTCGGTGGCTGCCCGTGCCGCCGCCGCGCGCTCCCGGTCGGCGAGACGCTGGAGGAGTTCCTGTTCGGTGCGCTGGAGGGTGTCGGCGAGCGCCTCGGGGTCCTCGGCGGTGAGGAACCCCGCGTGCACCCGGAAGAAGCGCTGGATGGCGTCGCAGTGCTCCATGGTGGGCCTGCGGTCGCCGTTGATGAGCGCGCCGGCCTGCTGCCGGGACATGCCCGCGCCGTCCGCGATCTCCTGCTGGGTGTACTTGCGGCCGTTGGGCTTGAGGCGGGTGCGGCGCAGCAGGTCGAGCCGTTGCAGGAAGCGGGCCTGCACATCGGGCTCGCCGGCGGGCCGGTCGGCCAGCAGCTCTCGCACCACGGGCTCGGGGACACCGCAGGCCACGGAGAGCCGGGCGGTGTCGAAGACCTCGGTGTGCGGGGTGCCGAGCCGGTCGGTGAGTGCGCCGACGCGGGCGACGACGGCCGACAGCACTGCCGACCAGGCGGCGCCCGGAATCTCGTTGCCATCCGTCACCGACGTGTCTCCTACGTTTCTCACAGCCATCTCTCAAGCGGGTTGCCGTGAACTTCCCGGAGCGTAGCGGTTCGTTCGAACTCACATCCAGGTCTCGCCACAACTGTGGCCAATTTCAGCCGTCAACCGTCGTGGAATGCCACGATAGTTGACACGGCTCCGTCCGGGGCAGCAGGATCGGCACGCCGCGAGAAGGCCGCATAGGCAAGAGGGGTGACCTCCCGATGGCATATCAGGCAGGTGGACAGCAGTCGTCGCTACCGCAGTCCCTCCCCACGAGCCGTGCGGCCCAGGCGTATCTCCAGGATTACGCCGCGCTCCTCGACGCCCTCTCGTTCCCGTCCTTCGTGGTCGACCGGAGCTGGGACGTGGTCCTGGCGAACAGCGCGTTCGAGACACTTTTCCGGGAGGTCGGGCCGCATCCGACGGCCATGCCGCGGGACAACTTCCTGCGGTTCGTCCTGTTCCACCCGGACGCGGCCACGGTGCTCGGTGATCATGAGGCGCAGTGGTGTCTGCCGATGCTGGCCCACTTCGCGTCCTCCGTCGAGCGGCACACTCACGACCACCAGCTCCAGTCGATCCGCCGGGACATCGCGCAGGACCCGATCATGGAGGCGGCCTTCCGGCAGGGACTGCCGCACTGGATCCGGGCGATGGGGGAGTACGCCTTCGAGCACGACGGCGCGGTGCGCCCGCTGCACCACCCCGACCCGCGCTGGGGCGCCACCGACTGCCGGGTGGTCGGCGAGACCCCGCGCGCGCTGCGCGAACTGGGCTGCACGCGGCTGACCCTGGTCCTGCGCGAGATCCGCAAGCCCGCGGCGGCCCCGCGCCGCCACCGCCGTGACCGGCGGACGGGCGCGAGCCATCTGAGCGTGGTCCACGCGTCCGAGAGCTGACCGGGCACCGTCGGCGTTCAGGTCGCCGACGGCGCCTCGGTCGAACCCCCAGCCCCACAGCCGGCCCGCAGCCAACACGCCGGCGACCACCACCCCCCAAAGGCCCGCAGCCAACACTCCGCTCACCACCACCCCCTAAGGGGCGCGGGGAACTGCGCGACCAGCCCAAGACGACCCGCACCCGAACGACAACCGCCGCCCCCCTCCCCCTCCCCGCCTCAAATTCACTCCCCCTACGCAAGCCACTTGCGCACCTTGCGCTATTCTTGCGGGCATGACGCGACGACTTGCTGAAGTGGCGAAGAAGGTCGGGGTCAGCGAGGCCACGGTGAGCCGGGTGCTGAACGGCAAACCAGGGGTCTCCCAGGCCACCCGGCAGTCGGTGCTGTCCGCCCTAGACGTGCTCGGCTACGAGCGCCCCACCCAGCTGCGCGGAGAACGCGCCCGGCTGGTCGGCCTGGTCCTGCCGGAACTCCAGAACCCCATCTTCCCGGCGTTCGCGGAGGTGATCGGCGGGGCGCTGGCCCAGCTGGGCCTGACCCCGGTGCTGTGCACCCAGACCAAGGGCGGGGTCTCCGAGGCCGACTACGTGGAACTCCTGCTCCAGCAGCAGGTCTCCGGCGTGGTCTTCGCCGGCGGACTGTTCGCCCAGAAGGACGCCCCGCATGACCACTACCGGCTGCTGGCCGACCGCAACATCCCGGTCGTGCTGGTCAACGCGGCCATAGAGGATCTCGGTTTCCCAGGGGTCTCCTGCGACGACGCGGTGGCCGTGCAGCAGGCGTGGCGGCATCTCGCCTCGCTCGGGCACGAGCGGATCGGCCTGGTGCTGGGCCCCGTCGACCACGTGCCCTCGGCGCGCAAACTCACCGCCGCGCGGGAGATCGCGGGGGACGGGCTGCCGGACGAGCACGTGGCGCGGGCCATGTTCTCCATCGAGGGCGGTCACGCCGCCGCCGCCAAGCTGATCGACCGCGGCGTGACCGGCTTCATCTGCGCCAGCGACCCGCTCGCCCTCGGTGTCGTGCGCGCCGCCCGGCGCAAGGGGCTCGACGTACCGTCCCGGATCTCGGTCGTCGGCTACGACGACTCGGCGCTGATGAACTGCACCGAACCGCCCCTGACCACCGTCCGCCAGCCCATCGAGTCCATGGGACGGGCCGTGGTGGAACTCCTCAACGCCCAGATCGGCGGCAGCGCGGTGCCCACCGAGGAACTCCTCTTCGAGCCGGAACTGGTGGTGCGTGGTTCCACCGCGCAAGCGCCGCGCGACTGACCCTCGTAAGTCCGTCATGAGCGCGTCTGTGGCTGTCAGTTTATTGCAAATTCTGCGTGACATCTTGCGTGGCGATCCGGTCGGTGCTTGAGTGTGCGACGCCCACCCGCTCGGCCCGAAGGGGCTCAGCGCTCCTGCCCGAAGGGGTCCACCGATGAGAAGCTCCGGGTTCCGCCGCACGTTCGTCACGCTCGCGTGTGCCATGTCCTTGACCGCCCTGGCCGGCTGCGGTTCGGACGGGGACGACGCCGCGAGCGGCAAGACCCAGATCACGGTCAACTGCATGCCGCCGAAGAGCGCCAAGGTCGACCGGCAGTTCTTCGAGGACGATGTCGCCGCCTTCGAGAAGGCCAACCCGGACATCGACGTCGTCCCCCACGACGCGTTCCCCTGCCAGGACCCGAAGACCTTCGACGCCAAGCTCGCCGGCGGCCAGATGGAGGACGTGTTCTACACGTACTTCACCGACGTCAACCACGTCGTCGACATCGACCAGGCCGCGGACCTGACGCCGTACATCGAGGAGCTGGAGAGCTACGAGACCATCCAGCAGCAGCTGCGCGACATCTACACCGTGGACGGCAAGATCTACGGGATTCCGCGCACCGGCTACTCGATGGGCCTGATCTACAACCGCGCCCTGTTCGAGGAGGCCGGTCTCGACCCCGACCAGCCGCCCGCCACCTGGGACGAGGTCCGTACCGCCGCCAAGAAGATCGCCGAACTCGGCGACGGCACCGTCGGCTACGCCGACTACAGCGCCCAGAACCAGGGCGGCTGGCACTTCACCGCCGAGCTGTACTCGCAGGGCGGCGACGTGGTCAGCGAGGACGGCAAGTCGGCCACCATCGACACCCCCGAGGGCAGGGCCGTCCTCCAGACCCTGCACGACATGCGCTGGACCGACGACTCCATGGGCAGCAAGCAGCTCCTCGTCATCAACGACGTGCAGCAGATGATGGGCTCCGGCAAGCTCGGCATGTACCTGGCCGCCCCCGACAACATCCCGATCCTGGTCAAGGAGAAGGGCGCCACCTACGAGGAGATCGCCATCGCGCCCATGCCCGGCGGCAACGGCACCCTCATCGGCGGCGACGGCTACATGTTCAACAAGAACGCCAGCCCCGAGGAGATCCGGGCCGGACTGAAGTGGCTCGACGCCATGTTCCTCACCCCCGGTGACGGCTTCCTCGGCGACTACGCCCGCGCCAAGGAGAACGACGCCCCCGTCGGCCTGCCCGAGCCGCGCCTGTTCACCGGCGCCGCCGACGAGAAGGACCAGCAGGTCAAGGAAGCCAACGCGAATGTCCCGGTGGAGAACTACCAGGCGTTCCTGGACGGCAACGAGAGCCTGGACATGAAGATCGAGCCGCCGAGCGCCCAGCAGATCTACTCCGTCCTCGACGGCGCCGTCTCCGCCGTCCTCACCAAGGAGGACGCCGACATCGACTCCCTGCTGAAGGACGCCTCCGGCAAGATCGACGACATCCTCGCCCAGGGCTGACCGAAGATGACCAAGACGGCACAACGGCGGACCGCGGCCAAGGTCGCGGTCCGCCCGGTCGAGGCACCGCCCCCGGCAGGGGACCGGGGGCGGCGCCGCCTCACCGACCAGGTCCGCGCCTACGGCTTCCTCGTCGGCGGACTGATCTGCTTCGCGCTCTTCTCCTGGTACCCGGCGATCCGCGCGGTCGTGATCGCCTTCCAGAAGTACACCCCCGGATCGGCGCCCGAATGGGTCGGCACCGCGAACTTCACCCGGGTCTGGGGCGACCCCGAGTTCGCCGCGGCCTGGAAGAACACCTTCACCTTCACGGTGCTCGCCCTGCTCATCGGCTTCGCCATCCCGTTCGTGCTCGCCCTGGTGCTGAACGAACTGCGGCACGCCAAGTCGTTCTTCCGGGTCGTGGTCTACCTCCCGGTGATGATCCCGCCGGTCGTCAGCGCCCTGCTGTGGAAGTGGTTCTACGACCCCGGCACCGGCCTCGCCAACGAGGCACTGCGCTTTCTGCACCTGCCGACCTCGAACTGGACCAACGGCGCCGACACCGCCCTGATCTCCCTGGTCATCGTCGCCACCTGGGCCAACATGGGCGGCACGGTCCTGATCTACCTGGCCGCCCTCCAGTCCATCCCGGGCGAGCTGTACGAGGCCGCCGAACTCGACGGCGCCAATCTGTTCCAGCGCATCCGGCACGTCACGATCCCGCAGACCCGGTTCGTGATCCTGATGCTGATGCTGCTCCAGATCATCGCCACGATGCAGGTGTTCACCGAACCGTTCGTCATCACCGGCGGCGGCCCCGAGAACGCCACGGTCACCGTGCTCTACCTGATCTATAAGTACGCGTTCCTCTACAACGACTTCGGCGGCGCCTGCGCGCTGAGCGTGATGCTGCTGCTCTTCCTCGGCGTCTTCGCCGCCGTCTATCTGCGGCTCACCCGCTCGGAGGGGGACAGCGCATGAGCACCCGTACCCTTCTCTCCCCGGCGGCCCTCGCCCGCCCCCGCGGCAGGGCCGTCTACTGGAGCGTCTTCACCGGCGTCGTCCTGCTGTTCGCGCTGGCCTTCCTCTTCCCCGTCTACTGGATGGTGACCGGCGCGATGAAGTCGCCGGACGAGGTGGCCCGTACGCCTCCCACGATCCTCCCCGAGGACTGGCAGTTCGCCGGGTACCAGGACGCCTGGGAACTGATGGACCTGCCCACCCATCTGTGGAACACGGTGGTGCAGGCGGCCGGCGCCTGGTTCTTCCAGATCGTGCTCTGCACCGCCGCCGCCTACGCCCTGTCCAAACTGCGGCCGGTGTTCGGCAAGATCATCCTCGGCGGCATCCTCGCCACCCTGATGGTCCCGGCCCAGGCCCTCGTCGTACCGAAGTACCTGACGGTCGCCGATCTGGGGCTGCTCAACGACCCGCTCGCCATCTGGCTGCCGGCCGTCGCCAACGCCTTCAACCTCTATCTGCTCAAGCGGTTCTTCGACCAGATCCCCCGCGATGTGCTGGAGGCCGCCGAGATCGACGGCGCCGGGAAACTGCGCATCCTCTGGTCGATCGTCCTGCCCATGTCCCGGCCGGTGCTGGGCGTCGTGTCGATCTTCGCCCTGGTCGCCGTCTGGCAGGACTTCCTCTGGCCGCTGATGGTCTTCTCCGACACCAGCAAGCAGCCCATCAGCGTGGCACTGGTCCAGCTCTCGCAGAACATCCAGCTGACCGTGCTGATCGCCGCCATGGTGATCGCCAGCATCCCGATGGTCGCGATGTTCCTGATCTTCCAGCGCCACATCATCGCCGGGATCAGCGCGGGCAGCACAAAGGGCTGACACCCGCCGCCCCCCACGACCGAGAGAAAGGCCAGCCCCGTGGCACAGCCCACCCCTGCCCGGAAACAGTCCGACTGGTGGCGCTCCGCCGTCATCTACCAGGTGTACGTGCGCAGCTTCGCGGACGGCGACGGCGACGGCACCGGCGACCTCGCCGGCGTCCGCGCCCGCCTCCCGTACCTCGCCGAACTCGGCGTGGACGCCCTGTGGTTCACCCCCTGGTATCTCTCGCCGCTCAAGGACGGCGGATACGACGTCGCCGACTACCGGACCATCGACCCGGCCTTCGGCACCCTCGCCGAGGCCGAGAAGCTCATCGCCGAGGCACGTGAGCTGGGCATCCGCACCATCGTGGACATCGTGCCCAACCATGTCTCCGACCAGCACCCCTGGTTCCGCGCGGCCCTCGCCGCCGGGCCCGGCAGCCCCGAGCGCGAGCTGTTCCACTTCCGGCCCGGACGCGGCGAGACGGGCGAGATCCCGCCCAACGACTGGCCCTCCCAGTTCGCCGGCTCCACCGAACCGGTCTGGACCCGGCTGCCCGACGGCGAGTGGTACCTGCATCTGTTCACCCCCGAGCAGCCCGACCTCAACTGGGACCACCCGGCGGTCCGCCGCGAACACGAGGACGTGCTCCGCTTCTGGTTCGAGCGCGGCGTCGAGGGCGTCCGCATCGACTCCGCCGCCCTGCTCGCCAAGGACCCCGAACTGCCCGACTTCACCGAGGGCGTCGACCCCAACCCCTTCGTCGACCGCGACGAACTGCACGACATCTACCGCTCCTGGCGGCAGGTCGCCGACGACTACGACGGCGTCTTCGTCGGCGAGGTGTGGCTCCCCGACACCGAGCGCTTCGCCCGCTATCTGCGCCCCGACGAACTGCACACCGCCTTCAACTTCGCGTTCCTGTCCTGCCCCTGGGACCCGGCGCGGCTGCGCTCCTCCATCGACGAGACCCTCGCCGAGCACGCCCCGGTCGGCGCCCCCGCCACCTGGGTGCTGTGCAACCACGACGTGACCCGTACAGCGACCCGCTACGGCCGCGAGGACACCGCCTTCGCCTTCGCCACCAAAGCCTTCGGCACCCCCACCGACCTGGCCCTGGGCACCCGGCGGGCGCGCGCCGCCGCCCTGCTCTCGCTGGCCCTGCCCGGCGCGGTCTACGTCTACCAGGGCGAGGAACTGGGCCTGCCCGAGGCGGACATCCCGCTCGGCCGCATCGAGGACCCGATGCACTTCCGCTCCGGTGGCGTCGACCCCGGCCGCGACGGCTGCCGGGTCCCGCTGCCCTGGACCGCCGAGGCGCCCCACGCCGGTTTCGGCTCACGGCAGGAGCCCTGGCTGCCCCAGCCCGCGAACTGGGCGTCGTACGCCGCCGATGGCCAGGCCGATGACCCGGGCTCGATGCTGCGGCTGTACCGGGAGGCGATCCGGCTGCGCCCGGCGTTCGGCAGCGGCCCGCTGACCTGGCTGCCCGCCCCGGACGGCGTGCTGCACTTCGCCCGCGCGGACGGCGCGCACTGCGTGGTGAACCTCTCCGCCACCGCCGCCGAACTGCCCGCCCACACCGACCTCCTGCTCACCAGCGGGCCCCTGGACACCCAGGGCCGGCTGCCGCAGGACACGGCGGCCTGGCTGCGCGTCTGAGCCGCCCCAGGGCCTGCCACCGCGCGGTGCCTGCGTCACGGTGCCGTCCGTCGCAGGGTGCCGCCGGAGTGTCAGGCCCTGGACCCCCCTGTTCCCCCCACCCACCCCCCAACCCCCCACTCGAAACATCCCCCACTCGAAAGGCACGGCAGAGCACATGAACACCCGCATCGGCAGGTCTGTCAGGTCCATGACCGTCGCCGCGACGGCGGTCGCCCTCTCGGCCGGCACCCTGGTCGCCCTCAACACCACCACCGCCCAAGCCGCCTCCGGCGCCACCCTCCCCTTCACCTCGGTCGAGGCCGAGTCCGCGACCACCACCGGCACGAAGATCGGCCCCGACCACACCCAGGGCACCCTCGCCTCCGAGGCGTCCGGCCGCCAGGCGGTCCGGCTGACCGCCGGGCAGCGCGTGGAGTTCACCGTCCCGCGCGCGGCCAACGCCCTGAACCTGGCCTACAGCGTCCCCGACGGCCAGTCCGGCACCCTCGACGTGTATGTCAACGGCGTCAAGATCGCCAAGACCATCGCGGTCACCTCCACGTACTCGTACGTGGACACGCCCTGGATCGCGGGCGCCAAGACCCACCACTTCTACGACAACGCCCGGCTGCTGCTCGGCCAGGACGTCCCGGCCGGTGCCAAGGTGGCCGTCCAGGCGACCGGCGTCCAGGTCACCGTGGACGTCGCCGACTTCGAGCAGGCGGCGGCACCGGCCGCGCAGCCCGCCGGGTCCGTCTCCGTCGTCGCGCACGGCGCCGACCCCAGCGGCGTGGGCGACTCCACCCAGGCGTTCCGCAACGCCATCGCCGCCGCGCAGGGCGGGACCGTGTGGATCCCGCCGGGCCAGTACCGGCTGACGTCGTCCCTCAGCGGCATCCAGAACGTCACCCTCCAGGGCGCCGGGCACTGGTACTCGATCGTGCGCACCTCCCGGTTCATCGACCAGACCAGCAGCTCCGGGAACGTCAAGATCCGGGACTTCGCGGTCATCGGCGAGGTCACCGAACGGGTCGACACCAACCCCGACAACTTCGTCAACGGCACCCTCGGACCGAACAGCTCGGTGTCCGGGATGTGGCTCCAGCACCTCAAGGTCGGGCTCTGGCTGACCGGCAACAACGACAACCTGATCGTCGAGAACAATCGCTTCCTCGATATGACCGCCGACGGTCTCAACCTCAACGGCAACGCGCGCGGGGTCAAGGTCCGCAACAACTTCCTGCGCAACCAGGGCGACGACGCGCTCGCCATGTGGTCGCTGAACGGGCCCGACTCCAACAGCAGCTTCGAGAACAACACCATCACCCAGCCGAACCTCGCCAACGGCATCGCGATCTATGGCGGCACCGACATCACCGTCCGCAACAACCTGATCTCCGACACCAACTCCCTCGGCAGCGGCATCGCGATCTCCAACCAGAAGTTCATGGACCCGTTCCATCCGCTCGCGGGCACCATCACCGTCGACGGCAACACGCTGGTGCGCACGGGCGCCATGAACCCCAACTGGAACCACCCGATGGGCGCGATCCGCGTCGACGCGTACGACAGCGCGACCGAGGCCCAGATCAAGATCACCAACACCACCATCACCGACAGCCCCTACAGCGCCTTCGAGTTCGTCTCCGGCAGCGGGCGCGGGCTCGCCGCGAAGAACATCACCGTCGACGGCGCGACCGTGCGCAACACCGGCACGGTGGTCGTCCAGGCCGAGACGACCGGCGCCGCGACCTTCCGCAACGTCACCGCGAGCGGCGTCGGCGCGGCCGGCATCTACAACTGCCCGTACCCCTCCGGCACCTTCGCCCTCACCGACGGCGGCGGAAACTCCGGCTGGTCCAGCACCTGGTCGAACTGCGCGACCTGGCCGCAGCCGGGCCAGGGCAACCCGGCGCCCACCGGCAATCTCGCCCAGGGCCGTCCGGCGACCGCCACCGGGAGCGTCAGCGGCTACGCGCCGGGCAACGCGGTCGACGGGAACGCCACCAGCTACTGGGAGTCGGCGAACAACGCCTTCCCGCAGTCGCTCACGGTCGACCTCGGCTCGGCGCAGACCGTGCGCCGGGTGGTGCTGAAGCTGCCGCCGGCCCCGGCCTGGAGCGCTCGTACCCAGACCCTGTCCGTGCTGGGCGGCAACGACGCGGGCGCCTTCTCGACGGTGGCCGGCTCCACCGGCTACCGCTTCGACCCGGCCACCGGCAACACCGTCACCATCGCCCTGCCCGCCGGGACCAGCCTGCGCCATCTGCGGCTGACCGTCACCGGCAATACCGGCTGGCCCGCGGCACAGTTCAGCGAGGTGGAGGTCTACGCGACGCCGTGACCCCGACTCCCCGCGCCGCATCACGTGGCCGCTCCGCGATGCGGCGCGGGGTCCCCATCAGCCTGCTGATGCCCCCTTGCCTCCCTTGCCTCCCTCACCAGGACGAGAGGTCGTCCGGCACCCTGCGCGTGCCCGCGGCTTCGGTGACCCGCGGCCGGTCGGCTTGGCCAACGGCAAGGCGGTGTGGCACCAGGCACAGGGCACCACCGAGGTGCTGCCCTTCGCCCCGGACGCCGACGACCTCCGGGTGGGCCTGTGCGGGCGCGCTCACGGGAGGTCAGGGGGCGGGTCGGTCCGCCAAGGGGGGGCAGGGAGCGGGCGGGTGCGCGGGGTCGGGGTGCGGGATGGGCCGCCGGCGGGGCCAGGGAGCGCGCAAGCCCACGGGGGTCAGCGCATGGGGTCCGGGTGCGGGACGGCTCACCGGCGTCGGGGCGCGGGCCGGGTCTCGGGCGTCAGGGTGCGGGCTTGCTCAACGGCGTCAAGGCGCGGGCTTGCTCACCGGCGTCAGGTGGTCCGGTTCGGTGTCCGGCTGGCGGGGGACCCGTACTGCCGGGCGGTCGGCGGAGGTGGCCACGGGGGCCGGGCGTTTCGCCGGGGGAGGGGGTGCGGCGCGGGGGCCGGCCCGGGAGAGCAGGACCACGCCCCACGCCGCCAGGCCCGCGCCCGTGAGGGCGAGCAGGACGCCGGCCGCGCCGCCCCGGAACCGCTCGCTCAGCAGGGTCAGCCCGATCACCGCGGCGGCCACCGGGTTGGCCAGGGTGACCACCGCGAGCGGGGCGCCCAGGCCGCCCCGGTAGGCGGTCTGCGCCAGCAGCAGCCCGCCCGCCGCGAAGCCGGCCACGAGCACGGCCACCCCGATCACCTGGAGGCCGAGCGGCGATCCGGCGCCGTCCGTCGTCGCCACCGTCAGCGTCTGGGTGAGCGCCGAGGCCACCCCCGAGGAGACCCCGGACGCGGTGGCGTGCCGCAGCCCCGGCCGTACAGCCGGCCGGCACAGGACGCCGATCAGCACCGCCGTGGCGCCGGAGACCAGCAGCGCCTCCCGGACGCTGAGCACATCGTCGGGCGCCGGACCGGTCGCCGTCACCAGGAGCGCGGCGAGCCCAGCCAGCGTCAGCGCCGTACCCCGCCACTCGGTCGCGCTGACCCGCCGTCCGGCCAGCCGCGCGCCCAGCGGCACCGCCGCGACCAGGGTGAGCGCCCCGAGCGGCTGGACGACGGTCAGCGGACCGTACTTGAGGGCCACCACATGCAGCAGCGCGGCGGCGGCGTTCAGCACCACCGACCCCCACCAGGCCCCGCCGCGCAGCAGCCGCAGCAGGCCGGTGCCGGGGGAGCGGGCGGCGAGCCGCTCCTGGGCGACGGCGGCGAACGCGTAACCGACGGCGGACAGCAGGGACAGGGCGACGGCCAGCACGGAGGCGTTCACCGGCCCGCCGCCCCGACCAGCGGAGGCCGCTTGGCGGGCCGGGGTTCCCCGACCCGGCGCGGGGCCTCGACCAGGAGCAGGGCCACGGCGACCAGCACGCCCGCCACGAGGGCGTCGAGCCAGTAGTGATTGGCCGTGCCGACGATCACCAGCAGCGTCACCAGCGGGTGCAGCAGCCAGAGCCAGCGCCAGCGGGTACGGGTGGCCGCGATCACGCCGAGCGCGAGGATCAGGGCCCAGCCGAAGTGCAGCGAGGGCATCGCCGCGAACTGGTTGGAGAGCTGGTCGGTCTCGGGCGGCCCGTAGACCGAGGGGCCGTAGACCTGCCCGGTGTCGATCAGCCCGGTCTCGGCGAGCAGCCGGGGCGGGGCCAGCGGGAACGTGAGATGCAGGACCAGGGCGGCGGCGGTGACGGTGGCGAGCACCCGGCGGGTCCGTACGTAGTGCGCGGGGCGGCGGCAGTACAGCCAGACCAGGAAGAGCACGGTGGCCGGGAAGTGGACGGTCGCGTAGAAGGTGTTGGCCGCGCGTATCAGACCGTCGCCGTGCAGCAGCAGCGCCTGCACCGAGCCCTCGTCGGGCAGGCGCAGGGCGCGCTCCCAGCCCCACACGTCACGCGCGTTGCCAAACGCCTCGGCGGTGTGGCCGTCGGCCAGGTGCCGGCCCAGTGTGTAGACGAGGTAGAGCCCCGCGACGAGCAGCAGCTCCCGGACTATCGGCGGGCGTTCCGGGGGATCGGACTCCGCTCCGGAAGGCTCTGCGTCGCTCATCCCCCGGCCCCTCACTCATGGCGCATGCGGACGGACGGACTCATGGCGCATGCATATGGCATCGATACTGGTTCGTATCGATACGCCAGTGTACCGATACGATTTAGTACCGGTACACTGGCGTATCGGTGGCGTTCGGCACACCGTGAGCGACTCGGTCCCCTTCTGTGCCCTATGTCCCCTCCGTTCCCTTGCATTCCCCTCCATCCCCTCCGTCCCCTCCGTCCCCTCCATCCCTTCCGTTCGGCAGCGAGGAGAGAGCCCATGACGTCGCAGGCCGCGGACCGGCCGGAGGCGGCCGGTGTCTCGCGCCGCTCCAAGCTGACGCCCGAGCGTGAGCGGGAGTTCTACGACGCCGTGCTCGACCAGCTCCGCCAGTGCGGCTACGACGCGGTGACCATGGAGGGCATCGCCGCCAGCACCCGGTGCAGCAAGTCCACGCTCTACCGCCAGTGGAAGACCAAGCCGCGGTTCGTGGCCGCCGCCCTGCGCGCCAACCGGCGGGTGCGGTTCTCCGGGATCGACACCGGCTCGCTCGCCGGGGACCTGATCGAGGCCGGGCGGGCCGCCGGTGAGGTCTCCGCCGACGACACCCGGCTGTTCCAGGCGCTTGGGCACGCGGTCGTCCAGGACAAGCAGCTCGCGCGGGCGCTGCACGAAGCCGTGGTGGAACCCGAGGTCGCCGCGCTGCGGGAGATCGTCTGCCGCGGGGTGGCACGCGGAGAGGTGTCCGCCGGCCATCCCGCGCTGGAGTACGTACCGGTGATGATGCTCGGCGTGCTGCGCGCCCGCCCGGTGCTGGAGAACCGGCACGCCGACCAGGACTATCTGGTCCGGTTCGTCGAGGTCGCGGTGCTGCCCGCGCTCGGTCTCACCCCGCCGGGCCGGGTGCCCGCGCCCCGCGCCACCGGTACGGGCGTGCCGGGCGACCCCTGAGCCGGGCCGCCGTCCCGGGATGACCGGGCGGTGACCTGAACGCGCCGCACCGTGGGGACGGGGGCGGCGCACCCGCCGGCCGGGTGGGGTTCCTCTGGAGCGGAGGGGTGCCTCACCCGGCCGGCCTGTGTGCGGGCCGGTCAGACGCCCTGGCCGGTGCCGCCGCCCGAGGACGCCTTGATGCCCTCGGCTATCTCGTCCAGCACGGCCTCGTTCTCCCCGGCGTCCACACCGATGCGGACGATCACCAGCTGCTCGGGGCTGGCGGGCGAGGGGAACACCAGCGACTCGACGATGCCGTCGGCGCCCTCGCTGGTGACCGCCTTCCAGCGGACCTGATAGCCCTGCTGGCCGGCCACCGTGATCGCCTCGGAGGCCAGCACCTCGTGCGAGGTGATCGCGCCGTAGGTGGTACCGCCGTAGGACTCCTCGGCGTTGGCCTCGATGTCCGCCTTCGCCACCTCCTCCGGCGTGGTGCCCTCGGTGCCGTGCGCGATGGCGGGCGCCGAGTACGCGCCGCCCGTGGTGCAGCTCTTGGCAGGGTCGCCCGGGCAGTCGTAGGTGTCGTCGGAGGTGATCTGCGCGCCGACGCTCATCGCCTGCCCGGTCCAGCCCTCCGGCACCTCGATGCTGATCGCGTTGACCAGGTCGGAGACCGTGCCGCCGCCCTCGACCTCCGGCGGCGCCGACGGCTGCGGCTGCTCCGGCGCGGGCGACTGACCGCCCCCGCCGCCCTCCCCGAAGGGATCCCGCTGGCCGGGCGCGCTGGGAGTCGGCGTACCGGTCCCCGCCTGGTCGCTGCTGTCGTCGCCGGCCAGCGCGTACACCCCGACCCCGATGCTGGCCAGCACCGCGGCGGCGACCCCGACCGCGATCCCGGTCCGCAGCCCACGGCGCCTGGCGGGCGGCGGCTGCACAGGGTAACCGGGGTAGCCGGGATACCCCGGGAACCCGCCCTGACCCGGCGGACCGGGCGGCTGGGGATACCCCGGATACGCCTGCTGCCCGAACTGCCCCGGCTGGCCCGGCTGCCCGGGCTGTCCCGGGTACGTCGGATAGGTGGGCTGCGTCGGCTGGACGGCCGTGTCCGCCACCGGGTCGCCCGGGTCGCCCGGGTTCGTCACGATGTCGGCCGGGCCCGCCTCGTCGGCGGGGGGCTTGTCGAGCTGTACGTCGGCCGGCGGAGCGCCGGGGGAATCGGCCGCGCCGGGGGCGTCGGCCGACGGTTCCCCGGTGGCCGGCGGCTGCCCCGGGGGACCCCACGCGGCGGCCTGGCCCGCGGGACGGGTCCGCTCCGTCCATGCCTTGCCGCCCCACCAGCGCTCGGTGGGCGGACCGTCACTTGTCTGCCCGGGATCGGGATACCACCCGGGAGGAGTCACCTGCGTCATGACCTAACCGTATGAGGCATCTGTGAAAGAGGGATGAGAGGGACCGGCCAAGACTGCGACCCGACTCTCACATGCGTTTGTTACACGGGTCCCGGACCGGCCCCGGCCGGGAGGACCGGAACCGGTTGGAGGGGCGGAACCGGTTGGAGGGGCGGCCCGCTCACGCCGTACGACGTGAGGTGGGCGCGCGCCGCCGGCTCCGGCGCCGGTGTGTACGACGCCGGCCCGGGTCGGCCGAGGGGCCCGGCCGGGGTGAGGGCGCCAACCAGCCTCCCCGGCGGTCCCCGAGTACCGGCCACCGCCCCCGCGTGGCCCAAGGACCGGGCCACCCCCCGTGCCCCCAGGCCGGGCCACCGCCCCCGCAGCCCTGCGGCCAGCCACCACCCCGCCACGCCCCCTACCCCCACCCCCTACCGCTCGATCACCAGCCGCCGAGGCCCACCCCCCGTCACCGCCCCCGGCCACCGCAGTCCCGTCCGGCCCGGGGTCATCGAGCCGAGCACGCTGGGGTGGCGGGCGCCTGTGGCGGCGGGGGCCGTGCCGGGGAGGCCGTGGGCGGTGAGGTAGCCCAGGACGGCGAAGGCGTAGGACTCCTTGGCGTCGGACGGCAGGCCCAGGGTGTCGGAGGGGCGGACCGGGACGTCGGGCAGCCGGGCCGCCAGCTGGGCCATCAGCGTCGGGTTGCGGGTGCCGCCGCCCGACGCCAGTACCTCCGTCGCGCCGACCGCGAGGACCGCGTCGGCGACCGTGCGCGCGGTCAGCGCGGTCAGCGTGGCGATGATGTCCTCGGCGGACAGCGTGGTGCCGACCCCGGCCAGCGCGTCGCGCAGATAGCCAGGGTGGAACAGCTCCTTGCCGGTCGTCTTCGGCGAGGCCAGCGCGTAGTACGGCTCCGTCAGCAGCCGGGCCAGCAGCGCCTCGTGGACGCGCCCGGCCGCCGCCAGCCGCCCCTCGGCGTCGTGCTCCAGCCGCCCCCCGCTGAACCCCCGCGCGGCCGCGTCGATCAGGGCGCAGCCGGGGCCCGTGTCGAACGCCGTGCCGTCCGGTGCCGTGAGGTTGGCGATGCCGCCGAGGTTGAGCGCGACGGGCGTCCCGGGGCGGCCCCGCAGCCACAGCAGGTCCACCAGGCTGACCAGCGGTGCCCCCTGCCCGCCCGCGGCGATGTCCCGGGGCCGGAAGTCGGCGACCACGGGCAGCCCGGTCGCCTCCGCGATCCACGCGGGCTGCCCGAGCTGCAATGTGCCGTGGACCGTCGTACCGTCCACCCAGTGGTAGACGGTCTGCCCGTGCGAGGCCACCAACTCCGCCCGCCCGCCGCACAGTTCACGGTCCGCCCGGACCGCCGCCGCCGCGAACGCCTGCCCGATCCGGGTGTCCAGCCGGCACACGTCCGCCATCGTCACCGTCCCCGGCGGCAACGCCGCCGCGAGCGCCGCCCGCAACCCGTCCTCGTACCCCGCACGGACCATCCCCAGCGGGCGCAGCACCAGCGCGTCCCCGGCGATCCGCAGCTCGCACGCCGCCGCGTCGATGGCGTCGTACGACGTCCCGGACATCAGCCCGATCACCCGCATGGGCCCGCTCGGTTCCATCCGTTCCCCCGGATTCCTCGGTTCCCTCGGTTCTCTTGCTTGCACTGCTTCCACTGCTTCCACAAGGCCAG
Organism: Streptomyces sp. NPDC056734; assembly: GCF_042790455.1. Taxonomy (NCBI): domain Bacteria; kingdom Bacillati; phylum Actinomycetota; class Actinomycetes; order Kitasatosporales; family Streptomycetaceae; genus Streptomyces; species Streptomyces sp. NPDC056734. Next base: position 131,130 of record NZ_JBHTZD010000004.1, read on the forward strand.
TTCACCCTCACCCTCGCCCTCCCCCTCCCCTTCACCCTCACCGCGCCTCGTCCGCCACCGTCCGTACCCCCTTCGCCGCCGACGCCAGCGCGAGCACGCTCACCGCGCAGGTCGCGGCGGCGTAGTACGCGGGGACATCGGCGTTCCCGGTGCGTTCGACCGTCTCCGTGATGATCAGGCCCGCGCAGCCGGAGAAGACGGCATTGGACAGGGCGTAGGCGAGTCCCAGGCCGGTGTAGCGGACGGTGGTCGGGAACATCTCGGCGAGCAGGGCGGGGCCGGGACCGGCCATCAGGCCGACCACGGCACCCGCGCAGAACAGCGCGGCCCCCTTCGCCGCGCCGGACGCGCCGGTGTCCTGGAGGACGTTCATGAGGGGCACGGCGAGGGCCACCACCAAGGCCGCGCCGGTCAGCATCACCGGACGCCGGCCGATCCGGTCGCTGAGCGCGCCCGCCGGGAGGATCGTGGCCGCGAAACCGAGGTTGGCGAGGACGGTGGCGAGCAGGGCCTGCCGGAAACTCGCGTTCAGGGTGTTCTGGAGATACGAGGGCAGGACCACCAGGAAGGTGTAACCCGCCGCCGACCAGCCCATGATCCGCCCGGCGCCCAGCGCGATCGCCCCGGCCACCGCCCGCGCGGGCGGACGCACCCGCACCGCCCGCCGCTCCTCCGCCCGGAACGACGGCGTCTCCTCCAGCCGCAACCGCAGCCACAGCGCGACCGCCCCCAGCGGCAGCGCCAGCAGGAACGGCACCCGCCAGCCCCACGACTCCACCTGGGCCTGGGTCAGCACGGTCGCCAGCGTCGCCGCCACCCCGGCCCCGCCCAGCAGCCCCAGCGCCACGGTGAACGACTGCCACGCCCCGTACAGCCCCCGGCGCCCCGGCGGCGCGAACTCCGTCATCAGCGCGACCGCCCCGCCGAACTCCCCGCCCGCCGACAGCCCCTGCACCACCCTCAGCAGCGTCAAGAGCCACGGGGCGAGCGCGCCGACGGACGCGTATGTCGGCAACAGGCCGATCAGTGCCGTCGCGCCCGTCATCAGCGACACCACCAGGATCAGCACCGGCCGCCGCCCGATCCGGTCCCCGAGCCGCCCGAACACCGCCGCGCCGACCGGCCGGAAGAAGAACGCCAGTGCGAAGGACGCGTACGTCCGCACCAGCGCCTCGGCCTCGCCGCCACCCTCCGGGGTGAAGAACCGCGCGGCGATGACGGTGGCGAAGTAGCCGTAGACGCCGAACTCGTACCACTCGATGAAGTTGCCCACCGAACCGGCCGCCAGCGCCCGCACACCGGGCCGCGCCGCGTCCGGCCGCCGGCGCTCGCGGAAAGTCTCTTTCACCCCAGGGCTGTTGACCGTGCGGGCGCCCCGCAAACCCCCGTCGCACGCCCGGCGCGCCATCCGGAGGCATCCCTGTTCACCCGACCCGGCAACGGCTGCCCGAGACCCGCCACCACGGGGCGCATCAGGCGGCTACGCTCAAGCCCTGTACGTCGTTCGGGCGACTTGGGGAGGTAGCGGGATGACGGAGGTACGGCCCACGGCGGGCGCCTCGGCTCCGCTGTGGGAGCGGGACGAGGAAGTCGCCGGCCTCCGGCAGGCCGTGGAATCACTGCACACCGGCGATTCCCGCGGCAGTCTGCTGATGCTGCGCGGCGACGCCGGACTCGGCAAGACGGCACTGCTGACCGAGACCCGGAAGTTCGCCGAGGCACAGGGCTGCACCGTCTGGTCCGCCCGGGGCGGCGAGACCCTGCGGTCCGTCCCCTTCAATGTGGTACGGCAGCTCCTCCAGCCCGCGCTGATCTCCCTGCTGCCCGAAGAGGCCCGCGACTACCTCGGGGACTGGTTCGACATCTCCGGCCCCGCCCTCGGGATAGCGGAGCCCGGCGAGGTCCAGCCCCTCCCGCAGGGCGTGTGCGACGGCCTGGTCGTCGCCGTCCGCCGCCTCGCCAAACGCGAATGGCCGCTCGTCCTGCTGATAGACGACGCCCACTGGGCCGACCAGGAGACCCTGCGCTGGCTCGCCGCCTTCGCCGAGCGGCTCGACGATCTGTCCGTGCTCGTCGTGGTCGCCCGCAGGCCCGGCGAGGTGGGCGGCGACAGCGCCCGCTACCTCGACCGGACCGCCGAGCTGAGCGACCGGGTCACCAGCCTCAGCGCCCTGACCCCGGACGCCACCGCCGCCCTCACCCGCGCCACCGTCGGCGAGCACGCCGACGGCCCGTTCTGCCGCCAGGTCTGGGCGGTCACCGCGGGCAACCCGTACGAGACCGTCGAACTCCTGGCCAAGGTCCGCGACAGCGAGATGGAGCCCAGCGAGTCCTCCGCGGACGAACTGCGCGACCTCAACCGCTCGGCGCGCGGCGGCGGACTCGTCGACCGGCTCGGCGAACTCGGCATCAACGCCACCCGCTTCGCCTGGGCCTCCGCCATCCTCGGCACCGGCATCACCGTCGACCTGGTCGCCCAGCTGATCACCGTGGAACACGACGAGGCCGCCCGCTGCGCCGAACTGCTGCGCACCGCCCGGATCCTCACCGCACCCGACCCGGCGGGCGCCCGCGCGGGCGGCGGCGACCTGGAGTTCGTGCACCCGCTGATCGCGTCGGCCGTCTACAACTCCATCCCCGACGGACTGCGCACCGCGATGCACGGGATAGCGGCCAAGCTCGTCATCGAATCCGGGCTCGGCGCCGCCGCGGCCTCCCGGCACCTCCTGCCGGTCCACCCGGAGGACGACGCCGAGATAGTGGAGCAGCTGCGCGAGGCCGCCCGGGAACATCTGGGCGTCGGCGCCCCGGACGCGGCCCGCCTCTGTCTGGAACGCGCGCTCAGAGAGCCGCCCCGGCCCCAGGTGCACGCACAGGTCCTCTTCGAACTCGGCTGCGCCACCCTGCTCACCGCGCCCGCCACCACCGTCGACCACCTCCAGAACGCGCTCGCCATGCCCGGCCTGGACGGCGGCGAACGCGTCGACGCCGTGTACCGCCTCTCCCAGTCCCTGCTCCACAACGACCAGCTCGAACAGGCCGTCCGCACGGTCGAGGCGGAGGCCGCGCGCCATCCGGCGGGCCCCGCCCGGATGCGGTTGCAGGCCGTGCAGTACATGTGGGAGGGCATCTACAGCGAGACCGCCCCGCCCGGCCGCTCCGAGCGGCTCGCCGCCCAGGCCGGCGCCTGCACCGGCCGCGACAACTCCGAACGCGCGCTGCTCATCCTGCGCGCCTTCGACGCCATGACCCACGGCGAGAACGCCGAGGTGGTCATCGAGAACTGCGACCGCGCCATGGTCAACGGACGGCTCGCGCCCGGCCTCGGCTGGACCGACCCCGAGTGGGGCGTCGAGCTGCTGATGATGCTCGGCAGCAGCTACGCCTACGCCGACCGGATCGACCGTGCCGAGAGCCTCTTCGCCGAGGCCCTGCGCGCCTACACCACGGCCGGCTGGAGCGGCGGCCATCTGGCGCTCGCCCACGCCTATCTGGGCCTCGCCCACCGCAGACGCGGCCGGCTCCAGGACGCCGAGGAGGTGCTGCGCGAGTCCCTGCGGCTCGCCGAGCGCGTCGGCCGACGTCTGCCGCTGCACTGGTCGGCGACCTGCGGACTGGTGGACACCCTGCTCGCCCGCGGCCATGTCGACGAGGCGTGGTCGATCGCCGAGCAGTACGGCTTCTCGCCGCCGTACCCGTCCACGATCGTGCTGCCCGACCCGCGCACCGTACGGGGCAGGCTGCTGCTCGCGGTCGGCCGCACCAAGGACGGCGTCAACGAACTCGAAGCGGCGGAGAAGGCGGCAGCGGCACGCGGTGGCCACAACCCGGTGCTCGCCCCGTGGACCGTGGATCTCGCCGTCGCCCTCGCCGCCGAGGACCCGGCCCGCGCGGCCCGGCTCGCCTCCGACGCCCGCCGCCAGGCCGAACACTTCGGCACGGACACCGCGATCGGCGAGGCCCTGCGGTGCGCCGCCGCGCTGGAGACCGGCCGGCGGGGGGTCCGCCTCGCCGCCCAGGCCGTCACCTATCTGGAGGCATCGCCCTGCCAGTACGAACACGCGGCGGCCCGCATCGAACACGGCATCGCCGCCCGCTCCGCCTCCGAGCTGAACCGGGGCCTGCCCCTGGCCCGCTCGTGCGGCGCGGACGGCCTGGTCCAGCGCGCGGAGACGGCGTTGCGGGCCCTGGCGACATCACCACCTGACGAACCGACGACGCCGTGAGCCGGATGGACGGACCCGGTGAGCCTGCCGGGCCCGTCCGGTGGGCCCGGTGGGCCCGGTGGGCCGCTACGCCGTGAGCCGGATGGACCGACACCGCGAGCCTGCTGGGCCCGCACGATGAGCCCTGTCGTCCGCCACGCCGTGAGCCTGGCGGCCCACCACGCCGTGAGCCCGGCGTCCCACCACGGCATGAGACCGGCGGCCCGTACGGTGAGCCCGACAGACTCATTCAGTGACCCCGACGCACCGCCACGCCGTGAGCCGGACGGCCCCCCGCCCCGGGTCCGGTGACCCCACGACCGTCAGGGACGTCACCCTCACTCGTCCGGCTCGCCCGGCGCGTCCGGCTCCTCCGCCAGCACCCGCTGGGCCGCCGCGAACGCCGAGTTCGCCGCCGGAACCCCGCAGTACACCGCCGTCTGCAACAGCACCGCCCCGATCTCGTCGGGCGTCAGGCCGTTGCGCCGGGCCGCGCGTACATGCATGGCCAGCTCGTCGTAGTGGCCGTGGGCGACCAGCGCGGTCAGGGTGATCATGCTGCGCTCGCGCCGGGTGAGCGTCGGGTCGGTCCAGATCTCGCCCCACGCGTAGCGCGAGATGAAGTCCTGGAAGCGGGCGGTGAACGGGGTCTGCCGGGCCTGGGCGCGGTCGACATGGGCGTCGCCGAGCACCTCCCGGCGTACCGCCATCCCACGCCGCGCGGGCCCGTCGAGATGGGTGCGCAGGGCGCTCAGCACCGCCTCGGGGCACTGCGCGGGCGCCAGATGCGAGGCACCCGGGATCTCCACCAGCGCGGCGCCCGGCACGGCGTCCGCCATCTCCCGCAGATGCGCGGGCGGCGTCGCCGGGTCCTCGCGCCCGGCGATCAGCAGGGTCCGGACGGAGATCTCCCCGAGCCGGTCGCGCAGATCGTAGGCGGCGAGGGCGTCGCAGCACGCCGCGTACGCCTGCGGGTCGGTGTCCCGGTGGTCCTGGACCAGCCGGGGCACGGTGAAGCCGCCCGCGAACCATCGCGTGTTCGCGCTCTCGGCGAGCTGCGCGAGCCCCTCGGCACGCACCAGCGCGGCCCGCTCCCGCCACGGCCGGTCCCCGTTGAAGTACGCGGAGGAGCAGATCACCGCCAGCGACGACAGCCGCTCCGGGTGGTGCACCGCGAGATGCAGCCCCACGGCCCCGCCGAGCGACACCCCCGCGTAGGCGAACCGCTCGACACCGAGCGCGTCGGCGAGCGCCAGCACCAGACCGGCCAGATCACCGACGGTCGCCCCCGCCCCGATCAGCCCCGGAGCCGACCCGCCGTGCCCCGGCAGATCCCACCGGATCACCCGGTGAGCCACGGACAACTCGGGCGCGACCTCGTCCCACAGGGCGTACGACGTCCCGAGCGAGGGCCCCAGCAACAGCGGGGGAGCGGAAGCGGACCCTTCCGCGAGGTGGTTGAGCAGGGTCACGGTCGCTCCAGTGGGTGGCTGGTCAGGGCTGTGGCGGAGCCGAGCGTCGCGGCCGGCGTGAACCCTGGCGTGAGGTGGTCGAGCGGGGTCACGGTCGCTTCAGTGCGTGGCCGGTCGGGGCTGTGGCGGGGCTTGGCGCAATGGGTGGGCTCGGGGGCGTGTGAGTGGGGCTGCCTTTCGGCGGCGAGTCTGCCGGGCAGCTCTTGCGCGCGGGTCCGGCCAGGCGTCGCGGCCGGCGTGGACCCTTCCGCGAGGCGGTTGGACAGGGTCACCGTCGCTCCAGTGCGTGGTCGGTCAGGGCCCCGGCGGAGCCGGTGTAATGGGTGGGGTCGAGGTCGGAGCCGGCCAGCTCCGGGGCCTCCGACAAGGGCCGTCCCTCCGCCGCGAGTCTGCTGAGCAGTTCCTTCGCACGGGCGCGGCCCAGCGTCGCGGCCAGCTCGGCGGACAGCCGCTCGGAGACGATCGCCCCGCGTGTCAGGTCCAGATGCGCGCGCATCGCGTCCGCCCGTACCCGTAGCCCCTCGGCCAGTTCGGCGGCGTCCCTCGCCGCCCCGCCGACCAGCCGCAGCAGCTCCCTGAGCGGCTCCCACTCGGCGTGCCAGGCCCCGGCGGGCCGCTCGTCCTCGGCGACCAGCGACCCGTACAGCGTCGCCGCCGGCTGCGGTGCCCGGCGCGCGGCGGCGACGATCAGGGTGGACCGTACGGGATTGGACTTGTGCGGCATCGCGGAGGAGCCGCCGCCCCCGCCCTCCGCGACCTCCGCGATCTCCGTCCGCGACAGGGTCAGCACATCCACGCCGAGCTTGCCGAGCGCGCCCGCCGTGAAGGCGAGGGCCCCGGCGAGATCGGCGACCGGCGTGCGCAGGGTGTGCCAGGGCAACGCGGGTGCCCGCAGGCCCAGTTCACGGGCGAACGCGCCCGGCAGCGCGGTCGGATCGTCCGCGCCGTACGCGCCGAAGGCGGCCAGCGTTCCCGCCGCGCCCCCGAGCTGCGCGGGCAGCGTGTCCCGGACGGCCGTCAGCCGGTCCCGCGCGTCCAGCACCAGCGACCGCCACCCGGCCGCCTTCAGCCCGAACGTCGTCGGGACGGCGTGCTGGGTGAGGGTGCGGCCGGGCAGCGCGGTGTCACGGTGGGCGGCGGCGAGACGGGCCAGCGCCGCCTCCGTACGGGCGAGGTCGGCGAGGACCGGGCCCAGCGTGCGGACCGCGACCAGCATGGCCGCCGAGTCCAGGATGTCCTGGCTGGTCGCGCCCCGGTGGACGTACGGCCCCCACTGCGCGCCGACCGCCGCCGTCAGATCGGCCACCAGCGGGATCACCGGATTGCCGCCGCCGCGCGCCCGCCCGGCCAGGGAGGAGAGATCGAAGCGGGCCGCGTCGGCCGCCTCGGTGACCGCCGTCGCCGCCCCGGCCGGGACCAGCCCCAGCCCGGCCTGCGCCCGGGTCAGAGCGGCCTCCGCGTCCAGCAGCGCCTGGAGGTAGGCCCGGTCGCCGGTCGAGGACGCGGCGGCGGAGCCGGCCCACCCGGGGGCGAGCAGACCGCCGCTGTCGGTGCCGATACCTGTGCCGGCCGGGGTGCCGACACCTGTGCCGGATGGTTCGGATGTCACCTGTACTCCAGGAAGACCGTCTCGCCCTCGCCCTGAAGGCGGATGTCGAAACGGTAGGCGCCCGCGCCCTCGGAGCGCGCGACCAGCGTGTCCCGGCGCGCCTCGGGCAGCGCGGACAGCAGCGGGTCGGCGGCGTGCGCGGCCTCGTCGCCCGGCAGGTAGATCCGGGTGAACAGGTGCACGAGCAGCCCGCGCGCGAACACACACACGCTCAGATACGGGGCACTGTTCCCGCGCGCCCCCGGCCGCAGCGTCCGTACGTACCAGTGGCCGTCGGCGTCGGTCTGGATCCGGCCCCAGCCGGTGAACTCCACCCCGTTGCGGCCCGCGTACCCGCCGGAGGCCGCGTCGCGCCGCATGGAACCGTCGGTCCGGGACACATTGCCGTCCGGGTCCGGCCCCCAGATCTCCACGAGGGCGTCCGGCAGCGGCTGTCCCGCGCCGTCCGTCACATACCCGTGCACGGCGACGGTGTCCGGGTGGCCCAGCGGCGCGATCTCCTCGCCGCCGGTGATGGGCAGCGCGTAGCCGTAGAACGGGCCGACCGTGTGCGACGGGGTCGGCAGCACCCGCTCCGGGCTGCTGGTGTCGATCTTCGTCATGGCGGTCAGCGTCCTTCTTCGATCCAGGTGGCGTTCGGCCCGTCGAGCACGATGTCCCAGTGGTAGCCCATCGAGAACTCCGGCACCGACAGGCTGTGGTCGTACGTGGCGATCAGCCGCTGCCGGGCGGCGTCGTCCGTGACGGACTGGATGATCGGGTCGTACGGGAACAGCGGGTCGGCGGGGAAGTACATCTGCGTCACCAGGCGCTGGGTGAACGCCGTGCCGAAGAACGAGAAGTGGATGTGCGCCGGGCGCCAGGCGTTGTCGTGATTGCGCCACGGATAGGGGCCGGGCTGGATGGTGGTGAAGCGGTAGCCGCCGTCGGCGTCGGTGAGGGTGCGGCCGACGCCGGTGAAGTTGGGGTCGAGCGGCGCGTCGTGCTTCTCGCGCTGATGCGCGTACCGGCCCGCCGAGTTGGCCTGCCAGATCTCGATGAGCTGACCGCGCACCGGGCGCCCGGCGCGGTCCAGCAGCCGCCCGGAGACGGTGATCCGCTCGCCGACCGGCTCACCGCTGTGCTGGATCGTCAGGTCGTTGTCGCTCTCGGTGAGGTCCCGCTGCCCGAACGCCGGGGAGGCCAGCTCCACCAGCTCCGGGTCCTTCGAGACGTCGATCGCCACCAGCGGCTGCCGGGGGTGGCGCAGGACCGAGGACCGGTAGGGCGCGTAGTCGCGCCGCGGGTGGTGCTCGACCGGCGCCCCCTCGGCGAGACCCTTCTCATAGGCGGCGTGCTGCGCCGCTATCTCCTGGTCGATGTCGTGCTGGGTGAGCGTCATGGGAACTCCTAGCGTTCGAGGACCAGGGCCAGGCCCTGGCCGACGCCGATGCAGAGGGTGGCCACGCCGGTGCCCGAGCCGCGCCGGGCGAGCTGGTGGGCGACGGTCCCGGCGAGCCGTGCGCCGGACGCGCCGAGCGGATGACCGAGGGCGATGGCACCGCCCTGGGGGTTGAGGACCGCCGGGTCGAACTCCGGCCACTCGGCCACACAGCCGAGGACCTGCGCGGCGAACGCCTCGTTCAGCTCCAGGACGGACAGGTCGGCGAACGTCCGGCCCGCCTTGCCCAGCGCGCGGTGCACGGCCTGGACGGGGGCCAGCCCGAAGTAGTGCGGCTCGATGGCGGACACGCCGGTCGCCGACACCCGGGCCAGGGGCTCACGGCCGGTCGCCTTCAGGCCCTCCTCGTCCACCAGCAGCAGCGCAGCGGCCCCGTCGTTCAGCGGAGAGGCGTTGCCCGCCGTGACCGTGCCGCCCTCCGTGCGGAAGGACGGCTTCAGCCTGGCCATGGCGGCGAGCGAGGCGTCGGCGCGTACGGACTCGTCGGCGGCGAACACCACCGGCTCGCCCTTGCGCCGCGGGATGCTCACGGGCGCCAGCTCGGCGTCGAACAGCCCCGCCTCCTGCGCGGCGGCGGCCTTGAGATGGCTGTCCAGGGCGAACTCGTCCTGCTGCTCGCGCGTGATCTTGTGCTTCTCGGCGATCAGTTCGGCCGACTCGCCGAGAGGGACGGTCCACTGCGGGTCCATCTTCGGGTTGACCATGCGCCAGCCGAGGGTGGTCGAGTACAGCTCGGCGGGTCCGGCCGGGAAGGGCCGGTCCGACTTGGGCAGCACGTACGGGGCCCGGGTCATCGACTCGACGCCGCCCGCGAGGGCGATGGAGGCATCCCCGGTGGCGATGGCGCGGGCGGCCTGGATAACGGCTTCGAGGCCGGAGGCGCACAGCCGGTTGACGGTGACGCCGGGGACGCTGGTGGGCAGCCCGGCGAGAAGGGCGGCCATGCGGCCGACGTTGCGGTTCTCCTCACCGGCGCCGTTGGCGTTGCCGAAGTAGACGTCCTCGATACGGGACGGGTCCAGCTCCGGGGTGCGGTCGAGGAGCGCGCGGATGGCGTGGGCGGCGAGGTCGTCGGGGCGGACGGGGGCGAGGGCGCCGTTGTGGCGGCCGATGGGTGTGCGGACGGCGTCGACGATGTAGACGTCCCTCATGACTGTGCCTCCCCGGCGGTCAGCCGCTCGGCGATCCGTACCTTCGCGGCGGTCTTGGTGACGATCTCGTCGGCGGTGACACCGGGCGCGGTCTCGGTGAGGAGCAGCCCGTCGTCGGTGATGTCGAGCACGCCGAGATCGGTGATGACCCGGTTCACACACGCTTTGCCCGTGAGCGGCAGCGCGCACTGCTCCAGGATCTTCGGGGAGCCGTCCTTCGCGGTGTGGGTCATCACCACGATCACCGTCCGGGCGCCGTGCACCAGGTCCATCGCCCCGCCGATCCCGGTGATCATCTTCCCGGGGATGGCCCAGTTCGCCAGGTCCCCGCCCGCCGAGACCTGCATCGCGCCCAGCACGGCGACATCGATGTGCCCGCCCCGGATCATCGAGAAGGACAGCGCCGAGTCGAAGAAGGACGCCCCGGGCAGGACCGTGACGGTCTCCTTGCCCGCGTTGATCAGATCCGGGTCGACCTCGTCCTCGGTGGGGTACGGACCGGTGCCGAGGATGCCGTTCTCCGACTCCAGGATCACCTCCACACCCTCGGGGAGATAGTTCGGGATCAGCGTCGGCAGCCCGATCCCCAGATTCACGTACTGACCGTCGGTCAGCTCGCGCGCCGCCCGCGCGGCCATCTCCTGCCGGGTCCAGGCCATCAGCTGCTCACCGTCCGCTGCTCGATCTTCTTGTCCGCCGCCTGCCCGGGCGTCAGCGCCAGCACCCGCTGTACGAAGATCCCCGGCAGGTGCACCGCGTCCGGGTCGATCTCGCCGGGCTCGACCAGCTCCTCGACCTCGGCGATCGTGATCTTCCCGGCCATCGCGGCCAGCGGGTTGAAGTTCCGGGTCGACTTGTTGAAGACGAGGTTCCCGTGCCGGTCGCCCCGGGCCGCGCGGACCAGCGCGAAATCGGTCCGGATGCCCCGCTCCAGCACATACTCGCCGCCGTCGAACTCCCGGACCTCCTTCGGCGGGGAGGCCAGCGCGACCCCGCCGGAGCCGTCGTAGCGCCAGGGCAGCCCGCCCTCGGCGACCTGCGTCCCGACCCCGGCCGGTGTGTAGAAGGCGGGAATCCCCGCGCCGCCCGCGCGCAGCCGCTCCGCGAGGGTGCCCTGGGGGATCATCTCGACCTCCAGCTCCCCGGCCAGATACTGCCGGGCGAACTCCTTGTTCGCGCCGATGTAGGAGCCGGTGACCCGGGCGATCCGCCCGGCCGCCAGCAGCACCGCGAGCCCGGACTCCATCGCGCCGCAGTTGTTCGACACCACCGAAAGCCCGCCGGTCCCGCGCTCGTACAACGCCTGGATCAGCACGTTCGGCACCCCGCTCAGCCCGAACCCGCCGACCGCCAGCGACGCGCCGTCCGGCACATCGGCCACCGCCGCCGCGGCCGAGGCGACCACCTTGTCCATCCCCGAAGCCCCATCTCTGCCAGGCGTCCCGACCTCTCGAAGAGTTCAATTAGTCAGGGCACTGATTATCTCCACGAGCTTGCCCTCACGCTGCCACCGGGACGGCTCAACCGTCAAGAGCCGCGACATTCCGGGCAGAATCAGGGCTCTGGGCTGCGGCTCCGGGCCCGCAGACAGGCACTCGACACCCAGGTATCGTTTGGTGCGCCACTGAAATTGCTCAGTGCACCAACGAATTCGGACCAGGGAGCGCACATGGCCGCGGTGGACCTCACCACCCACCCCGGGCACCTCGCCCGGCGGCTCCAGCAGGCGCACTACCTGCTGTGGAACACGATGGTCTCCGAGGAGATCACCTCACCGCAGTTCGCCGTCCTGAACGCGCTCGTCGCCGAGTCCGGCCTGGACCAGCGGACCGTGGGGGAGCGGGTGGGGCTCGACCGGTCGACCGTCGCCGAGGTGATCAGCCGCCTCGACCGGCGCGGACTGCTGGCCAAGGTGCGCGACCCGCAGGACGGCCGCCGCTTCCTGCTGCGCCCGACCGAGGACGGCATGCGCACCCACCGCCGGATCGCCCTGCGCACCGCCCGGATGAACCAGGTCTTCCTCGCCCCGCTGACCGCCGACGAACGGGCCCTGTTCCTCGACCTGATCAGCCGGGTCGCGGACGCGGCGGAGGGGCTCCGCAATCCCGAGGAGCCCCTGGTCGGCCGGCCCTGACCCGCCCGGGCCGGGGTATCGGACACGTCACCCACGTCACCGCTGGGCGTACACCACCCACACCTGCCCGTCCGCGAAGTTCAGCGGCTTGCCGTCGTCCGTCGTGAACCGGGTGCCGTCGGCGCCGTCCGCCCGCTGCCACTTGGCGTCGTACGCCTTGCCGTCCCGCAGCACCTCCGCCGTGCCCGAGCCCACCGTCTCGGTGTACGGCGTGTAGTTGCCGAGCGAGTCATGGAAGTCGGACGGGCGCACGGTCACGTGCTGGACGACGACCGTCGCCGGGGCCAGGGCACCCGCGTCGGTGGTGACCGCCTCGGTGCCGTCCATGGCGACCAGCCAGCGGTGCCGCTGCTGCGACCAGGTGAAGGTGAACTCGGCGGTCGGATAGCGCACGGTCCGCGAGTTCACCGCCGTGCCGCCGGCCGGGGCCGGACCGAAGCGGAAGCCCGTGGTCAGGGCGTCGGCGCCGGGGGCGTCGGACAGCAGCCGGCCGGGGCGGGCGTAGAGATTGTGCGGGGAGGGACGGTCGGCGGCCCGGGTGTAGGCGTCGGACGCGGTGCCGGGCGGTTCCGCCTGCACCGGGGCCGCGTCGATCAGCGGCAGCAGCCTGCTCTGCGCCCCGGAGAAGGCCAGCACCGGCTCGTCGAACTGGCGCAGCAGTTCCAGATCGCTCTCCCGGGCACTGCGCACCGGCCCCACGCTGTCCGGCAGCCGCGTCGCGTACACCGCCATCAGTCTGCTCAGACCGCCCTCGACCTCCTCGGCGTACACGACGTCCGCCGCGTTCAGACCGGTCTGCGGACGGGCCTGCGGCACATTGTCGATCTTCACGGCGAGGACCGGGCCGGTGTCCGCCGGGGCGCTTTGCGTCGGTGCGGGCGGGGTCTCGCTCGCCCGGCCGTCGTCGCGCCGGTCACGGTCGCCGCCCGCCGTGCAACTCGCCGTCACCGCGACCGTCACCGCCGTGACCAGCAGCGCCGCCGTCCTGGTGACCCGCCGTGTCCGCGCCCTGTCAGCCACTGCCGCCAATGCCACTGCCCTGCCCAACGTCGCCACCCACCCACTCGTGCTTCCGATGATGCGCTGATCGGTTATTAGCGCTTATCGGCCGTTAGATGGTCATACCCACACACTGTCCACCGTTCCGTGACGGCATCGCGAATTCACCGCCGGCCGGGTGGACGAGATGGGCCGATCGGAGCAGGAGCCCGGCAGCCGGGAGACGTCGGCGTGCCCCTTCAGGGGCGCGCGGAACTGCGCGACCAGCCCCCACCGGCCCGCACCTCCCGACGAAACCACCACCCACCCCTCACTCACCCCTCACTCACCCCTCACTCACCCCTCCCGAAAACCTCCGCCAGGTCATACCCCACCGGCTCCTCCAACTGGGCATACGTACAGCTCTCCGGCACCCGATCCGCCCGCCACCGGCGAAAGCGGGCCGTATGCCGAAAGCGCACCCCGTTCTCCATGTGGTCGTACGCCACCTCAGCCACCCGCTCCGGCCGCAACGGCACCCACGACAGATCCTTCTTGCCCGACCAGCGGCTCGGTGCCCCCGGCAGCCGCGCCGCCTCGTGCGCGGACTCCTCGGTCCAGGCCGCCCACGGATGCCCGCCGGCGTCCGCCATCCGCAGCGGCTCCAGCTCCCCGATCAACTCCTCGCGCCGCTTCATGGCGAACGCGGCGGACACCCCGACATGCTGAAGGGTGCCCCGGTCGTCGTACAGCCCCAGCAGCAGCGAGCCGACCACCGGCCCGCTCTTGTGAAGGCGGTAGCCCGCCACGACCACATCCGCCGTGCGCTCATGCTTGATCTTGAACATCGCGCGCTCGTTCTGGAGATACGGCAGGGTCAGCGGCTTGGCGATCACCCCGTCCAGCCCGGCGCCCTCGTACCTCTCGAACCACCGCCCGGCCCGCTCCGCGTCCGTCGTCGCCGGGGCCAGATACACCGGCGGGGTGACCCCTGCCAGGGCCCTGGCCAGCAGCATCCGCCGATCGACGAGGGCCACGTCCAGGACCGACTCGTCGTCCAGGGCGAGCAGATCGAACGCCACGAACGAGGCCGGAGTGCGCTCGGCGAGCTGCCGCACCCGGGAGTCGGCCGGGTGGATCCGCTCGGTCAGCGCGTCGAAGTCCAGCCGCCCCTCGCGGGCGATCACGATCTCCCCGTCCAGCACGCACCGGCTGGGCACCCGGTCGCGCAGCGCCGCCACCAGCTCGGGAAAATACCTGGTCAGCGGCTTGCCGGTGCGGCTGCCCAGCTCGACCTCGGCCCCGTCCCGGAACACGATCGCCCGGAACCCGTCCCACTTGGCCTCGTACTGCATGCCCGGCGGGATCTTCGCCACGGACTTGGCGAGCATCGGCTTCACGGGCGGCATCACCGGGAGATCCATGCCAGAGATTCTCCGCCCCGCGCGGGCGTTCTGCCCGATATGCGGGGTACGGGTGGCCCGCCTACCGTGTCTCGCATGGGTGAAGCGGTGCAGCTAGAGGTGGCCGGGCGCAGCGTACGGCTGTCCAGTCCGGGCAAGGTGTTCTTCCCGGAGCGCGGTTTCACCAAGCTGGACCTCGCCCGGTACTACATCGCCGTCGGCCCCGGCATCCTGCGTGCCCTGCGCGACCGCCCCACCACCCTGGAGCGCTACCCCGAGGGGGTGACCGGCGAGTCCTTCTTCCAGAAGCGGGCGCCCAAGAACATGCCCGACTGGATCCCCACCGCCCACATCACCTTCCCCAGCGGACGCAGCGCCGACGAGATGTGCCCCACGGAGGAGGCAGCCGTGGTGTGGGCCGCGCAGTTCGGCACCCTGACCTTCCACCCGTGGCCGGTGCGGCGGGCGGACGTCGACCATCCCGACGAACTCCGGATCGACCTGGACCCGCAGCCCGGCACCGACTTCGACGACGCGGTGCGCGCCGCCCACGAACTGCGCGCGGTCCTGGACGAGTTCGGCGCTCTACGTGGTTTCCCGAAGACGTCCGGGGGG
This sequence comes from Streptomyces sp. NPDC056734, assembly GCF_042790455.1. NCBI lineage: Bacteria > Bacillati > Actinomycetota > Actinomycetes > Kitasatosporales > Streptomycetaceae > Streptomyces > Streptomyces sp. NPDC056734. Next base: position 146,138 of record NZ_JBHTZD010000004.1, read on the forward strand.
CGCGGCCTGCATGTCTTCGTGCCCATCGAACCGCGCTGGACCTTCACCCAGGTCCGCCGCGCGGCCATCGCCGTGGGCCGTGAGCTGGAGCGCCGGATGCCGGACCGGGTCACCATCAAGTGGTGGAAGGAGGAGCGCGGCGAGCGGATCTTCGTGGACTACAACCAGACGGCCCGTGACCGCACGATCGCCTCCGCCTACTCCGTACGTCCCCGCCCGCACGCCCCGGTCTCGGCGCCCCTGCGCTGGGAGGAGGTGGAGGTCGGTGCCGTCCACCCGCGTGATTTCGACCTGGCGACGATGCCGGTGCGGTTCGCGGAGGCCGGTGATGTGCACGCCGACATGGACGACCACCGCTATTCGCTGGAGGCGCTGCTCGACCTGGCCGCGCAGGACGAACGCGACCATGGTCTCGGCGATCTGCCGTACCCGCCCGAGTACCCGAAGATGCCGGGCGAGCCGAAGCGGGTGCAGCCGAGCCGGGCCCGGAAGGAATGACGCCGGGGACCGGACCCGTTCGGCTCGGAGCCTCGAACGGACCCGGTCCCTCCCCTCGTGTTTCAGGGAGCCAGCGCCAGGCAGCCCGTGCCCGGCACCGCGGTGGGCACGGCGAGGCTACCCAGCGACACCAGACCGGTGACCTCCTGGACCGCGCAGTCGACGGTGGCCACCGGGTCCGGAATGGCGACGGCCGGCGTGGCCAGCATGCCGAGCAGGGCGACGGCGCCGAGGGCGGTGGCGGCGAGACGGGACATGGGCTTCCTCCAAGGGGAGCGGTGGATGTTCGCGTCGAGCCTGCCCTGATGTGTGCGCTCACTTCTCCTTCGGTCACCCGAACGAGTCTGCTGAATCGATTCGCCGATTTTCCGTGTTCACGGACATCGATTTCTGGCCAGATGATCCAGATATCGGCCAATATGTCACTGAATGTCGGCTTCCTCTTGTGTTCGACAGGAGGTCTGGACCAATCTTTCCCAGGTCATCCCGGGCGGAACCCGGATGACCTCGACGAAAGGGAGGGCTCGACGTCATGTCCCTGCGCAAGCTGCTCGCCACCGCGGCCATGGCCGGCGCTGTCGCCACCGCCGGACTGCTCGCCGCTCCGGCGGCCCAGGCGGCCACCACCACCGAGGCCACCGTCACCGCCACGGACGTAGGCCCCACCCAGTGGGTCCCCTGGGGTACGTACTCCAGCCAGGGCGCCTGTTTCTACGCCGGTAACTGGGCGGTCATGAACGCCGGCGCGTCCTTCTTCACCTGCTACCAGATCGCCCCCGACCAGTGGGCCCTGGAACTCTGGCGCCCCTGACCGCAGCGCGAAGCGCCCGCGACCGGTGTCCGGTCACGGGCGCTTCGCCCTCTCCTGAAGTCGCCCCTCCCTACAGGTCCTTGATCCGGATGTCCCGGTACGAGACCACATCCGTGGTGCCGTGCACCTGGAGCCCGATGTAGCCGGAGGCGAACCGACGGCCGTCGGTGCCCGGGTCGTCCCCGCGCGGCGGCGTGAACTCCTGCCCGCCGCTGTTCTCGAACTCGTTGATCAGCACACCGTTGCGGTAGATCGAGTAGTGCTGGTCGACCACCCGGATCTCGTAGTCGTTCCAGGTGCCCTTCTGGGTCACACCCGCCCCGGCCAGGCCCACGCGGTCGAAGCCGTAGATCGAGCCCGTCTTGTACATGTCGCCGGTGGGACGGTCGAACACCTGCACCTCATGCCCGTACTTGATGGCGACCCACTCCGGACGGGTCTCCTCCGGGTGATTCAGGACGCTCGGGAAGCGCACGAACACACCCGAGTTGGCGTTCCCGGTGCCCGGCGCGTCGTCGCGCCACTGGAGGCGCAGCGAGAAGTCGCCGTATTTGCGCTGCGGGAACCACAGCATGCCCAGGCCGCCCTTGGTGGTGCCGCTGGTCATCGACCCGTCCGGGTTCAGCCCGAACGAACCGCCGCCCACGTGCTGCCACTTGGCGAAGGAGCCCGCCGTGCCGTCGAAGACCGGGACGTACCCCGTCGTCTGGCCGGGTGTGCCGATGCCGGACTGCTTGGCGGCCCTGGTGATCGCGTTGTACTCGCGCCTGTCGATCACCCCGTCCTTGCGGAGCTTGTCCAGGACCGTCTTGACGTGCTTGAGGAACAGCGCGTGGGACGTCCACCGCTTCTCGTCCTCGATCAGTTCGTTGATCCGGCACCGGCTCTCGGTCAGCCGGTTCGGCACGCCCGAGTCGACCGTGCCGACGATGACCGTCAGCCGCTCGTCGTACTCCGCGCAGTTCGGCGCGGGCGGACCGCTCGCCACCACGGTGAAGTGCACCGTGCGTGCCGCCGCCGTGTTGCCCGCCTTGTCCGTCGCCCGGTAGGCCAGCGAATGCGCCCCCGCCCGGTCGACCACCACCGCGCCGGAGTACGCCAGGTAGGGGCCGCCGTCCAGCGAGTACTCGATCCGGTCGACGCCGGAGCCGCCCTCGTCGGTCGCCGTCACCGTCACCTTGGCGTTGCCGATGTACGCCCCGTCCGAGTTGCGCGCGCCGTCCACCGCGACGCCCGTGACCGGTGCCGTGGTGTCCTCCGGCGGCGCGGCCACCACCGTGAACCGCACACTCTTCTCGGCGGCCACATTGCCCGCCTTGTCGGTCGCCCGGTAGCGCACGGTGTGGTCACCCACCTCGTGGACCATCACCGGCGCGGTGTACGGCTGCCAGGCGCCGTCCGCCCCGATGGCGTACTCGATCGTGTTGACCCCGGACCCGGTGTCCGACGCGGACACCGTCACCGTCGCCATGTCGATGTACGTACCGTCCGGGTTGCGCTCACCCGTGACGGTCGCCGAGGTCTCCGGCGCGGTGGTGTCGTCCGTCTGCGGGGCCACCACCGTGAACCGGGCCGTCTGCTCCGCCGACACATTGCCGGCCTTGTCGGTGGCCCGGTAGCGGACCTGGTGCGCGCCGACCTGGTCGACCACCACCGGGGCGGTGTACGGCTGCCAGGCGCCCGCGTCGCCGATCGCGTACTCGATCCGGTCGACGCCCGAGCCGCCCGTCTCGTCGCTCGCGTCGATCGCCACGGTCGCGGCACCGACGTACTCGCCCTGGGTGTTCTGCGTCCCGGTGACCCGGGCCGTGGCCTCGGGTGCGGTGGTGTCCTCACCGGTGCCCTCGGTCACCACCAGAATGCCCTGCATCTGGCCGTGGCCGGGGATCGTGCAGTGGTAGAAGTAGCGCCCCGGCGTGAGGTTCACCGTCGCGGTGTGCCGGCCGCCCTGCGCGTCGGACGGGCTGGCCAGGATGTTCAGCTGGACATCGCTGTTGAACTCCGGGTCGCTCGTCACGAACGTCAGCGTGTGCGGCATCCCGGTGGTGTTGCCGGTCGCCGCGCTGTTCTCGAAGACGATCGTCGCCGGACCCGCCACCGCCGTCGTCGGCACCGACAGATAGCGGTCGATGGGGTCGCCCGCCGTCCAGGTCAGCGTCTGCGCGGCGGCCGGTGCGGCCGGTGCGGCGGGCGCACCGGGCTGCTGCCCGAGCGCCGGAGCCGACTGGAGCCCGAGCATCACCATCACGGCGGCCAGCAGTGCCGTGAGCAGTCTGCCCCGGCGCACTCTTCGTATCGGCCGTCTCACTTGGCCCCCTTGGCGAGCTGGTTCGCGGCCGGGGTCGGCCCGGCGCCCTGATAGGTGACCCGCCACAGCGCCGACCTCGCGTCCGAGGTGAAGAACCCCCGGCCGTAGTCGAGCACGTACAGCGCGCCGTCCGGACCGAACCTCCAGTCCATGAGGTTCCTGATGCCGTCGTTGCCGACCGGCACGATCTTCTTCAGCGACTCCGAGTGCACCGGGATGCCGCCCGCGCCGACCGTCTTCGGGTCCATCACCACGGCGTTGCGCGGCTGGTCGGCGTCGTAGAAGTCACCCACGAACCACTTGCCGTCCCAGTACGACGGCCACTTCACCGCACTCGCCGAGGCGGTGTCGTAGCGGTAGACGGGCCCGTTCATCGCGGCCTGTCCGCCGCCCTTCAGCCACGGCAGCGCGTACGTCGCCTCCTCCTGCTTGTAGGAGGGCACACCGTTCGCGTCGCGCGGGAAGTCCGGTCCGCCGCCCTGCGGGGAGTACCAGATGTTGTTCCCGGTGACCGGCGGGATGTTGACCAGACCGTCGTTGTTCGGCGACTCGTTCTTCGGCGCGTCGCAGTCGTACCAGTCCAGCGGCTGGGCGGGATCGGGCAGATTGCGGTCCCGGTAGGGCTGGTTGTTGCCCATGCAGTACGGCCAGCCCCGATTGCCCGCCTCGGTGATCGCGGCGAACGTGTCGTACTTCGCCGGCCCCCAGGTCGGCGACGGCGATCCGGCGTCCGGGCCGACCCACCCCGCGTACAGGATGTCGGTCTGCTGGTCCACGTAGATGCGCGCCGGGTTGCGCACGCCCATCACATAGATCTCGCCGCGGGTCTTGCCGCCGCCCTCGTCGGGTTCCTTGCCGGTGAAGAGGTTCCCCTTCGGCAGGGTGTAGGTCCCGTCGGGTTCCGGGTGGATGCGCAGGATCTTGCCGTTGAGGTTGTTGGTGTTGCCGGACGTGCGGCGCGCGTCGGCGAAGGAGACGCCCTTGTAGTTCGGCTGCGGGTTGTTGCCCGAGTAACCGCTGCTGAACCCGCTGGAGTTGTTGTCACCGGTCGCGATGTACAGGTTGCCCTGGGAGTCCCAGGTCATCCCGCCGCCCGCGTGACAGCAGCTGTGGATCTGCACCGGCCACTCCAGCAGCACCTTCTCGCTGCTCAGGTCCAGTTTGTTGGTGGCCTGGTCGAGCGTGAACCGGGAGACCCGCCGATCGGCCATCCGGGTGTCCCGGTTGATCTGATCGTGCGGGGTGTAGTGCAGATACACCCACCCGTTGTCCGCGAACCGCGGGTCCAGCTCGATGCCGAGCAGCCCCTCCTCGACCTTGCGCAGCTCATCGCCGCCGCCCTTGTTGCCGAACACGGTCAGCGCGCCGGCCAGGGTGACCTGCCCGGTCCTCGGGTCGTAGACGTGGATCTCGCCCTTGCCCTTGCCGATGTTCGGGTCGTTCCAGTCGGTGACCACCGGCTGCGAGGAGTCGGCGCCGCCCCGGCCGATGTAGAACACCCGGCCATCAGGTGCGGTGACCAGCCCGTGCGGCTCGCCGATCTGGTCGTTCTGGCCCGGCTGATTCGGCTTGGTGAGCCGTTCCGCCTGGTAGTTGGCGGTGATGGTCGCCGAGCAGTCGGCCCGGACCAGCCGGGTCGTCCACAGCAGCGCGCCGCGCAGATGACCACGGAAGTCGGTCTCGTCGTACGCCGACGCCGTACCGCCCATGCCGGTGTAGAAGGAGCGCCCGCCGTCGTAGTCGCGGCACCAGCTGACCGGGTGGTCCCAGCCGTTCGCGCTCGCGCCCGGCTTGTACGTCGACTCGCGCACCCGGGCGACCGTGTGCACCTGGCCGGACGGGTTCTTCACCCAGTTCGTCCAGACGTCGGGCCGCTTCCAGGTCAGCGGCAGATTCTTGGTGGCCGGGTGCTGCCGGTCGCCGATCTCGACCGTGGCGCGCTGTACGTTCGCCGGGCTCGACGCGGCCGGGCGGGCACCGATCAGCCCGGTGAACCAGTCCGAGTAGGGCTCGGCCCTGGCCGCGTCATGGACGCCGAGGAATCCGCCCCCGGCCTCCATGTACGCCTCCAGGCCCGCCTCCTGCTCCGGGTCGAGGATGTCCCCGCCGCCGGTGAGGAACACGATCGCGTTGTAGCGGCCCAGCTTGGTGGCGTTGGTGAAGACGGAGGCGTCGTCGGTCGCCTCCGTACTGAACCGCTGGTTCGTGGGCCCGGAGAGCCCGATGGCCTCGACGGCCTCGATCCCGGCGTTCACCACGGGCGACTCCTCGCCGCCCGCGGCGGACCCGTAGAAGGCCAGCACCCGTACGTTCGCGCCGCCCGGGGGCGACTTGATGGACATCGTTGCCAACGTCGGATCGGGGGCCGGGCGCGCGGTGGCGGACGGGCCGGAGAGCAGCCCCGCGGTGACGAATCCGGCTGCCAGTGCGGCCGTCAGGACCCGTCGCCCGGTGCGTTTCCCGGTATGTCGCGCAGCGCCCGACCCTGGTGCGGAAAAGGGTCTTTGGTGCGTTGTGGACCGCATGTGGTCTTCCACCCCTCGTCGGTTCACAGCCAGCGCCTAGGAAAGCTAGACGTCTTTTCCCGGTTCGCCAATAGGTATGACCGTGAAGAAACAAACTTTGTCCTGAGTGTGGATAAACTCTGCGGCTCCGGCTAGCGTCTCGACTCCGAATCCCGTACCGACGTAGGGAGTTCGGCATGGACAGACGTGCTTTCAACCGGCGGATCGTGCTGGGTGGTGCGGCGGTCGCGACTTCGTTGTCCCTGGGACCCGAAGCCATGAGCGCCACCGCGACCCCGGCCCGCACCGCCCCGGCCGGCGGCGAGACCCGACGGATCAAGCTCTACGCCGAGCGGCTGGACGGCGGAAAGATGGGCTACGGCTTCGAGAAGGGCAAGGCCAGCGTCCCGGGCCCGCTGATCGAGCTGAACGAGGGCGACACCCTGCACATCGAGTTCGAGAACACCATGGACGTCCCGGTGAGCCTGCACGTCCACGGCCTGAACTACGAGATCACCAGTGACGGCACCAAGATGAACAACAGTCATGTCGAGCCGGGCGCCACCCGCACCTACACCTGGCGCACCCATGCCCCCGGCCGCCGCAAGGACGGCACCTGGCGGGCCGGCAGCGCGGGCTACTGGCACTACCACGACCACGTGGTCGGCACCGTGCACGGCACGGGCGGCATCCGCAACGGCCTGTACGGACCGGTGATCGTCCGGAGAAAGGGCGACCTCCTGCCGGACCGCACCCACACCGTCGTCTTCAACGACATGACCATCAACAACCGTCCCGCGCACACCGGCCCGGACTTCGAGGCCACAGTCGGCGACCGGGTGGAGTTCGTGATGATCACGCACGGCGAGTACTACCACACGTTCCACATGCACGGTCATCGCTGGGCCGACAACCGCACCGGCCTGCTCACCGGCCCCGACGACCCCAGCCAGGTCATCGACAACAAGATCGTGGGCCCCGCCGACTCCTTCGGCTTCCAGGTGATCGCGGGGGAGGGGGTGGGGGCGGGCGCGTGGATGTACCACTGCCACGTACAGAGCCACTCCGACATGGGGATGGTCGGCCTGTTCCTGGTCAAGAAGACGGACGGCACGATTCCGGGATACGACCCGCATGCGGGCCACGGGGCGGCGGCGCAAGGGGGGTCGACGGGATCGGGTGATACGGCGGAGAGACCGGCTGATACGGCGGAGAAGGCGAGCGGGACCGAGACCGCGGCGGGGGCGGGGCACGCGCACTGAGCCCTGCCGGGCGCCTCCGGCGTGCTCCCGCGCACCGGGGACCATGTGCGGGTGACCCGACTGCTCACCCGAAGTGATCTGGAAGCCGTGCTGGACCCGGCGGAGTGCGTGGCCGCCCTGCGGGAGGGGTTCGTCCGCGCGCCCGCCGCGACAACGGGGCAGCGGATACGGACCGACCTCCCGTTCCCCGGCACGGCGACCGCCCTCATCCCCGGCCTGCTGCCGGGCATCGACGCCTACACCGTCAAGGTCAACGCCAAGTTCCCGGGCGCGCGTCCGGCCCTGCGCGGCGTGGTCTGCCTGCACAGCGGACGGGACGGCGAACTGCTCGCCCTGCTGGACTCCGCCACCCTGACGGCCTGGCGGACCGGCCTCGCCGCCGCCGTCGGCACCCACGCCCTGGCCGGTGAGGGCGGGGCGGTGGGCGTGATCGGGGCGGGCGCCCAGGCCGAGGTGATGGTCCGCGCACTGGCGGCACTGCGTCCGCGGACCGGGCTCGCCGTGCACGACCTGGACCCGGCGCGGGCCCGGTCGTTCGCCGAGCGGCACGACGGACGGGTGGCGTCCTCCGTACGGGAGGTCGCGGCGGCCTCGGACATCGTGCTGCTGGCGACCTGGTCACGCGCACCCCTCCTGGGCCTCGCGGACACGCCGCCCGGCCGCCACCTCACCAGCCTCGGCGCCGACGAACCGGGCAAACGGGAACTGTCCACCGACCTTCTCTCGCACGCCCTGCTCGTCGTCGACGACCGCCGACTGGCCGCCGACACGGGTGTACTGGCGACGGCGGCCCTCCCGGCCGGGGTAGCCGCCGCGACCCTGGGCGAGGTACTGCGCGGCGAGCATCCCGGCCGCACGGACCCGACAGAACGGACGGTGTACGCCCCGGTGGGCCTGCCCTGGCAGGACCTCGCGGTGGCCTGGCCGGCGTATGAGCGGGCGGTGCGGGAGGGGGTGGGGGTGGGGGTGGATCTGCTGGGGTGAGGGGCGGGGGGTGCGCCCTCGTCGAAGTCGACGAACGAGTTCCAGCATTCACTCGACCGAGGGGTACGGAGCTTGAGGAGACGCTCGGAGTACACCTCCCTGTACGCCGTCCGCAGCTCCTGCTGAGCGGGCCCGTCCGGCGCGGGACTCGAACCGCCCGGCGGGCCGGCGGACGTCGTCACCGCCGGTGCCGCGGGCGCCGGGGGTTTGTCGTTGCCCCCCTTCACGAGCAGCGGAGCGATGAGCGTGGCCAGGCCGCCGAAGAGCGTGGCGACCACACCGAGCGCGGTCAGCTTGTGCAGGCTCGTCCACCCGGATCCGTCATCTCCCGGAGGGGCTCCCGTGGGGCCCGGACCCGGGTTTCCCGCACCGGCCGATCCGCCCTCGCCTAAGGAAGATCCATTCGCGGTCACGCTTTGTCTCCTGATATATGGATGAGTTGGGGCAGAAGGCTATCGCCGACGAGGCCGACGGCGAGCCGGCGAACACGGCAGCCCACAGCACCCCACGGCATCCACAGAGCAGGACACCGGCCCCGGCGAGATGAGCCGCCGAGCGGGCCCGGCGACTCAGTCCCCTTGCCGCGGCAGCGGTCGCAGCAGCGCGAATCTCGCGCCGAACGGGTCGGCCAGCCTGGCGACCCGGCCCACGTCCGGCACCTCCACCGGCTCCACCCGGACCGTGCCGCCCAGCTCCCTGGCGCGGGCGCACACCACATCCGGGTCGGCCGTCGAGAAGTACGGCAGCCAGTACGGCTCACCGCCCGCCTCCACCGGGTCCTCGTCCAGCGGGACCAGTCCGCCGAACATGGAGTCCTCGCCCTGCCCTGACGGGTTGACGCAGGTGTAGGAGCCGCCGGGGTAGAGGACCGAGGAGGTCTCCCAGCCGAGCACCGCGTTGTAGTAGCCCGCGGCCGCCGCGATGTCCCGCGTGTACAGCTCCAGCCAGATCAGCGAGCCGTGCTCACCGACCACGTCGACGCCCTTCAGCCGCCCCGGCTGCCAGATGCCGTACGGCACGTCCGCGCGGTCCGTGAGCAGCGCCGTCCGGCCCTGGCCCATCACGTCCAGCGGCTCCGCCAGCACCTTGCCGCGCATCTTCTGGACCGTCTCGGCCGTGGCGTCCGCGTCCGGGCTCTGGAAGTAGACCGTCCAGGCCGACGGGCCCTGCCCGGGGTCGGTCGGCATGACGCCCGCGACCGTCCTGCCGTCCAGCTGGAAGAACCCGTACCCACCGGCCCCGGGCCCGGCGGACTGGAACTGCCAGCCGAAAAGTGCCTGGTAGAAGGTGGTGGCCCGGTCGATGTCGGCGGTACCGAGATCGACCCAGTTCGGTGCGCCGCTGACGAAATGGGTGCTGAGCATGATCACCTTCCCGGGAACCACTGCCTGTGCACTGCCCGTGCCTGTCCACTGCCGAGTCTTGCACCGCCCACTGACAATCGCTGCCGGAGTGTCCCCAGCCTCCGGCCTCCAGCCTCCGGCCTTCTAGCCGCCGCCCTCCAGCCCACCCCGCGCGCCGCCGTGCCCCGAGCCGCCCCGGCCTCGCTCCACCACACCAGCCCTTGACGAGGACGTCCGCGTCGGCGCGATCTCTGCCCGCCCCGGCGCGGACCCGCGCCAGTCCCGGTGGCGTGGACGCCCGGCCCGGCGTGGATCCCCGTCCTCCGGCGGCGCGGACCCCCGCCCCACCCGGCGGCGAGGAGATCCGCCCGGCGGCACAGCCACCCGCCCCGGCGCGGACGCCCCCCGGCGCGGGCGCTGACCACCCCCGGCGCCACCCCCGGCCCGCCGACGCCGTTGATCCCGCGTTGAGTGAACGTTTTGCGTGGCCCGGCACGATCCTCGCCATGCACTTCGATTCCCTCATCCCGGCCGCTGCCGCCTGGCAGGACCAGGCCCTGTGCGCGCAGACCGGGTCGGACTTCTTCTTCCCCGAGCCGGGCAGTTCGGTGCGCGAGGCCAAGCGCATCTGCGGCATGTGCGACATGCGCCGCGCCTGTCTGGACTACGCCCTGGCGCACGACGAGCGCTTCGGCGTCTGGGGCGGCCTCTCCGAGAAGGAACGGCTGCACCTGCGCCGCACCGCCGGCTGAGCCCCGCGGGACACACCCGGGAAGGCGCCCCCGGAAGGCCCGGCGTACGACAAAGGCGGCGTCGAGGGAACCCCTCGACGCCGCCCGCGAGCCGTCGTGCCAACCGAGCCGTCGTGCCAACCGAGCCGTCGGATCAGCCCGCCGCGCGCGCCGCCATCCGCGCCTTCCTGGCCGCCAGCTTCTCGTCGAACTTCGACGCCTCCTCGTTGAGCCCCCCCATGTACAGGCCCAGTTCCTCCTGCGCCTTGAGCCCCTCGGGGCCGAGACCGTCGATCTCCAGGACCTTCAGGAACCGCAGCACCGGCTGGAGCACGTCGTCGTGGTGGATCCGCAGGTTGTAGACCTCGCCGATCGCCATCTGCGCGGCGGCCCGCTCGAAGCCCGGAATGCCGTGGCCCGGCATCCGGAAGTCGACCACGACGTCCCGCACGGCCTGCATGGTCATGTCGGGCGCGATCTCGAAGGCCGCGCCGAGGAGATTGCGGTAGAAGACCATGTGCAGATTCTCGTCCGTCGCGATGCGCGCGAGCATCCGGTCACAGATCGGGTCACCGGACTGGTGGCCGGTGTTGCGGTGCGAGATCCGGGTCGCCAGCTCCTGGAAGGCGACATAGGCGACCGAGTGCAGCATCGAGTGCCGGTTGTCCGACTCGAAGCCCTCGCTCATGTGCGACATCCGGAACTGCTCCAGCTTGTCCGGGTCCACCGCGCGGGAGGCGAGCAGATAGTCCCGCATCACGATGCCGTGCCGCCCCTCCTCCGCCGTCCAGCGGTGCACCCAGGTGCCCCAGGCGCCGTCCCGGCCGAAGAGCGAGGCGATCTCGTGGTGGTAGCTGGGCAGGTTGTCCTCGGTGAGGAGATTGACCACCAGGGCTATCCGGCCGATCTCGGTGACCTTGGACTGCTCCTTGTCCCAGGACTCGCCGTCCTCGAAGAAGCCGGGGAAGTTACGGGCGTCGCTCCACGGCACGTACTCGTGCGGCATCCAGTCCTTGGCGACCTTCAGATGCCGGTTGAGTTCGTTCTCGACCACTTCCTCCAACGCGTACAGCAGCCGGGCGTCGGTCCAGACGGAGGGGCTGCCGAGCTGGGGAGGGGTGGTGATCGTCACGGGAACTCCAGGGGGACGTCGTACAGGGGGGCGTGACCGGCGAGCGGGCCGGAACCTACGGAATCGTAGGCTACGTATCCGTAGGTTACGAAACCGTAGGTTAAGTCTGCGGTAAAGACCCCAGCTCACGCCCTGCACAAGGGAGATCTGCCGCCCGTGCAGGGCGGTCGACGACACGCCCGGGAGTGCAGGTCCCGGGGCCGTTGGAGTGATCGAATCACCCGTCAGGCGTACAGATCACGCAGCCGCACCGAGAGGCACGTCACACACCCTTCGAGTTTCTCGAACTCGCTGATGTCGACGAGTACGGGCGCGTACCCCAGATCCTGGAACAGCTCGGCCGTTTTCGGCGCACTTGCGGCCATCAGCAGCGTGTCGCCGCCGAGCAGCACCACATGCGCCCCGGATTCCTCCGGCACCGGCAGGAAACGCCCGAACAGCGACGGCGTGTCCAGCAGCGGGAGGTGCCCGATCACCGTCCCGTCGGGCAGCGCGGTGACCGCCGACTTCAGATGCAGCACCTTGCTCACCGGCACCGTCACCACCCGGGCGCCCAGCGGCTCGAAAGTGGCCCGCAGCTGCTGGATCCCGGCCGCGTTGGTGCGCCCGCCCCGGCCGACGTACAGCGTGTCGCCGATCTTCAGTACGTCGCCGCCCTCCAGGGTGCCCGGCTCCCAGACCCAGTTCACCGAGCAGCCGAGCCCGGCCGCCGCCTCCTCCACGCCCGGGGTCTCCTCGCGCCGGGACTCGGCGCCGGGCCGGGCGATCAGGGCGACGTTCCGGTACGCCACCACGGCGTCCTCCACGAACACCGCGTCCGGGCAGTCGTCGGCCGGGGCGACCTCGGCCGTCTCCCAGCCGTGCGCGCGCAGCGCCGCCACATAGGCGTCCCACTGCTGTGCCGCGAGGCCGGTGTCGATGCCGGTGCGCTCGATGTGGGTGACGAGACCCTCGGCCAGGCGGGGGCCGGGGCGGCGGACGAGCGCCTTCTTGCTGGGCACGAGGGAACACTCCGGGTGGGTGACGGCGGCGGTGCGGGCGGGCGGCCCCGGTGGGCCATGATGCAGTGCCGCCCGCGCGGACGAAACCCCCCGGATCTCAGGCGGTGGCCCGCCGCAGATGGTCGGCGGTGAACGAGCCCCGCGCGGTGAGCAGTTGACGCGGCGGCCCCTCGAACATCACCTGTCCGCCGGAGCGCCCGCCGTCCGGCCCCAGGTCGATGATCCAGTCCGCGTGCGCCACCACGTCCAGGTTGTGCTCCACCACCACGACCGTGTCGCCGCCGTCCACGATCCGGTCGAGCAGCGCCAGCAGCCGGTCCACGTCCGACATGTGCAGCCCGGTCGTCGGCTCGTCAAGCACGTACACCGTGCCAGTGCCAGGGCCCGTTTTCGCGCCGGGCGTGTCGCGTCGCCCGCGGGGTGCCGCGGCCTCCGGCTCCCCGCGCAGCCGGGTCGCCAGCTTGATCCGCTGGCGCTCACCGCCGGACAGCGTGGACATCGGCTGCCCGAGGGTGAGATAGGGCAGGCCGACGTCCTGGAGCGCCCGGAGCCGTCGGCGTACCCCCGCGTCCGTCAGGAACTCCAGGGCCTGTCCGGCGGTCATCTCCAGCACGTCCGCGATGGAGTGCCCGCCCACGGTGAGCGCCAGCACCTCCGCCTTGAACCGCCGCCCCGCGCAGTCCGGGCAGGTGGTGGTGACCGGGTCCATGAAGGCGAGGTCGTTGTAGATGATCCCGCGCCCCTCGCAGGCCGGGCAGGCGCCGGACGAGTTGAAGCTGAACAGCCCCACGTCGGCCCCCGTCTCCCGCGCGAACAGCCGCCGCACCGGATCCAGCACCCCGAGATACGTGGCCGGCGTCGAGCGCCCCGAGATACCGATCGCCGACTGGTCGATGACCACCGTGTCCGGATGAGCCTCGGTGAACTGCGCGACCAGCGTGCTCTTGCCCGACCCGGCGACCCCGGTCACCGCGGTGAGCACCCCGGCCGGGAACTCCACCGTCACGTCCCGCAGATTGTGCCGCCCGGCCCCCTTCACCCACCTCCCGCCGACGGCCTCACGCACCCGCTCCTTGAGGGCCGTACGCCGCCCCAGGTACCGCCCGGTCGGCGTGTCGGCGGCGGCCAGCGCGCGGGGCGTGCCCTCGAACACCACCGTGCCGCCGTCGGCCCCGGCGCCCGGCCCCATGTCCACCACGTGGTCGGCGAGCCCGATGACGTCCGGATCGTGCTCCACCACCAGCACGGTGTTCCCCTTGTCGCGCAGCCGCAGCAGCAGATCCCCGAGCCGGTGCACATCGCGCGGATGCAGCCCCACACTGGGCTCGTCGAAGATGTACGTCATCCCGGTGAGGCTGGAACCCAGGTGCCGTACGGTCTTCAGCCGCTGCCCCTCGCCGCCGGACACCGTGGAGGTCTCCCGGTCCAGGCTGAGATAGCCGAGGCCGATGGCGTCGATCCGCTCCAGCGCCGCGACGGCCGCCGCGGCGATCGGCCGGGCCACCGGGTCGCCGATCTCCCTCAGCACCTCGATCAGATCGGTGACCTGCATGGCCGCGCAGTCGGCGATCGACCGGCCGCCGATCCGCGACGCGAGCGCCGCCGCGTTCAGCCGCGCGCCCCGGCACTCGGGGCAGACACCCTCCGCCAGGAACCCGCCGACCAGATCGCGGGTCTTCTGGCTGAGCGCCGACAGATCCCGCTTGAGGTACAGCCGTTCGAACCGGTCGGCGAGGCCCTCGTAGTCGGTGACCCAGGTGCCGCCCGAGCCGCTGATGGTGACCTTGCTGCCGGACCGTCCGCGCATCAGGAACTCCCGCTCGGCGACCGTGAACTCACCGACCGGCTTGCCCGGATCCAGCTCCTCGGTGTTGACGTACGTCTGCCCCTGCCAGGTCCCGGCGGTGAACGGCGGGAAGCGCACCGCGCCGTCCGCGAGGGACCGGGCGGGGTCCAGGATGCGCTCCCAGTCGGGCTGGACCGTGCGGCCCAGACCGTCGCAGCGCGGGCACATGCCCGCCGGGTCGTTGAACGAGTACGCGGTCGCCGCCCCGGCGCTCGGGGTGCCGTGCCGGGAGAACAGCACCCGCAGCACCGAGTAGATGTCCGTCATCGTGCCGACCGTCGAGCGCGAGTGCCCGCCGATCGGCCGCTGGTCGACCACGATCGCCGGGGTGAGGTCCTCCAGCGCGTCCGCGTGGGGCCGCTCGTACTTGGGCAGCCGGTTGCGGACGAACCAGGTGAACGTCTCGTTCAGCTGGCGCTGTGACTCCACCGCGATGGTGTCGAAGACGACGGACGACTTCCCGGACCCCGAGACGCCGGTGAACACGGTCAGCCGGCCTTTCGGGATCCGGAGGGTGACGTCCTTGAGATTGTTCTCCCGGGCCCGGGTGAGCATGATGTACCCACCGATACCACCGATACCACCGGTATCGGCAATACCGCCGATACCGCCGATACCGCCGGGTTCGCTGCAACTACCGCTGAAATCGCTGTGCTCGCGCATGGGAGCGACGCTAGGCGTCAAACCCGACAGCTTCTGGCGTGATTTCCGAGAGTTCCCCGTCCAGCAGCAGCCAGCGCGTGATGCCGATCGACTCCAGGAACGGCAGATCATGGCTGGCCACGATCAAGGCCCCTTCATATCCCTCCAACGCGGTGGTGAGCTGCCGCACGCTCGCCATGTCCAGGTTGTTCGTCGGCTCGTCCAGCATCAGCAGCTGCGGGGCGGGCTCGGCCAGCATCAGCGCCGCCAGCGCCGCGCGGAAGCGCTCGCCGCCGGACAGGGTCTCCGCCCGCTGGTTCGCGCGCTGTCCCCGGAACAGGAAGCGCGCGAGCCGCGCACGGATCTGCTGGTGGGTGGCGCCCGGCGCGAACCGGGCCACGTTCTCGGCGACCGTCAGCGAGCCGTCGAGCACATCCAGGCGCTGCGGCAGGAACCGCAGCGGCACATGGGCCGTGGCCGTGCCCGACACCGCCGCCAGCTCCCCGGCGACCGTGCGCAGCAGCGTGGTCTTGCCCGCGCCGTTGCGGCCGATCAGCGCGATCCGCTCGGGACCGTGCAGATCGAAACCGCCGTCGACGCGGGCGCCGTAGCACAGCTCCAGGTCCCGCAGCGTGAGCACCGTGCGCCCGGCCGGGACCGCGGTGTACGGCAGGTCGACGCGGATCTCGTCGTCGTCCCGTACCGCCTCCGCCGCCTCGTCCAGCCGCTCCCTGGCGCCCGCGAGCTTCTCCTCGTGCATGATGCGGTGCTTGCCCGCGGACACCTGCGCCGCGCGCTTGCGCGCCCCCATCACGATCTTCGGCTCGCGCTTCTCCTCGAACATCTTCTGGCCGTACTTCTTGCGGCGGGCCAGCTTGAGGTGCGCCTCGGCCAGTTCGCGCTTCTGCTTGCGCATGTCGGCCTCGGCGGCCCGGACCATCCGTTCGGCGGCCTCCTGCTCGGTGGCGAGCGCCTCCTCGTAGGCGGAGTGGTTCCCGCCGTACCAGGTGATCTCGCCGGAGCGCAGATCGGCGATCTGGTCCACCCGGTCCAGGAGTTCCCGGTCGTGGCTGACCACGATGAGCACGCCCGGCCAGGTCTCCACGGCCGTGTACAGCCGTTTACGGGCGTACACGTCGAGGTTGTTGGTCGGTTCGTCCAGCAGCAGTACGTCCGGCCGCCGGAGGAGCAGCGCGGCCAGTCTGAGCAGGACGGATTCGCCGCCGGAGACCTCACCGATGGTGCGGTCCAGCTCGATGTGCCCGAGACCGAGTTCACCGAGCGTGGCCAGGGCGCGTTCCTCGACGTCCCAGTCGTCGCCGACGGTCTCGAAGTGCGCCTCGGACACATCGCCGGACTCGATGGCGTGCAGCGCGGCCCGCCGCTCGGCGATACCGAGCGCCCGGTCGACGCGCAGCGCGGTGTCCAGGGCGACGTTCTGCGGGAGATGGCCGACCTCACCGGTGAGACGGACGGTGCCGTCGGTCGGGTGGAGTTCTCCGGCGGCGAGTTTCAGCAGGGTTGATTTTCCCGATCCGTTGACGCCGACCAGCCCGGTGCGACCGGAGCCGAAGGAGGCGTCCAGGCCCTCGAAGACGGTGGTGCCGTCGGGCCAGGCGTAGGAAAGGGAGGTGAAGCTGAGCGAAGTAGACATACGGGCCTCGCGGTTGCTTGGTGTGACAGGGGGCAGCAACGCGTATCGAGACACCGGGAGCGGCGACCGGGGCGACCGGGAGGGGGAGCCGAAGAAAGTCCTGGAGGATTCCCGGAAAAGTCCCGGAAGTGCCTGGACGATTCCTGGAAGGTCAGGGGCTCATGAAAAAGCCCTGCCCCGCTGGGACGGCCCGAATGCCGAGGTCGCACGCAACGCACACGGATGAGGTGTGACGAGGTGTCTCAGGACCTCAGACGAGCAACGTCCTTCTCCAATCGGCGGCAACAGGACTTGTACACCGTACGAGGCGGGCGGGAGGGTGTCAACGGGCGTCGCCCATCAGTTCGGCGAGATCGCGGTCGAGGTCGAACTGGAGATGCTCCAGCCCCTGCGGCACAAGGGCGCTCGTCGCCGCGAGGAAGCGGCGCAGCTCCGCCGAGTGCACATGGATCACGGCGGTGCCCTCGGGGGCGTGGAACTCCAGCACCGTACGGTCGTACCCGTAGGGCCGGGCGCGGACGTCGCCGTCGCCCGCCTGGGCCTGCAATCCCGCCGCGAGCAGGTCCCGCGCGAAGGTCCAGCACACCTCGATGCCCTCCAGGGTGGCCTGCGCCGGGAAGGTCATCCGGACGGCGAACGGGTCCCGGGGGTCGTAATGCAGCGTGGCGGGGATCTGCGGCATGCGGGGCGCGGCGGCGACGAGGCGGGCCTCCACGGGCTGCTCGATGACAGTGCTCATGGCCTTGCTCCCTTGAGACGGCGGAACGGGCTTCCGGGCTGCCGGCGGCACCGCTCCGGACGGATGAGGCCGGTCATAGGGGGAGACGAATAAATCGGCCGGGAAGTGCACTTGAACCCCGGTGATGTCTGTCACCGTGCTTTACAAATCCCTGACGACTTTCCATTCCGGACCGATCCCCGCTATTCCTTCCATATCCCTTTGATGACGACTTCTCGCCAACTCCTCGCCAACTCCTCGCCGACTTCTTGTCGACGCCGATGGCCCTCGGGTTTATCGCCATCGGGCCGGGCGCCAACCGGGACTAGGCTCGATCCACCATGAGACCCATGACGACGCCCGTAGGCATTCCCGAAGGCTGGCCCGGCACCGAGGAGGAGGCCCGTGCGGTGCAGGACGCGCTACGCGCGCGGGTGGTCCTCGATGAAGCGGGACCGGCGCCGGGTACCGGCCATGTCACCGGAGTGGATGTCGCCTACGACGACGGGCGTGACCTCGTCGCCGCGGCGGCCGTCCTCCTGGACGCGGCGACCCTCGACGTGCTCGCCGAGGCCACCGCCGTCGGCCGGATCTCCTTCCCGTACGTCCCCGGCCTGCTCGCCTTCCGTGAGATCCCCACGGTCCTGGCCGCCCTGGAGGCGCTGCCCCTACCGCCCGGCCTGGTGGTGTGCGACGGCTACGGTCTCGCCCACCCCCGCCGCTTCGGCCTGGCCGCCCACCTCGGTGTCCTGACCGGGCTGCCGACCATCGGCGTGGCCAAGAACCCGTTCACCTTCACGTACGCCACGCCGGGCACCCGGCGTGGCGCGTCCACCCCGCTCCTGGCGGGCGCCGAGGAGGTCGGCCGCGCGCTGCGCACGCGGGACGGCGTCAAGCCTGTGTACGTCTCCGTGGGCCACCGGGTGAGCCTGGACACCGCGTGCGCCCACACCCTCGCGCTCACCCCCGCCTACCGCCTCCCCGAGACCACCCGCAGGGCGGACGCGTTGTGCCGCGCGGCCCTTCAGGAGGCGATCACCCGCCAGGCGCCGACCTCGGAGTACTCCGAGTCGTAGATCGCGCTCCCGTCGCCCGGCCCCATGGCGTAATGGCCGAGGTTCCCGCCCCAGTACCGCAGGATCCGCCCCACCTCACCGACCGGATCCTTGGCCACGGCCCCGTCATCCAGCGTGACCTCAAGGACGAACTTCACGTACTCCACCCACCTTCCCGTCGATTCCTCTCTCCGACTCTCCTCAAGTGTTTCATTGACGTTCCCAGTGAGACTTTTGATGGAAGGGGCCGGGGCGGACAAGGGGATTTCCGCCCTCAACCTTCAAACCGGGTCGAACCGCCGGGCGGGAGGCCCGCCGAGCACCGCCCACCAGAACCGAGTACGCCATCTGAGTACCCGTACGGATGTCATGCACCCGTCCCTCCCGACACGCTGGCCGCATGACCGCACACCGAGCCCCCGAGCCCCTGACCGACCCCTCCCGTCCCGTCGAGCGCGCGGTGACGGCGGCCCTGGTGCTCGGCGTGCTGGCGGGGCTGGGCTGGATCGCGGGAATGATCTGCACACTGATCGCGTGGTCCTCCTGATCGCATTGTCCCCGCAGCCACCGGTACGCCTCCGTACGGCCGCGCACCGGTGACAGCCGAGGCCGGGTCCGGGACCTGGTCCGTCGCGTTCCGGCCGGTCCAGCCACCTCCCCCGCGTGTCGCCTCCCGTGCCGCTGTCAGTGGCTGGGGCTAGCGTGTTCGGTGCGGAGACCGTCGACGAGCCCGGAGGTCCCAGGTGGTGGTGGCCAGGAGTGCCCTGCGGAAATGGGAGGCGGCGCGGGCGTGCGCGCTCGGGATGCCCGGCGCGGGCGAGGAGTTCCCGTGGGGCGAGGCCGTCGCCAAGGTGAACAAGAAGGTGTTCGTCTTCCTGGGCGTCCCCGACGGCGGCCATCCGCTGCGCATCACCGTCAAGCTCGCCGACGAGACCTGCCACGCCCACGCCCTGACCGCCCCGGGCGCCGAGAGCGCCGGGTACGGCCTGGGCCGCAGCGGCTGGGTCGTGGTCCCGCTGGAGCCCCACGGCGCCCCGGCGGCGGACCTGCTGTGCGACTGGGTGGAGGAGAGCTACCGCGCGATCGCCCCCAGACGGCTGATAGCCGAGCTGGACGTGCGCTGACCGGGTGACGCGCGCCAAACTGGACTAAGCGCTTGCTCGCCCATGTCTTGTGCGAACTGGAACGCGTTCTTAACATCACCGATGTCGCAGCATCGGTGTCACGGCGATGGGGGCCGCATGGCAGGGACACCCGGACAGGGCCCGCTCACCGGCGTGCGCGTGGTCGAACTGGCCGGTATCGGCCCCGGCCCGTTCGCCGCGATGCTCCTCGCCGACCTGGGCGCCGACGTGGTCCGCGTCGACCGCCCCGACGGCCCCGGACTCGCCATCGACCCCGCCCACGACGTCACCAACCGCGGCAAACGCTCGGTGACCGTCGACCTCAAGGCACCCGGCGGACCCGCCCGCGTCCTCGGCCTCGCCGCCCGCGCGGACATCCTGATCGAGGGCTACCGCCCCGGGGTCACCGAGCGCCTCGGCGTCGGCCCCGAGGACTGCCACGCCCGCAACCCGGCCCTGGTCTACGGCCGGATGACCGGCTGGGGCCAGGACGGCCCGCTCGCCCCCCGCGCCGGCCACGACATCACCTACCTCGCCCTCACCGGCACCCTCGGCATGATCGGCGACCCGGACCGCCCGCCGCCCGCCCCCGCCAACCTTCTCGGTGACTACGCGGGCGGCGCCCTCTACCTCGTCGTCGGCGTCCTCGCCGCCCTCCACCACGCCCGCGCCACCGGCACCGGACAGACCGTGGACGCCGCGATCGTCGACGGCACCGCCCACCTCGGCGCGATGATCCACGGCATGCTCGCGGCCGGCGTCTGGCAGGACCGGCGCCGCTCCAACCTCCTGGACGGCGGCTGCCCGTACTACGGCACCTACGAGACCGCCGACGGCAAGTACATGGCCGTCGGCGCGCTGGAACAGCGGTTCTACGACGAATTCCTGCGCCTGCTGGGCATCGCCGGCCAGGCCCCCGCCCGCACGGACCCGGCCCGCCGGGACGAACTGCGCGCACTGGTCGCCGCCCGCTTCCGGACCCGTACCCGCGACGCGTGGACGGCCGTCTTCGAGGGGACGGACGCGTGCGTCGCGCCCGTGCTGTCCCTGCGCGAGGCCCCGAGGCACCCGCACCTCGCCGCGCGCGGCACCTTCACCGACCACGCCGGCATCACCCAGCCCGCCCCGGCCCCCCGCTTCTCCGCCACCCCCACGGCCCTGCGCGGCGGCCCCGCCCGCCCCGGCGCGGA
The DNA here is from genome assembly GCF_042790455.1 of Streptomyces sp. NPDC056734. NCBI lineage: Bacteria > Bacillati > Actinomycetota > Actinomycetes > Kitasatosporales > Streptomycetaceae > Streptomyces > Streptomyces sp. NPDC056734. The sequence goes on from NZ_JBHTZD010000004.1 coordinate 166,941, forward strand.
CACCCCCGAGGTCGAGCGCGACTGGGGCATACCCGCACGGGAGCGCCCGGCACTGGACGGCCCGGCGTGACCCCCCGAGGCCCCTCAGCCTCCTCTCGAAGCTCTCGAAGCTCTCGAAGCCCTCGAACACTCCCGAACACCCCCGAAAGGCCCGACCCGTGAGCACCGAAGCGTATGTGTACGACGCGATCCGCACCCCGCGCGGGCGTGGCAAGGCCAATGGCGCCCTGCACGGCACCAAGCCCATCGACCTGGTGACCGGCCTCATCCATGAAGTCCGGGCCCGTTTCCCCGGCCTGGACCCGGCGGCCGTGGACGACATCGTGCTCGGTGTCGTCGGCCCGGTCGGTGACCAGGGGTCCGACATCGCGCGTATCGCGGCGATCGCCGCGGGACTGCCGGACACGGTGGCCGGGGTCCAGGAGAACCGCTTCTGTGCCTCCGGCCTGGAGGCGGTCAACATGGCCGCCGCCAAGGTCCGTTCCGGCTGGGAGGACCTGGTGCTCGCGGGCGGCGTCGAGTCGATGTCGCGGGTGCCGATGGCCTCCGACGGCGGCGCCTGGTTCAACGACCCGATGACCAACCTCGCGGTCGACTTCGTGCCGCAGGGCATCGGCGCCGACCTGATCGCCACCATCGAGGGCTTCTCCCGCCGGGACGTCGACGAGTACGCGGCGCTGTCCCAGGAGCGGGCCGCCGTCGCCTGGAAGGAGGGCCGCTTCCAGCGGTCCGTGGTCCCCGTCAAGGACCGCGCCGGCCTGATCGTCCTCGACCACGACGAACACCCCAGGCCCGGCACCACGGCCGACTCCCTCGCCACGCTCAAGCCGTCCTTCGCGGACATCGGCGACCTCGGCGGCTTCGACGCCGTGGCGCTCCAGAAGTACCACTGGGTCGAGAGGATCGACCACGTCCACCACGCGGGCAACTCCTCCGGCATCGTGGACGGCGCCGCCCTCGTCGCCATCGGCTCGAAGGAGATCGGCGACCGCTACGGGCTGACCCCGCGCGCCCGGATCGTCTCCGCGGCCGTCTCCGGCTCCGAGCCCACCATCATGCTCACCGGCCCCGCCCCCGCCACCCGCAAGGCGCTCGCCCGCGCCGGGCTGACCATCGACGACATCGACCTGGTCGAGATCAACGAGGCGTTCGCGGCCGTCGTCCTGCGCTTCGTGAAGGACATGGGCCTCGGCCTCGACAAGGTCAACGTCAACGGCGGCGCCATCGCGCTGGGCCACCCGCTCGGCGCCACCGGCGCGATGATCCTCGGCTCCCTCCTGGACGAACTGGAACGCCAGGACAAGCGCTACGGCCTCGTCACCCTCTGCGTCGGCGGCGGCATGGGCATCGCCACCATCGTCGAACGCGTCTGACCTCCCCAGCGGCAGCCCCCGTAAGACTTCACACGGAGACCCTCATGACCACGAGCACCACCATCCGCTGGGAACAGGACGACACCGGCGTCGTCACCCTCGTCCTGGACGACCCCGACCAGTCCGCGAACACCATGAACCAGGCGTTCCGGACCTCGCTCGCCGCGATCACCGACCGGCTGGAGGCCGAACGCGACTCCCTCCGCGGGATCATCGTCACCTCCGCCAAGAAGACCTTCTTCGCGGGCGGCGACCTGCGGGACCTGATCCGCGCCACGCCCGAGACAGCGCGGGAGGTCTTCGACGGTGGCATGGCCGTCAAGCGCGCGCTGCGCCGGATCGAGACCCTCGGCAAACCGGTCGTCGCGGCCCTCAACGGCGCGGCCCTGGGCGGCGGTTACGAGATCGCCCTCGCCTGCCACCACCGGATCGCCCTCGACGCGCCCGGCTCCAGGATCGGCTGCCCCGAGGTCACCCTCGGTCTGCTGCCCGGCGGCGGTGGCGTCGTCCGTACGGTCCGGCTGCTCGGCATCACCGACGCGCTGCTCAAGGTCCTCCTCCAGGGCACCCGGTACACCCCGCGCCGCGCCCTGGACAGCGGCCTCGTCCACGAGATCGCCGACACGCCCGACGAGCTGCTCGCCAAGGCCCGCGCCTTCATCGACGCCCACCCCGAGTCCCGCCAGCCCTGGGACACGCCGGGCTACCGCATCCCCGGCGGCACCCCGGCCCACCCCAAGTTCGCCGCCAACCTGCCCGCCTTCCCCGCCACCCTGCGCAAGCAGACGAACGGCGCCCCCTACCCGGCGCCGCGCAGCATCCTCGCCGCCGCCGTCGAGGGCGCCCAGGTCGACTTCGAGACCGCGCAGCTCATCGAGGCCCGCTACTTCGTGGAACTGGCGACCGGCCAGATCGCGAAGAACATGATCCAGGCGTTCTTCTTCGACCTCCAGGCCGTGAACTCCGGTGCCGGCCGCCCCCGGGGCATCGAGCCCCGGCCGGTCCGCAAGGCCGCTGTGCTCGGCGCCGGCATGATGGGCGCCGGTATCGCCTACGCGTGCGCCCGCGCGGGCATCGACGTCGTCCTCAAGGACGTGTCGCCCGAAGCCGCCGCCCAGGGCAAGGCGTACTCCCGGAACCTGTGCGCAAAGGCGGTCGCCCGGGGCCGTACGACCCAGGAGAAGGCGGACGCCCTGCTCGCGCGGATCACGCCCACCGCCGAGGCCGCCGACCTCGCGGGCTGCGACGCGGTGATCGAGGCCGTGTTCGAGGACACCGCCCTCAAGCACAAGGTGTTCCAGGAGATCGAGCAGGTCGTCGCGCCGGACGCGCTGCTGTGCTCCAACACCTCCACCCTGCCCATCACCGCCCTCGCCGAAGGCGTCGAACGCCAGGACGACTTCATCGGGCTGCACTTCTTCTCGCCCGTCGACAAGATGCCCCTGGTCGAGATCATCAAGGGCGAACGCACCGGCGACGAGGCCCTCGCCCGCGCCTTCGACCTGGTCCGGCAGATCGACAAGACGCCGATCGTCGTCAACGACTCGCGCGGCTTCTTCACCTCCCGCGTCATCGGCCACTTCATCAACGAGGGCGTGGCGATGGTCGGCGAGGGCATCGAGCCCGCCTCGATCGAACAGGCGGCGGCCCAGGCGGGCTACCCGGCCAAGGTGCTCTCCCTGATGGACGAGCTGACCCTCACCCTCCCGCGCAGGATCCGCGAGGAGACCCGGCAGGCCGTCGAGGAGTCCGGTGGCACCTGGACCCCGCATCCCGCCGAGGCCGTCATCGACCGCATGGTCGACGAGTTCGGCCGCACCGGGCGCGGCGGCGGCGCCGGGTTCTACGACTACGGGGCCGATGGGCAGCGCGCCGGGCTGTGGCCGGGCCTGCGCGAGCACTTCACCCGCCCGGACGCCGCGATCCCCTTCCGGGACATGCAGGAACGCATGCTGTTCGCGGAGGCGCTGGACACCGTACGGCTGCTGGAGGAGGGCGTGCTGACATCCGTCGCGGACGCCAACATCGGCTCGGTCCTCGGCATCGGCTTCCCCGGCTGGACCGGCGGCGTGCTCCAGTACATCAACGGCTATGAGGCCGGCCTGCCCGGTTTCGTGGCCCGCGCCCGGGAACTGGCCGAGCGCTACGGCGAGCGCTTCGAACCGCCCGCGCTGCTGGTGACGAAGGCACGGAAGGGAGAGACCTTCACGGACCCGAGCTGACCCGGGCCGAGGGCGGGGCCTCGCCCTCCGGAACGGCACCGCACCGGCACCGGCACGGCACCGCAACGGGGCTCACCTCAGGAACGGACCGCGCCGCGTCCTCGCGCGCCTCCCCCGGGGGTGGCCCCGCGCGGTCACCAGGGGCGGCGCTGCCGCGACCGAAGGCGGCAAGGTGGGGACGTATCGTCCACCTCGCCCCGGCGGCCGTGCCCGCCCTGCCCGTCCCGGGGACCGGCGCCGCGACGGTGGCCCGGTCGGCTTCTCGGCACCCCGGCGGTACGGGGCCGCGCGTTCGCCTCCGCGCCCCGGCCGTGGCGCGCGGCCCGCACGGCATCACGGTTTAACGCCCGCGCACCCTGCCCGGTCCGCCCGGCGGAGCCGCCCCCCGCCACGCAACCTGCGGGTCGTGGCGGGGCCGGCGGCCCGGTGACCGGCCGACCCCTCGCCGCGCCGGGCGGCGCGCGGCTACGACCACCCTGCCGATCCAGGCCGGGCCCAGCTCCGATCGGTCGTCCGCGCAGGGTCTGTCCGGTCCGGGCCTCGGCCGTCCGGTCCGGGCCCCGGCCGTCCGCGCCGGGCAGCCCGTACCACGGTCGACCGCCTGTCGACCGCCTGTCGACTGCCTGTCGACCGCCTACGGGCCGTCAGGGAACGCGCCGCGTCGGTGTCCCGCTCCGACGCCTCCTCGCGCAGCAGCCGCGACAGCTCGCGTGCCGCCGCGCGGCGGTGTTCGACCAGTACGGTGCGGGCGGCGGGCGACAGGGGTCGTCTCCCGGGGCAGCGGTACGGCCAGCAGTTCGACGCCGAGCCGCAGCAGCCCGGCGTCCACGCGGTACGGTCGACAGCCCGGCGTCCACGCGGTACGCGTCGCCGTCGGCGGTCAGGCCGGGCCGCGGCCCCTGCGGGCGGGCCCCTGGTGCCGTGACTCCTCGATCAGCGCGAGCCGCGCCGGATGCTCGCGGACGTGGTGCGGCCCCACCCGGCGCGGACCGTCGGCGGTCGTGGGACGCAGCGGTTTCGCCGTCCACCGGCGCTGTGACACCGCCCCCGTGACCGTGGGGACGCTCAGCGCCCGGCGCTCACCTCGAACGCCCGCACCAGACACTCCGTCAGCCGCAACGCGATGTCCCCGTCCGGATCCAGCCGGGGATTGAAGATCGCCACGTCCAGCCCCCGCGCCCGTGGATCGGCCAGCGCGGTGGCCAGTACGACGTCGAGTTCCTCCCAGGCAAGCCCGCCCGACAACCGGTAGTCAACGGCAGGCATGACCGCGTCGTCCAGGATGTCGACGTCCAGATGAACCCAGTAGCCACCGCTCCCGGTATCCCCGGTCAGGGCCCCGACCGCGCGCAGGGCCGCCTGCGCGGCGCCGAGTTCGCGGACCGTGTGCAGGTCCATCGCGTGGAGTTCCTCGGGCAGCGGCTGCACCCCGAACACGGCGGACTCGGTCGCGTCCCGGAAGCCGAAGGCCACCACGTCCCCGTCCGCCACCAGCGGACCGCGGCCCTCCAGATCGGTCAGCACGCGCGGCCCGCGTCCTGTCGCGATGGCCAGCGCCATGGACGCGACCTCGCCCACCGGCTCCGCCTCCGGCTGGTAGAAGTCGGTGTGGCCGTCCAGGAACAGCAGCCCGTGCCGGCCGCGCCGCCGCAGCGCGAGCAGGTTGCCCAGCAGGATGCCGCAGTCACCGCCGAGGACCAGCGGGAAGCGCCCGTCGTCCAGCACCGCGTCCACCGCGTCCGCGAGCCGTACGGAGTACTCGGCGATGCCGTCCGGATTGAGCACGCCCGTCTCCGGGTCCCGGTCCGGCAGATACGGCGGCGGCTCCACCCGCCCCGCCATGACCGCCCGCAGGCCCTCGGCGAGCCCCGCGCCCAGCAGTGCCTCGGGCAGTTCCTCGACCCCGGTCGGCCGCAGTCCCAGGACGGACGGTGCCTCGATGATCGCGACGTCCCGCACGCAACGGCTCCTTCGCTCGCGTCCGAGGGCCCGCCCGGCGGACCCGCACGCCGCGGCGAGCACCCGTGCGGTACGGGCACTCCGGCGCACAGGCCCACCGTAGACCGCGGAACCCGCCCCGGCGCGTCAGCGCCGACGCGCGTCCCCCACGTTCGCGCAGCGCCACTCCGATGCCTTACCGCTCATATGTTCGATAACCGCCCTTATTGGCTGGCGGGTGCCGGACGCGGGCGCCTACCGTGGGGCGCAGCCCAGGTGCGAAGGCGACGGATACTTCGAATCGAGATCGAGCGGTCGCAGGTTCGAGTCCTGTCACCGGTTTCGGCCGGTGTAGCTCAGTTGGCAGAGCGCTTTGTGCCGTCGCCGGCCTTGACCTCTGGGCGCCGACCTCACAGCAGCGCAGCGTTCACAGCGCCTCGACTTCACAGCGCCTCACCTTCACAGCAGCTCGACTTCACCAGCACCTCCCGGTGCGCAGGCCGCGGATACTTCCCTGCGATGGAACCCCTTCCGCCGCCGACCTTGATCTCGGGAGGCACCGGCGCCCACGGCGCGGGGGGACAACGGACGGCGTGGTCGCTCGGTCCGGGCCTTGCCGCGCGCCCGCGCGCCTCGCCTCCCTCCTCCACGAGGGGTTTCTCATGTCCCGCTTCAACAGCCGGGGTTCGCGCCCGGCGCCCCGCGCCCCCGTCACGACCACCGGCGCCCGCACCCGCACCCACGAGGGCGGTGCCGCCTTCGTACGGGACGCGAACAGCGCCCTCTTCCTGCTCGCCGTCGTCAACCTGGTCGGCCAGGACACCTTCTACGAGAGCGCCGAGAACCGGGACGACCGGTTCCGCTCCCTCGTACGGCAGTTGGCCGTCGAGGACCCGGAGTGGACCGCCGGTCCGGCCACGTAGGGCGCACTGGGCCTGGGCCGCTCCGGCGAGCAGCCCAGGCCCGGGGATCTGGGCTCGACGCCAGGTGGCCGGTCCGCTTCCCCGTCCCCGGGCCCATACGGCGGCCGGAGCCCAGCCGACGGTCCTGGACGCGCCCCACCCGGCGAGGCCCGAGGCCGCCCCGGCCGGGGGCCGGGGGCGTTCCAGCCCCCGATCGCCCTCTGGCCCGCCGGAGAAACCCCGCCCCGCCGGAGGAACCCCCGCCCCGCCGGAGAACCCCCCGCCCCCAAGACCACCACCGGCCACTCTCCTTCACAGGGATCACACAAACGCCGTCTTCTGCGGGGGAATTGACGGGGGTACCGTCCGCCCCATGCCTCTACGCATGCGCTTCACGATCTGGAGACCGCTCGCGACGGCGGCCACGGCCGCCCTGATGGCCACCCTTCTCACCACACCGGCACAGGCCACCACCCCGCGCACCAGCCAGCCGATCTACTCCTACGACGGTGCCGTGCGCGAGGCCGTCTGGGTGGACACCCGGCTGGACGGGGACGGCGACGGCAGGACCGACCGGGTCGCCGTCGACATCGTCCGCCCCGCCGAACCCGCCCGGCAGGGCCGCGAGGTCCCCGTCATCATGGACGCCAGCCCGTACTACTCCTGCTGCGGGCGCGGCAACGAGAGCCAGCGCAAGACCTACGACGCGGCCGGGAACGTAGTCCAGATGCCGCTGTACTACGACAACTACTTCGTACCGCGCGGCTACGCCGTCGTCGGTGTCGACCTCGCCGGTACCAACCGCTCCGACGGGTGTGTCGACGTCGGCGGACGCTCCGACATCCAGTCCGCTAAGGCCGTCGTCGACTGGCTGGGCGGGCGCGGCACCGCCTACACCACCCGCACCGGCACCATCCGCGCCCAGGCGACCTGGAGCAACGGCCGTACCGGCATGATCGGCAAGAGCTACGACGGGACGATCGCGGGCGGTGTCGCCGCGACCGGCGTCGAGGGCCTGGAGACCATCGTCCCCATCGGCGCGATCTCCTCCTGGTACGACTACTACTTCTCCCAGGGCGCCCCGCTCTACGACTCGGGCCCGGACTGGCTGTCGAACTACGTCGAGAGCCCCGCGGCCCGCGCCCGCTGCGCCGCCGTACAGCAGGAGATCGCCGAGGGCGCCCCGCGCACCGGTGACTGGACCGCGCTGTGGAGCGAGCGCGACTACGTCCCCGACGCCGACGAGGTGGAGGCCAGCGTCTTCGCCGTGCACGGCATGCAGGACCTCAATGTCCGCGCCCAGCAGTTCGGCCAGTGGTGGGACGCGCTCGCGGAGAACGGCGTCGAGCGCAAGGTCTGGCTCTCCCAGGTCGGCCATGTCGACCCCTTCGACTTCCGCCGCGCCGACTGGGTGAGCACCCTGCACCGCTGGTTCGACCATGAACTCCTCGGCTACGACAACGGCATCGACGACGAACCGATGGCCGACATCGAACGGGCGCCCGACCAGTGGGTCACCTCCACCACCTGGCCGCCCCGCACCACCGACACCGTACGGCTGAAGCCCGCGAGCGGCGCCGAGCCCGGCGTCGGCAGCCTCGGCCTGCGCACCGCCCAGGGCACCGAGACCTTCACCGACGACCCCGCCCGCGACGAGAGCGACTGGGCCACCGACCTCGGCGTCGCCACGCCCGACAAGGCCGGTTTCGTCACCGGCCCGCTCACCCGCGACCTGCGGCTGTCCGGCTCCTCCGAGGTCACCGTCACCGCCACGCCCAGCACCCCGACGGCCCATCTCAGCGCCGTCCTGGTCGACCTCGGCCCCGACACCATCCGGGACTACGCGGGCACCGGCGAAGGCATCACCACCCTCACCGACCGCACCTGCTGGGGCGCGAGCACCACCGGCGACAGCGCCTGCTACCGGGAGACCGCGGCGAAGACCACCGACGTCGAACACACGATCGTCAGCCGTGGCTGGGCCGACCTCGGCACCCACGCCGCCCCCGGCAAGGGCGTCCCGCTCACCCCGGGCACGGCGCACACGCTCACCCTCGACCTGGCCGCCACCGACCATGTCGTCCCCGCCGGGCACCGGCTCGCGCTGATCGTCGCGGGCACCGACAACGGCCTGATCGAGCCGCCCGCCGACCGCCCGACCCTCACCCTCGACCTGTCCCGCACCACGGCGTACGTCCCCGTCGTCGGCGGCACCAGCGCCTTCGCCCGCGCCACCGCCGGTTCCCGCGCCACCGCCCCGGACGCCGGACTGTCCGGCGTCCAGCCGCCGCGGACCCCCTACCGCGTCCCGGAGGGAGGCCGGTGAAGCATCGCGTCCGCGTCCTGATCCTGACCACCGCCACCCTCACCGCGTCCCTCATGACCGCGCCCGCGAGCGCGGCCACCCCGGCGCCACCACGCACCGGATTCGAACAGAGCGGCGGCGCCCGCTGGACCACCCAGCCCGAGGAACAGACCTTCCTCGCCGCCGTCGACCGCGCGAGCGACCAGGTCTCCATCTCGTCCATCGGTACGACGGAGCAGGGCCGCCCGCTGCAACTCGTCCGCGTCGGCGCCCGCACCAGCACCAGCACCATCCTGCTGGTGTGCAGCCAGCACGGCGACGAACCCTCCGGCCGCGAAGCCTGTCTCAGCACCGTCCGGGACCTGGCCCACGCCCGCGACAGTGCCACCCGGCGCTTCCTGGAGCGCACCACCGTGCTCGTGGTGCCCACCGCCAACCCCGACGGCCGGGCCGCCGACACCCGGGGCAACTCCGACGGCGTGGACATCAACCGCGACCACGTGGCCCTCGCCACCGAGGAGGGCCGCGCGCTCGCCGCCGTCATCCGCGACCAGAGCCCCGACATCATCTACGACCTGCACGAATACGGGTCCACCCCGGGCTACTACGACAAGGATCTGTTCGACCTGTGGCCCCGCAACCTCAACACGGCCGACGCCGTGCACACCGAGGCCCAAACCCTCGCCGAGGCATACGTCCGGCCCGCCGCGCAGGACGCCGGGTACTCCACCGGCACCTACGGGATCTGGACCGACCCGGTCACCGGGGAGCCGGTCCGGCAGGTCGCCGGGGACGGGCAGGAACGCATCCTGCGGAACATCTCCGGCGCCAAACACGCCGTCGGCCTGCTCATCGAGAGCCGCGTCGACCCGCTCACCGAGGCCGAGCGGAACGACGCGGCGCTCAACAACCGGCGCCGGGTCGCGTCCCAGCTCGCCGCGCTCGACGGCCTGTTCGCCTTCGGCGCCGAGCGGCGCGGCCGGATCGAGGCGGCCACGACGGCGGCCCGGTACGCCGGATACCGGGACACCGGCCCGGTCTGTCTCGGCGGCGCCGACAACGACCCGCCCGAGTCCGCCGAGGTGCTCCCGGACCCGCCCTGCGGCTACCGGCTCACCGACGCCCAGTACACGGACGTCAAGGACGAACTGGCCCTGCACGGGGTCCGCGTACGCCCGGACCGCGAGGGCGCCTACGTACCGCTGCGGCAGTCGCTGCGGGCGCTGGTGCCGCTGCTGCTGGACGAGCGGGCGGCGTACCACCTGACGGTGGGGGAGCCCGACACGGACTGCTGAGCGGGGGAGCGGGGCGCGATCTGTGGTAGCGCGTAGGGCGGGAGGAACTCCCGTCCTACGCCCGCCCGGTCCTCGCCCCGCTCTCGCCCCACCGTCGCCGTGGGGACGCCCACCGAAAGGCCCCTCCGTGACAGCTGACAGCCCGTCCGAGCCCGCCGCCGACCCCGGGCGGCCGGGGACCGACCGGGTGGTCTTCGGGGTCACCGCCGCGCTCACCCTCGCCTTCGTCCTGTGGGGCGCGGTCGCCACCGACACCCTGGAGGACGTCTCCAGCACCCTGCTCGGCGGGCTGATGCACAGCGGCGGCTGGGCGTTCATGCTGGCCGCGTCCGGATTCGTGGTCTTCGCGCTCTGGCTCGCCATCAGCCGCTACGGCCGTATCCGCCTCGGCACGGAGGACGAGCGGCCCGAGTTCCGCACGGTGTCCTGGGTCGCCATGATGTTCAGCGCGGGCATGGGCATCGGCCTGATGTTCTACGGCGTGAGCGAGCCCCTCACGCACTACCTCGCGCCCCCGCCCGGCACCACACCGGCCGACCCCGGCGAGCGCATGGAGACGGCGATGGCGACCACGCTGTTCCACTGGACGCTCCACCCCTGGGCGATCTACGCGGTCGTCGGCCTCGCCATCGCCTACAGCACCTTCCGCAAGGGCCGCCGCCAGACCGTCAGCGCGGTGTTCACGCCGCTCATCGGCGAGCGGGGCGCGGGCGGCGCCGGGGGCCGGGTCATCGACATGCTCGCCATCGTCGCGACCGTCTTCGGCTCGGCGGCCTCCCTCGGGCTCGGCGCGCTCCAGATCGGCTCCGGCATGCGGGAACTGGACTGGCTGGACGAGGTGGACAGCGGGCTGCTGGTCGCCGTCATCGCCGTGCTGACCCTGGCGTTCGTCGCCTCAGCGGTCTCCGGTGTGGAGCGGGGCATCCAGTGGCTGTCCAACGTCAACATGGTGCTGGCGCTGCTGCTGGCCCTGTTCGTGTTCGTCGCCGGACCGACCATCGTCGTCCTGGACCTGCTGCCCACCTCGCTCTTCGCCTACCTCGGCGAACTGCCCGACCTGGCCGGGCGCACCGAGGCCAGCGGCGGCCGGGGTGTCGCCGAGTGGCTGGGCAACTGGACCGTCTTCTACTGGGCGTGGTGGATCTCCTGGACGCCGTTCGTCGGCATGTTCATCGCCCGGATCAGCCGGGGGCGCACGATCCGTCAGTTCATCGGCGGGGTGATCCTCGTGCCGAGCACGGTCAGCCTGGTCTGGTTCGCCGTCTTCGGCGGCACGGCGATGACCCTGCGCGGACAGGGGCGGCTCGGCGACGAGGCCACGCCCGAGGGGCAGCTCTTCGCCGTCCTGCGCGAGTTCCCGCTCGCCACCGTCAGCAGTCTGCTGGTGATGATCCTCGTCGGGATCTTCTTCGTCTCCGGTGCCGACGCCGCCTCGATCGTGATGGGCTCCCTGTCCCAGCAGGGTGTGCTCGAACCGAGCAGGCTCGTCGTCGTGTTCTGGGGCGTGGTCACCGGCGCGGTCGCCGCGATCATGCTGCTGGTCGGCAGTGATCAGGGCGACGCCCTCACCGGCCTCCAGAACCTGACCATCCTCGCCGCCGCCCCCTTCGTCGTCGTCATGCTCTTCATGTGCGTGGCCCTGATGCGCGATCTGCGCCGGGACCCGGTCATCGTGTGCGAGGAGAGGGGCTCGGAGGCGGTCGCGGCGGCGGTGATCGCGGGCCAGCAGCGCTACGACGGCGCCTTCGAACTGCGGATCGGGCCGGGGGAGGGGCCCGGGGCGGAGGGGGATCAGGTGGGCGGGAGGTGAGGGCGGGGGCGGGGGCCCGCGTCAGCTCGGGTGGCTCTCGGCCGGCCCCGGTGGTGTCCGTCCCTCCGCCAGCCCGGCCGCCTCCTCCGCGCACCCCCACGCCACGGTCACGCCCGCCCCGCCGTGACCGTAGTTGTGGACGAGCAACCGCCCGCCGGGCAGGGACTCGCCCGCCAGGCGCACCGCGTCACGGACCGGGCGCAGCCCCACCCGGTGCTCCAGCACCCGCGCACCGGCGATCTCGGGACGCAGCGCCGCGCACCGCCGTACGATCGCCGCCGCGACCACCGGATCGGGGGCGGTGGACCAGACGCCGTCCACCGCCGTGCCGCCCAGGAGCAGCCGGTCGCCGTGCGGGAAGAGGTACGTCTTGTCGGCGCCCCCGTCGTCCCCGGCGACCAGCCAGGTCCGAAGGCCCGGGTTCGCCACGACGACCAACTGCCCGCGCACCGGCCGCACCCCGGGGTCCGGGACCAGGGTGCGCGCGGCCAGGCCCGTGCAGTTGACCACGACCGGGGCGTCCGCCTCCCCGAACCCGGGGGACACCGACCGCTCCTCGACCGTGCCGCCCGCCGCCGTCAACCGCTCCCGCAGCCACGCCAGATGCGTCCGCATGTCGATCAGCGGGAGCCGCGCCCAGGTGCCGGGCCCCGGATACTCGTCCGGCCCGGACTCCCGCAGCGCCAGTCGGTCCCCGGCCCAGGCGCGCAGCTCGTCAGGGTGCGTCGCACCGAGTACCCCTTCGGCCATCCGTACGCCGCTGCCGGCGTCCCGCGCGGCCAGCTCCTCGTACACGTCGAGCGAGCGCAGCGCCCACGCGTGCACGGACGCGAGCGGTTCGATGCGGTACGGCCACCACAGCGCGCCCGCAACCGCCGAGGTGGTCCGCCCGGGCGCGTCCCGCGTCCACAGCCGTACGTCGCGGCCCCGCTCGGCCAGCACCACCGCCGTCGTGAGGCCGATCACTCCACCGCCGACGACGATCACCTCGTCATGCTGTCCGCTCACCACACCGCGACCGTAGCGGAATGTGTCATGCCGCGCTCAGGGCGGTGTCCGACTGGGGATACTCACAGCATGTCTGCCGAGTACGCGACTTTCGGCCTGGCCCCTGCGATACGTGCCGGAGGGGTGCTGTCGGACGGGGGCTACCAGATCCACCGGGACTTCGTCGACTTCATCGTCGACGGCCGCCCGCTGCTCTTCCAGCTCTCCGACCTCGACGCCGTCTCCCCGCTCGCCTCCGACGTCCCGCCCGCGATCTTCACCGCGCAGGTCCGGGGCCTGCTGCTGGAGGTGGCCGCCCCGCTGCCGGGCGACCGCCATGTCATCTACGGCTGCCCCGAATGCGAGGACCTCGCCTGCGGCGCGGTCACGGCCGTGATCGAACGCCACGACGGTGACGACGGTGAGGGTGGCCACGGTGATGGCGGTGGTGGCGGTGGCGGGGGTGATTACGTGTGGCGGGACTTCGCCTGGCAGACCGGACCCGTCGCCGACCTGGAGCTGAACGGCTATCACGGCATAGGGCCGTTCCGCTTCCGGGGCGAGGAGTACCGGGCCGCCCTGCACTCCCTGCTCGACGGCGCCGCCCCCGGCGCGCACCGGCGGCGGGTGCTGCTGATCGGCGCCCGGGTCGCCGTCCTCGCCAAGCTCGCCGCCGCGCTGCGCACGATCGGCATCGGCGCGGACATCACCCGCGACGCCCAGGACGTGCCCCCGGACGAACTCCGGGGCTACGGCGCCGTCGCCTTCGGCCGCGCGGTGGACGAACGTGACCGCGCCGCCGTCCGCGAGGCGTTCACCCACGCGGGCGTCGAGGTGGCCTACGTCGACGGCCTCGCCCCGATCGTCCCGCTCCTCGTCGCCCAGATCGAACACGCCCTCGACCGCAGCCCCGCCGAACGGCACCGGCTGACCCGCCTGGCCGTGGCCGACGGCGAGGCGGCCATCGACGTCACCTCCCCGTGCCGCGTCCAGCTCACCGCGTACCGCCTCGACCGGCTCTACCGCACCCACACCCACGAACTCTTCGACGGCATCCTCGAACCCGGCCACCACCGCATCCCCCTGGACGCCAGGGCCACCAGGGGCGAGTCCTATGTGGTGGCCCGGACGACGGGGGGTGTGCTGGTGGGGGTGGTGGGGCGCTGAAGGAGGTCCCGCTCGGGTCCCACGCTCTCCCACCCCTCCACCTCGGCCCGCCCTCCACCCCGCCCGCTACCATCGCCCCTGATGACTGCCACCCTCGTCGCCAAGAATCTCTCCGCCGGTCACGCGGACCGTTCCCTGTTCTCCGGGCTCGATCTCGTGATCGCGCCCGGGGATGTGATCGGGCTCGTCGGGGCCAACGGGGCGGGCAAGTCCACGCTGCTGCGGATGCTCGCCGGGCTGGCCGTGCCCGAGGAGGGGGAGCTGCGGCTCTCCCCGCCCACCGCGACCGTCGGACACCTCCCGCAGGAGCCGGAGCGGCGCCCGGGGGAGAGCGTGCGGGAGTTCCTGGCCCGCCGTACCGGCGTCGCCGCCGCGCAGCGGGCCATGGACGAGGCGACACAGGGGCTGGTCGACGGGGCGCCGGGCGCCGATGACGCCTACGCCGTGAGCCTGGAGCGCTGGCTCGGACTCGGCGGCGCCGACCTGGACGAGCGGGCCGAGGAGGTCGCCGCCTCGCTCGGCCTCCTCGTCGGCCTGGACCAGCCGATGACCTCCCTGTCCGGCGGACAGGCCGCCCGCGCCGGTCTCGCCTCCCTCCTCCTCTCCCGCTACGACGTCTTCCTGCTGGACGAGCCCACCAACGACCTCGACCTCGACGGCCTGGAGCGGCTCGAACGGTTCGTGAGCGGACTGCGCGCGGGCACGGTCGTCGTCAGTCACGACCGCGAGTTCCTCACCCGCACGGTCACCAAGGTCCTCGAACTCGACCTCGCCCAGCAGCGGATCAACCTCTACGGCGGCGGCTACGCGGCCTACCTGGAGGAACGCGACGTCGCCCGCCGTCACGCCCGCGACGACTACGAGGAGTACGCCGACAAGCGGGCCGCCCTCCAGGACCGCGCCCAGATGCAGCGCACCTGGATGGACAAGGGCGTGAAGAACGCCCGCCGCAAGGCGGGGGACAACGACAAGCTCGGCCGTAAGTTCCGCAGCGACGCCAGCGAGAAGCAGGCCGCCAAGGCCCGTCAGACCCAGCGCATGATCGAACGCCTGGACGTGGTCGAGGAGCCCCGCAAGGAGTGGGAGCTGCGCATGGAGATCGCCGCCGCCCCGCGCTCGGGCGCGGTCGTGGCCGCCCTGCGCGACGCCGAGGTGCGCCGCGGCGACTTCGCGCTCGGCCCGGTCACCCTCCAGCTCGACTGGGCCGACCGTATCGCCGTGACCGGCGCGAACGGCTCCGGCAAGTCCACCCTGCTCGGCGCCCTGCTCGGCCGCGTCCCGCTGGACGCCGGGCACGCCGCCCTCGGCTCCGGTGTGCTGACCGGCGAGGTCGACCAGGCCCGCAAGCTGTTCCACGGCCCCGAGACGATGCTGGACGCGTTCGGCGCCGCCGCGCCCGACGTGGAACCGGCCGAGGTACGGACCCTGCTCGCCAAGTTCGGCCTGAAGGCGGACCACGTCCTGCGCCCCGCCGACACGCTCTCACCCGGCGAACGCACCCGCGCCGCCCTCGCCCTGCTCCAGGGCCGGGGCGTCAACCTCCTGGTCCTGGACGAGCCCACCAACCATCTCGACCTCCCCGCCATCGAACAGCTCGAATCCGCCCTCGACGGCTACCGGGGGACGCTGCTGCTGGTCACCCACGACCGGCGGATGCTGGACGCCGTCCAGGTGACCCGCCGACTTGAGGTCGCCGACGGCAAGGTCACCGAGCGCTGACGCGGCGTCAGCCGCCGGGCCGGCCCCGGATGGTCCAGGACGAACCCGTCGGCGTCGAAGTCCAGATCACGGCGGAACGTCCCCGACCCGAACCGCACCCGGCCGCCCCCGCCACTCGTCCGCGCCAGATGCGTGTACGTCTGCCGTGACGCCCGCACGGTCAGATCCGGCACCGACACCCACCCCATCAGAAACTCGCGCCCGCCCCGCTCCCGGCGCATCCGGTGCCGCAGCACCGGCATGGTGTTGGTCAGCGGGCACAGCCCCAGATCGCAGTCGAGCGCCCCGTCGACATCCGGCAGCCGCTCCCCGTCGGCGGTCCACCACCCCCGCCCGTCCCGCCGCAGCTCCAGCGTCCGTGTCCGCGCCGCCGTCTCCGCTCCCTGCCTCTACGAGGTCGCCCCCGCCGCCCGTGCGAGGCCGCGCCCCGCCCATACAAGCCCACCCCCGCCCAGGCAAGGCCATGCCCCGCCCCCCACGGGAAGGCGGCCCGGCCCCCAGCCGAGGGCCCCGGGCCGCAGGCCCGATCATCGGCTCAGCGGCGTTTGCCGTCCTTCGGGTTCAGCAGACCCGCTCGCCGCAGTGCGTCCGCCATCGCGCTGTTCGCGGGCGGCGTGGCCTGGCGCGAGCCGCCCCGGTCGCCCCGCTCGCCGGCCCGGTCGCCGCTCCGGCCGCCCTGCCGCTGCTGCGGCGGGCGTCCGCCGCCCCGCTGCGGACGGCCGTCACCGGCCGCGCCCCGCTCCTGCGGCGCCGCCTCGTCGTCCAGGCGCAGGGTCAGGGAGATCCGCTTGCGCGGGATGTCGATGTCCAGGACCTTCACCTTCACGATGTCGCCGGGCTTGACGACATCGCGCGGGTCCTTCACGAACGTCTTCGACATCGCCGAGACATGCACCAGACCGTCCTGATGGACACCGACGTCCACGAAGGCGCCGAACGCGGCCACGTTCGTCACCACGCCCTCCAGGACCATCCCGGACACCAGGTCCGAGAGCTTCTCGACGCCCTCCTTGAAGGTGGCCGTCCTGAACGCCGGACGCGGGTCACGGCCCGGCTTCTCCAGCTCCCTGAGGATGTCGGAGACGGTCGGCAGACCGAACGTCTCGTCCACGAAGTCACCGGGCTTCAGTGAACGCAGCACCGACGTGTTGCCGATCAGCGCCGCCACCTCCTGACCGGCGCTCTTCACCATCCGCCGGACCACCGGGTACGCCTCGGGGTGCACGCTGGAGGAGTCCAGCGGGTCCTCGCCGCCGCGGATCCGCAGGAAGCCCGCGCACTGCTCGTACGCCTTCGGGCCCAGCCGGGCCACCTTCTTCAGCTGGGAGCGGGAGGTGAACGGGCCGTTGGAATCGCGGTGCGCCACGATGTTCTCCGCGAGGCCGGAGGTGATGCCGGAGACCCGGGACAGCAGCCGCGCGGAGGCCGTGTTGACGTCCACCCCGACGCCGTTCACACAGTCCTCGACCACCGCGTCCAGCGAGCGGGACAGCTTCAGCTCGGACAGGTCGTGCTGGTACTGCCCCACGCCGATCGACTTCGGGTCGATCTTCACCAGCTCGGCCAGCGGGTCCTGGAGGCGGCGGGCGATGGACACCGCGCCGCGCAGCGACACATCCATGTCCGGCAGCTCCTGCGAGGCGAACGCGGACGCCGAGTACACCGACGCGCCCGCCTCGGAGACCATCACCTTGGTGAGCTTCAGCTCCGGGTGCCTGGTGATGAGTTCACCGGCGAGTTTGTCGGTCTCGCGGGACGCCGTGCCGTTGCCGATCGCGACCAGCTCGACCGCGTGCTCGCTCGCCAGCCGGGCCAGCTTCGCGATCGCCTCGTCCCAGCGGTTGGCCGGGACATGCGGGTGGATGACATCCGTCGCGACGACCTTGCCGGTCGCGTCCACGACCGCCACCTTCACCCCCGTACGGAACCCGGGGTCCAGGCCCAGCGTCGCGCGCGTACCGGCCGGGGCGGCGAGCAGCAGGTCGCGCAGGTTCGCCGCGAACACCCCGACCGCGTCGTCCTCGGCGGACGTGCGCAGCCGCAGCCGCAGATCGAGGCCGAGGTGCACCAGCACGCGCGTGCGCCACGCCCAGCGGACCGTGTCCGTCAGCCACTTGTCGCCGGGACGGCCGCGGTCGGCGATCGAGAACCGGTGCGCGATCGTGCCCTCGTACGACGACGGGCCCTCCGTCGCCTCCTCCGGCTCCAGGACGAGGTCGAGGACCTCCTCCTTCTCGCCGCGCAGCATGGCGAGGACCCGGTGCGAGGGCAGATCCTTGAACGGCTCGGCGAAGTCGAAGTAGTCGGCGAACTTCGCGCCCGCCTCCTCCTTGCCCTCGCGCACCTTCGCGGCCAGCCGCCCGCGCACCCACATCCGCTCACGCAGCTCACCGATCAGATCCGCGTCCTCCGCGAACCGCTCGGTGAGAATCGCGCGGGCGCCGTCCAGGGCGGCCTGGGGATCGGCGACGCCCTTGTCGGCGTCCACGAATGCGGCCGCCGCGGCCAGTGGTTCCACGGTCGGGTCGCCCAGCAGGCCGTCGGCCAGCGGTTCGAGCCCCGCCTCGCGCGCGATCTGCGCCTTCGTCCGCCGCTTGGGCTTGAACGGCAGATAGATGTCCTCCAGCCGCGCCTTCGTCTCGGCGCCCCGGATCCGCGCCGCCAACTCCTCGGTGAGCTTGCCCTGCTCGCGCACCGACTCCAGGATCGCCGTCCGCCGCTCCTCCAGCTCCCGCAGATAGCGCAGCCGCTCCTCGACCGTGCGCAGCTGCGCGTCGTCGAGCATCTCGGTCGCTTCCTTGCGGTAGCGGGCGATGAAGGGCACCGTCGAACCGCCGTCGAGCAGTTCCACGGCGGCCTTGACCTGCCGCTCCCGTACGCCGATCTCCTCGGCGATCCTGCCTTCGATGGACCCCACTGCCAGAGATCCGGGTGTCGTCACGATGCCGTACCGCCTTCTCACTTCGGGTTGCGCCGCAATTGTGGCAGGTGGCACCGACAACCGGGGATCAGGGCGGCATCCGGCGAGGCAGGCCCCGCCGGACCCGGCGTGCCGCCCGCGCCGGGCCACCGGTGTGCGGCCGATGGCAGAAAAGGTGGGGAGCCCGTCATTGCGGACGTCCCCCGGCTCGCGAAGAATCGTTCGCATGGCGCAGCGAACCGTTCTGGTCGTTCTCTTCGACGGCGTGCAGAGCCTCGATGTCACCGGCCCCTTGGAGGTGTTCTCGGGGGCCGACAAGCACACGCCGGGGTCGTACCGCGTCCGTACGGCGTCCGTCGACGGCGGGGCCGTGCGCAGCTCCAGCGGCCTGACCCTCGTACCGGACACCTCGCTCGCCGAGGCTCCGCCGCCGCACACGCTCGTGGTGCCCGGCGGCGAGGGCGCACGCACCTCCGACCCGAGGGTCGTGGCGTGGCTGGCGGAGCACGGCACGCGCGCGGGGCGGCTGGTCTCCGTGTGCACGGGCGCGGTCCTGCTGGCCGAGGCGGGCCTGCTGGACGGCCGCCGGGTCACCACGCACTGGGCCTACGCCGCCGAGCTGGCCCGGGACCATCCGGCGGTCCGGGTCGACGCCGACCCCATCTTCATCCGGGACGGACAGCTCTCCACGTCGGCCGGGGTCACCTCCGGGATCGATCTGGCGCTCGCGCTGGTCGAGGAGGACCTGGGCCGTGACGCGGCACTTACCGTGGCCCGCCATCTCGTGGTCTTCCTGCGCAGGCCGGGCAACCAGGCCCAGTTCAGCGTCCAGCTCGCCACCCAGACCGCCAGCCGCCGGCCGCTGCGCGAGGTGCAGCAGTGGATCACCGAGCACCCGGCGCGGGACCTGGGCGTGGAGACGCTCGCCGCCCGCGCTCGGCTCTCCCCGCGCCACTTCGCCCGCGCCTTCCGCGCCGAGACCGGCATGACCCCCGGCCGCTACGTCGACCAGGTCCGCCTCGAACACGCCCGCCGCCTGCTGGAGGACTCCGCCGACGGCATCGAGGAGATCTCCCGCGCCAGCGGCTACGGCACCCCCGAGGCCATGCGCCGGGCCTTCCTCAAGACCCTGGGCACGGCCCCGACGGAATACCGCCGCCGCTTCCACCCATCCCCCACCGGATAACCCCGCCCGCCCTCCGCCCACCGATCCCGCCCATGGCTTCGGCCGGGCGCCTACCCGCTGCCCCTGCCCGCCCCTTCCGCCGGGCGCCTGCCCACTGACCTCGCCCGATGCCTGCCCGATACCCCTGCCGCCGTTCCCGCCCGGCGCTCGCTGACCGCCGTGCCCGCTGCCGCCGCCCGATGACCCTGCCCGCTGATCTCACCGGGCGCCCGCCCGATCGCTCGGCCGGCTGATTCGGTCAGTCGACCCCACCCGACGTCCGCCCATTGACTCTGCCCGCCGCCGCCCGCCCTTCCGCCCGCTGCCCCTGCCCGCCCCTTCCGCCGGGCGCCCGCCCGCTGACCTGGCTCGCCGATCCCGCCGCCGATACCCGCCGATACCCGCCGCCCAGCTCATCCCACCCGTCGATCCCACCCGACGCCCACCCGCTGACCCGGCCCACTGACTCCGCCCGCCCGGCGTTCGCCCACAGCCCCCCGGCTCACCCCTCGGCTCATAGCCCCCGCCCCCGATCCCACCCGGCGTTCCTCCCCGGCCCCCGCCCACTCACCCCCCGCCCGAACCCCGAAAGGCCCCCCATGCAGATCGCCGTCCTCCTCTTCGACCGTTTCACCGCCCTCGATGCCATCGGTCCCTATGAGACCCTCGGCCGGCTCCCCGGGGCCGAACTGGTGTTCGTTGCCGAGCGGCCCGGTCCGGTGCGTTCCGACACCGGGGCGCTCGCGCTGGTCGCCGACCGTGGGCTCGGGGAGGTGCCCGCGCCGGATCTGCTGGTGGTGCCCGGCGGTCCGGGGCAGAGCGCGCAGATGGACAACGCCGTACTGCTCGACTGGCTGCGCACCGCCGACGCCACCAGCACCTGGACCACCTCGGTGTGCACCGGCTCCCTGCTGCTGGCCGCCGCGGGCCTGCTGACCGGCCGCCGGGCCACCTCCCACTGGCTGGCCCTGGAACACCTGACCCGCTACGGCGTCGAACCGACCGGCGAGCGGGTCGTCCTCGACGGCAAGTACGTCACCGCGGCCGGGGTCTCCGCCGGCATCGACATGGGCCTGACCCTGCTCGGCCGGATCGCGGGCGACGACTTCGCGCAGACCATTCAGCTCGTCACGGAGTACGACCCGCAGCCGCCCTACGACGCCGGGTCACCGCACAAGGCGCCCGCGCACATCGTGGCGGAGCTCAGCTCCCAGAGCCGGTTCCTTCTGACGTAGGCACCGTCCAGTCGAAGCGCGCCGCGCGGCGCTCCAGGAACGCCGTCACCCCCTCGGCGAGGTCCCCGCTGCCGCGCGCCTGCTCCTCCCAGTGCGCGTCGCGGTCCGTGCGGCCGTTCGCGAACTCCTTCGCCGCCGCCTGCGTCAGCAGTGAGCGCGAGGCCAGGATCCGGGTGAACTCGGCGACCCGCTTGCCGAGTTCGCCCTCCGGCAGCACCTCGTCCACCAGCCCCGTCCGCAGCGCCCGGTCCGCGTCGATCAACTCACCCGAGAACAGCAGGTACTTGGCGGTCGCCGGCCCCACCAGCGCCACCAGCCGCCGGGTGGACGAGGCCCGGTAGACGATCCCCAGCTTCGCGGGCGTCACCCCGAACAGTGCCCCCTCCCGTGCGAACCGCAGATCGCAGGCCGCCGCCAGCTGCGCCCCGCCACCCACACAGTGCCCCCGGATCGCCGCCAGCGTCGGCTTCGGGAACGCCGCGAGCGCCTCCTCGGCGGCCACCGCCAGCTCCCGCGCCTCGTCGGGCGCGTCCAGCAGCCCGGTGATGTCGGCCCCGGCACAGAACGTGCCGCCCTCCCCGGTCAGCACCAGCGCCCGTACGGCGGGGTCGGCGGTCAGCGTCTCCAGCAGCGGCGGCAGCGCCCGCCACATCGCCGCCGTCATGGCGTTGCGCCGGGCCGGGTGGTGGATGACGACGGTGGCGACCGAGTCGCCGACGGTGTGCAGCAGCTGCGGCTCCATGCGCCGGATGCTATCCGTGCCCGCCGAACGTACGCTCGGGGAGGGGCCGGGCGACACGGTGCCGATGGGCCGGCGGCCGGGTTCCGGGGCGGTGCCCGATCCACGGAGGTCCGATGGCCGGATCCGCGAAGGCCGAGGCGGCGAGGCCGCACCGCGGCTTCGGGTGGCTCGGTGCGCTGGGGGTGCTGCTGGTCGCCGCCGGGCTGGCCGGTCTCTGCTACACCGCCTTCGCCACCGTCACCTCGATGCTGCTGTTCGGCTGGCTGCTGCTGTTCGGCGGGGCGGTCGGCCTGCTGCACTCCGTGCAGGCGCGCGGCACCGGCTTCTTCTGGCTCGGCGTGATCGTCGCCGCCCTGAACCTGGCCGCCGGGGTGGTGATCCTGCGCAGTCCGGACGCCGCCGCCGACGCGCTCACCCTGTTCGCCGCGCTGCTCTTCCTCACGGCCGGGCTGTACCGGCTGGTCGGCAGCCTCGTCGTGCGCGGCCCGCAGTTCGGCTGGACGCTGCTGCTGGGCGCCGTCGACCTGCTGCTCGGCGCCCTGGTGCTGGCGTCCTGGCCGAGCGGCAGCCGGTATGTGATCGGCGCCTTCCTCTCGCTCGCGCTGCTCTTCGACGGGCTCGGCCTGATCGCCTCCGGTTTCGGCGGCCGGCGGACCACCGCGAGGGTGCCCGAGGGGGCTCGCCGGGGATGAATCGGGCGACGGCGGGGTCAAACCCGTACAACCCGAATAGTTCGCGAAATTGGCACCAGGTGTCAGGAGCAGTCCCTGAGCCGACCGCGTCATACGCCAACGATCAGAAGTGTTCGATAATCGCTGACTTCAGTTCAGCTCGGTGGGCCGGGGCGGCGGGTTCTCAACACTCGTCGTGTGGTGACAATCGAGCGCAAGGGTGGCGACCGGACAATGGACGACCATGGGCCCGGGGCCGGTCCGCGCGTGGCCGGCGGCGTGGAAAGACCCCGTGAGGCCGGCGTCCCGCGGCCACTGCCGTACGAAGGGGTCTGGAGGTTCACCGCCCCCGCCGTGGACGCCTCGGTCCCGCAGGCCCGGCACGCGGTGCGGGACCTGCTGCTGCGTCAGGGGGTACCGGTCGCCGAGGACCTGGCCCACGGCCTGCTGCTGATCGTCTCGGAGCTGGTCACGAACGCGGTCCGGCACGCGGCACTGCTGTCGCCGGTGCTCGCCGTCGAGGTGGCGGTGGGCGCGGAGTGGGTGCGGGTGTCCGTGGAGGACAACCACCCCTACCGCCCGACCGCCCTGGAGGCCGATCACGGCCGGACGGGCGGGCGGGGGCTGCTGCTGGTGACCGAGATCGCCCGGGAGGCGGGCGGGGTGTGCGACGTCGAGCACACCGCGAGCGGCGGCAAGGTGATCTGGGCCGCCCTGCCGCTGAGGCCCGCGGGCGCGCTCTGACGCCTCGCGCCGCGCCCCGCCGGCCCGGCGGTCCTACCAGCCTGCCGCCGGGCCGGTCAGCTCTCTGACCGCGGGGCGGGCGGCGTCCAGCACGGTCATGAACCAGGACGAGAAGGTGTCCTTCTCATGCCGCTCGGCCAGTTCCTCCGGTGTCACGAACGCGGTGTCGCCGACCTCCTCCGGATCCGGCCGCAGCGGCGCCTGCACCATGCCGACGAAGAGGTGGTTGTACTCCTGCTCCACCAGACCGGACGCCGGGTCCGGGTGGTGGTAGCGGACCGTGCCCGCCTCGGCCATCAGCGACGGCGAGACCCCCAGCTCCTCGTACGTACGCCGGGCCGCCGCCGCGAACGGCGCCTCACCGGGGTAGGGGTGACCGCAGCAGGTGTTCGACCAGACACCGGGAGAGTGATACTTGCCGAGCGCCCGCTGCTGGAGGAGCAGCCGTCCGTGCTCGTCGAACAGGAACACCGAGAACGCCCGGTGCAGCTGTCCGGGTGGCTGGTGGGCGGCGAGTTTCTCCGCGGTGCCGATGGTCACACCGCTCTCGTCGACCAGTTCCAGCATGATCGATTCCGCGGTGCCGTCCGACGAACTGTGCGTCGCGGTGGCAGGTGTGATCGGCATACCCATCCTTCGCCTCGGTCCTCGCCCCAGTCTGCCGTACGAATCGGGCGGCGCCCGGCACTTCCCGGGCAGTCCCGGCATGTCCCCCGCCCGGCACGGACGCCCTCCACGGGCCCGTAGGCCATCGTGCCCGGCGGACCGGGAGGGGAACCGCCGGGGACAGGGGCGCGAACGACGGCACGGGTGGTGCACCCCGGCGGATACGCCCCCGCCGCCCCGACTCCGGCCCCTGCCCGTGCCCCAGCCCCGGTGTCAGTGGCACAACCCCGGCTCATGCTCCGCGTGCCCGCTCGGCTCCAGCTGGAAGGTGCAGTGCTCCACGTCGAAGTGGTCCCCCAGGCAACCCTGCAACTCGTGCAGCATCTTCTCGTTGCCGATCGCGTTCAGCACCTCCGTGCGGACCACCACATGGGCGGAGAGCACCGGCATGCCCGAGGTGATGGTCCAGGCGTGCAGATCGTGCACGTCCTCGACGCCCTCCAGCGCCAGTATGTGCGAGCGCACCTGCGCCATGTCGACGCTCTTCGGGGCCGACTCCAGCAGTACGTCCAGCGTCTCGCGCAGCAGCTTGAGCGTGCGCGGCACGATCATCAGGCCGATCACCAGCGAGGCGACCGGGTCGGCCGCCTGCCAGCCGGTGGTGAGGATCAGCAGCGCCGAGACGATCACCGCCAGCGAGCCCAGCGCGTCGGCGGCGACCTCCAGGAAGGCGCCGCGCACGTTCAGGCTCTCCTTCTGGCCGCGCACCAGCAGCGACAGCGAGATCATGTTGGCGACCAGGCCGATCACACCGAACACGATGGTCATCCCGCCCGCGGTCTCGGCCGGGGTGATGAACCGCTGGACCGCCTCGTACAGCACATAGCCGCCGACGCCGAGCAGCAGCAGACAGTTGGCGAGCGCGGCGAGGATCTCGGCGCGGGCCAGCCCGAAGGTGCGCCGCTCGCTGGGCGGCCGGCCCGCGAAGTGGATCGCGAGCAGCGCCATCCCGAGCCCCACCGCGTCCGTCGCCATGTGCGCGGAGTCCGCGATCAGCGCGAGCGAGTCGGCGAGGATGCCGCCGACGATCTCCACCACCATCACGGTGATCGTGATCCCCAGCGCGATCCGCAGCCGTCCCCGGTACGCCGACGCCGCCGTACCGCTGCCCGCCGGCGGGCCGTGCGAGTGCCCGTGATCGTGCCCAGCGCCCATGAAGAACCGCCTCCAGTGTGATCGGCCCGCGATCGGCCCGCGACCACAGTGAACTACGGGTGGGGGGTATGTGGCAACGCGGCAGTGAACACCGTTGTCATGTGCCCTGACCTGCGGAAACGAACCGCAGGTCAGGCCATGTGGGTGACCGTCCGGGCGGCCTGGAGCCGGGAGCGCGCCGCGCCGATCCGACCACAACGGACCCTGTACGCCGGGCCGTCCGGCCCAGCCCGTTCACGCCACGACCGCACCCATGCCCCCGCGCCTCATCCACGCGTGACGGACGGCCACGCCCACGACCCCGGCCGCACCCGTCACGGCGAAGCGGCCCCGGTCCGGTCCTCCGACGCGGGGCCCGGCCGGGCCGTCCCCTGCCGCAGCGACCTCGGCCAATTGCCTAGCGGCTTCCCGCACTCCGTCTCCGAGGCCAGCTGGGCGCCCTCGCGACGGCCGACCCAGCGCCCCCGTGACGGGCCGAGCCCGCGCCCTCCCGTGACGGCCGCCCTCGTCCCGGCGTGACAGGCGGCCACCTCCAGGACCCCGGTGCCCCCGACCCCGGCGGCGCGCCCGTCACGGCGAGGCGGTCCGGTCCTCCGGCGCGTGGCCCGGCCAGGCCGTCCTCTGCCGCAACGACCTAGGCCAATTGCCTGGCGGCTTCCCGCACTCCGTTTCCGAGGGCACCACCCTCGGCGGCGACCTCGGCACCGGCGGTGCTTCCCTCACCGTCCAGGGCGGCACCGGGGACGGACAGCTGGGCCGCTGCCGGCCGACCCGGCGGCACCCGTCACGGCGAGGCGGCCCGGGGCCTCCGGCGCGGCGACCGGACCCCGCCCCACAGTCACCGCCCCACAGTCACCGCCCGACAGCCGCAGACAGGCGCCCCGGGGCCCCGAAACTCCGGTTACCGGTGGGTTCAGGATCAACGCCCGGGAATGCCCCCTCTGCGGTGTGATTTTGTACGGCGGCCCGTGTATCCCGCATGATGATCGCCAGCACAGGCAGGGCAAACCGCGTCGTCCGGACCGTGAACGGGCGGTGAACGCGGTCTTCCGATCATCCGATAGCCTCTGCCGGATGCCGCCCGGCTGGTGCAGCCAAGGGGCGCCCCCACCATGCACATGACCGGCGCGGACGCGTCGGCACCCAGGGAGTGAGTTCGGTTGTCGACCGCTATCCTCACCGGCCAGCCGGTCCCGGGATCGTCCATCGAGGGCGATCTGCGGTCGCTCGGCTTCGAGGTGCGCATCGCCTCCGGTACGGCCGACGCCGAGACGCTGCTCGCCGAGATCCCGTGCGCGGACCGGGTCGCGCTGGTGGACGCCCGCTTCGTGGGCCACCCGCACGCGCTGCGGCTCGGCCTGACCGACCCGCGCTTCCCGCTCGCCGCCGTGCCCGGTGCCGTCACCGCCCAGGCGTCCGGCCGTCAGGAACTGACCCGCGCGCTGGCCCGCGAGCGCTCCGCCGAGGGCGCCGTCCTGGTCGACAGCCTCCCGGACCGGGTGCTCACCGCCCTCACGGACGACGGCGCCACCGTGCACCGCCCCGAGCTGGGCACCCTGGTCGCCGAGGTCCCGGCCGACCCCCAGGCCCGCCACGAGGCCCGCCAGTCGGTGGCCGCCGTCGACGACGAAGCCGTACGCCTGAAATCGGCCGTCAAGGCCCGCGACGGCTTCTTCACCACCTTCTGCGTCAGCCCCTACTCCCGCTATCTCGCCCGCTGGTGCGCCCGGCGCGGGCTGACCCCCAACCAGGTCACCACCGCCTCGCTGCTCACCGCCCTGATCGCCGCCGCGTGCGCGGCCACCGGCACCCGCGGCGGCTTCGCCGCGGCCGGCGTGCTGCTGATCGCGTCCTTCGTGCTGGACTGCACCGACGGCCAGTTGGCCCGCTACTCCCTCCAGTACTCCACCCTCGGCGCCTGGCTCGACGCCACCTTCGACCGGGCCAAGGAGTACGCCTACTACGCCGGACTCGCCCTCGGCGCGGCCCGCGGCGGCGACGACGTATGGGCCCTCGCCCTGGGCGCGATGGTCCTCCAGACCTGCCGGCACGTCGTGGACTTCTCCTTCAACGAGGCCAACCACGACGCCACCGCCAACACCAGCCCCACCGCCGCCCTGTCGGACAAGCTCGACAGCGTCGGCTGGACGGTATGGGTACGCCGGATGATCGTGCTGCCGATCGGCGAGCGCTGGGCCATGATCGCCCTGCTCACCGCGTTCACCACCCCCCGTATCACCTTCTACGCGCTGCTCATCGGCTGCGCCTTCGCCGCGGCCTACACCACCGCCGGGCGGGTGCTGCGCTCGCTCACCCGCAAGGCGCGGCGCACCGACCGCGCGGCACAGGCGCTCGCGGACCTCGCCGACAACGGACCGCTCGCCCAGTGCGTGGCCCGGATCACCCGCGTCCGGCTCGGCTCCCCCCTCCTGGTCGCCGGGGCCGGCACCGCCGTCCTCGCCGTCTCGCTCTTCTCCGGCGTCACCTGGGCGCCGGTCGCGGGCGCCCTCGTCTACGCGATCACCGCCGGTCAGGCGCTGCACCGGCCGC
Source organism: Streptomyces sp. NPDC056734 (assembly GCF_042790455.1). Lineage (NCBI taxonomy): Bacteria > Bacillati > Actinomycetota > Actinomycetes > Kitasatosporales > Streptomycetaceae > Streptomyces > Streptomyces sp. NPDC056734. The sequence goes on from NZ_JBHTZD010000004.1 coordinate 194,507, forward strand.
TCAAGGGCGCCCTGGACTGGCTGGTCCCGCCGCTCTTCCGCGCCGCCGAGTACGGCACCGTCCTCGTCCTCGCGGTCGAAGCGGAGGTGAACGCGGAGGTGAACGGAGCACTTCCGGCGGCTTTCGGGCTGGTGGCGGCCGTCGCCTACCATCACTACGACACGGTCTACCGCATCCGCGGGAACGCCGGGGCGCCACCGGCCTGGCTGGTGCGGACCGCCGGGGGGCAAGAAGGACGCGTCCTGCTCGTCACCCTGCTCGCCGCGCTGCTCAGCGGCGAGTGGTTCGCCGTCGCGCTCACGGCCCTGGCCGTGGTGGTGGCGTTCGTGGTGGTCGCCGAGAGCGTCCGCTTCTGGGTGGCCTCCCACCGGGCCGGGGCACCCGCCGTACACGACGAAGGAGAACCCGCATGATCGGCCTCGTGCTGGCGGCAGGCGCCGGCCGGCGTCTGCGCCCCTACACCGACACCCTGCCCAAGGCACTGGTGCCGGTGGGGCCCGAGGGCATCGAGGGCGAGCCGACCGTGCTGGACCTGACCCTCGCCAACTTCGCCGAGATCGGCCTCACCGAGGCCGCCGTCATCGTCGGCTACCGCAAAGAGGCCGTCTACGCGCGCAGGGCCGCGCTGGAGAAGACGTACGGCCTGAGGCTCAGCCTCATCGACAACGACAAGGCCGAGGAGTGGAACAACGCCTACTCCCTGTGGTGCGGCCGTGACGCCCTCAAGGACGGCGTGATCCTCGCCAACGGCGACACCGTCCACCCGGTCTCCGTCGAGCGGACCCTGCTCGCCGCGCGCGGCGGCGACAAGCGGATCATCCTCGCCCTGGACACCGTGAAGTCCCTCGCCGACGAGGAGATGAAGGTCGTCGTGGACCCCGAGGGGGGCGTGCGGAGGATAACCAAGCTGATGGACCCGGCCGAGGCCACCGGCGAGTACATAGGCGTGACCCTCATCGAGGGCGACGCGGCCCCCGACCTCGGCGACGCGCTGCGCCGGGTCTGGGAGTCGGACCCGCAGCAGTTCTACGAGCACGGCTACCAGGACCTGGTCGACCGCGGCTTCCGGATCGACGTGGCGCCCATCGGCGACATCGACTGGGTCGAGATCGACAACCACGACGACCTCGCCCGGGGACGGGAGATCGCGTGCCGGTACTGACCAGGCTGATCCCCTCGCCGGTCGTCGTCGACATCCGCCCGGGTGCCCTGGACGACCTGGCGTCCGTCCTCGCCGACGAGCGCATATCGCACTCCGGCAAGCTCGCCATAGCCGTCAGCGGCGGCTCCGGCGCCCGGCTGCGTGAGCGCATCGCGCCCTCGCTGCCCGGCGCCACCTGGTTCGAGGTCGGCGGCGGCACCCTGGACGACGCCGTGCGGCTGGCCGGTGACATCAAGGCCGGGCACTTCGACGCACTCGTCGGCCTCGGCGGCGGCAAGATCATAGACTGCGCCAAGTTCGCCGCGGCCCGGGTCGGGCTGCCCCTGGTCGCCGTACCGACCAATCTCGCCCACGACGGACTGTGCTCGCCGGTCGCCACCCTCGACAACGACGCCGGGCGCGGCTCCTACGGGGTGCCCAACCCGATCGCCGTCGTCATCGACCTCGACGTCATCCGCGAGGCACCGGCCCGCTTCGTCCGCGCCGGGATCGGCGACGCCGTCTCCAACATCTCCGCGATCCGCGACTGGGAACTGGCCCACCGGGTCAAGGGCGAGAAGATCGACGGCCTCGCCGCCGCCATGGCCCGCCAGGCCGGTGAGGCCGTACTGCGCCACCCGGGCGGCATCGGCGACCACGACTTCCTCCAGGTGCTGGCCGAGGCGCTGGTGCTCAGCGGCATCGCCATGTCCGTCTCCGGCGACTCCCGGCCCTCCTCCGGCGCCTGCCACGAGATCAACCACGCCTTCGACCTGCTCCACCCGAGGCGGGCTGCCGCCCACGGCGAGCAGTGCGGTCTCGGCGCGGCCTTCGCGATGTATCTGCGCGGCGCCCACGAGGAGTCCGCCCACCTGGCCGGAGTGCTGCGCCGGCACGGACTGCCGGTGCTGCCCCAGGAGATCGGCTTCACCGAGGAGGAGTTCGTCCGGGTCGTGGAGTACGCGCCGCAGACCCGGCCCGGCCGCTACACGATTCTTGAGCACCTCGACCTGAACACCCACCAGATCAAGGACATCTACGCCGACTATGTCAAGGCCATCGGTAGCTGAACTCAGGCCGGTCGTGCACCCCGCCGGGGTCAAGGACCGGCGCAGCGGTGAGCACTGGGCGGGACGCCTCTACATGCGTGAGGTGTCGCTGCGCGTCGACCGCTACCTGGTGAACACCAGGGTCACGCCCAACCAGCTCACGTACCTGATGACCCTGTGCGGTGTGCTCGCGCTCCCCGCCCTGCTGGTGCCGGGCATCACCGGCGCCCTGCTCGGCGTGCTCATGGTCCAGCTGTATCTGCTGCTGGACTGCGTGGACGGCGAGATCGCCCGCTGGAAGAAGCAGTACTCCCTGGGCGGGGTCTATCTGGACCGGGTCGGCGCCTACCTCACCGACGCGGCCGTCCTGGTCGGGCTCGGGCTGCGCGCCGCCGATGTGTGGGGCAGCGGCCGGATCGACTGGCTGTGGGCGTTCCTCGGCACCCTCGCCGCCCTCGGTGCCATCCTGATCAAGGCGGAGACCGACCTGGTCGGGGTCGCCCGGCACCAGGGCGGGCTGCCGCCGGTCCAGGAGGCCGCCGCCGAGCCCCGCTCCGCCGGCATGGCACTCGCGCGCAGGGCCGCCGCCGCCCTCAAGTTCCACCGGCTGATCCTGGGCATCGAGGCGACCCTGCTGATCCTGCTCCTGGCGATCCTGGACGCCTCCCGCGGCGACCTCTTCTTCACCCGCCTGGGCACCGCCGTACTCGCCGGGATCGCCGTGCTCCAGACCCTGCTGCACCTGGTGTCCGTCCTCGCGTCGAGCAGGCTCCGGTGAACGCGCCGAGGGGCCAGGAGCGGCCCGGCACGCCTTCCCAGGTCCCGGACGCCCCCAAGGTCGGCGCCGTCGTCATCACCATGGGCAACCGCCCCGACGAGCTGCGCGCCCTGCTGGACTCCATAGCCAAGCAGGACGGCGCCCCCGTCGAGGTGGTCGTGGTCGGCAACGGCTCGCCCGTCCCGGAGCTGCCGCCCGGCGTGCGCACGATCGAGCTGCCCGAGAACCTCGGCATACCCGGGGGCCGCAATGTCGGCATCGAGGCGTTCGGGCCGAGCGGGCGGGACGTCGACATCCTGCTCTTCCTGGACGACGACGGGCTGCTCGCCCAGTACGACACCGCCGAACTGTGCCGTACCGCCTTCACCACCGACCCGCGGCTCGGCATCATCAGCTTCCGCATAGCCGACCCCGACACCGGGCAGACCCAGCGCCGCCACGTCCCCCGGCTGCGGGCCGCCGACCCGATGCGCTCCTCCCGGGTCACCACCTTCCTCGGCGGCGCCAACGCGGTGCGCACCCAGGTCCTCGCCGAGGTCGGCGCGCTGCCCGACGAGTTCTTCTACGCCCATGAGGAGACCGACCTGGCCTGGCGGGCCCTGGACGCCGGCTGGATGATCGACTACCGCTCCGACATGGTGCTCCACCATCCGACGACGGCCCCCTCCCGGCACGCGGTCTACCACCGCATGGTCGCCCGCAATCGGGTCTGGCTGGCCCGCCGCAATCTGCCCGCGCCCCTAATCCCCGTCTATCTCGGCGTCTGGCTGCTGCTCACGCTGGCCCGCCGTCCCTCGCGCTCGGCGCTGCGCGCCTGGTTCGGCGGCTTCCGCGAGGGCTGGACCACTTCGTGCGGTCCGCGGCGCCCCATGAAGTGGCGTACCGTGTGGCGGCTGACCCGACTGGGCCGGCCTCCGGTGATCTGACAAGCTCGTCCCCGACGGGTGCCCGGGGCGATGGCCCGGCGGGCCGCCGCCCTGTGCCGGGCCCGCCCGGGGCCGCGCACATCGAAGACGAAAGTTTCCCCTTGTGAGTGAGACAACGCATGACGCCACGGTCGCGGTGAGCGCGCCCGTGTCGCCCGACGAGTCGCTGTCCGCGGACCGGCTCGCCGCGAAGTACGGTCTGACCGTCAGCGGGGCCCGGCCCTCCCTCGTCGAGTACGTCCGCCGGCTCTGGGACCGCCGCCACTTCATCCTGGCGTTCTCCCGGGCCAAGCTCACCGCCCAGTACAGCCAGGCCAAGCTCGGCCAGCTGTGGCAGGTGGTCACCCCGCTGCTGAACGCGGCGGTCTATTTCTTCATCTTCGGTGTGATCCTCCAGGCCGACCGCGGCATGAGCCAGGAGGTGTACATCCCGTTCCTGGTCACCGGCGTGTTCGTGTTCACCTTCACACAGAGTTCGGTGATGGCGGGCGTGCGGGCGATCTCCGGGAATCTCGGCCTGGTGCGGGCGCTGCACTTCCCACGGGCCTCGCTGCCGATCTCGTTCGCCCTCCAGCAGCTCCAGCAGCTGCTGTTCTCCATGATCGTGCTGTTCGCGGTGACCGTCGCCTTCGGCAGCTACCCGGACATGTCCTGGCTGCTGATCCTGCCCGCGCTGGCCCTTCAGTTCATGTTCAACACCGGCCTCGCCCTGATCATGGCGCGGGCCGGCTCGGCCACCCCGGACCTGGCCCAGCTGATGCCGTTCGTGATGCGTACGTGGATGTACGCGTCCGGAGTGATGTACTCCATCCCGATCATGCTGGCCAACAAGCCGTCCTGGATCGCGAACATCCTCCAGTGGAACCCGGCCGCCGTGTACATGGACCTGATCCGCTTCGCGCTGATCGACGACTACGGCCCGCAGAACCTGCCCGACCACGTCTGGGCGATCGCCTGCGGCTGGGCGCTGCTGTTCGCGGTCGGCGGCTTCGTGTACTTCTGGAAGGCGGAGGAGAAGTACGGCCGTGGCTGAGCAACCGCACGGGGCGCAGATCCCCACCGTCATCGCCGACGATCTGCACATCGTCTACCGGGTCAACGGTGCCAAGACCGGCAAGGGCAGCGCCACCGCGGCGCTCAGCCGGATACTCAAGCGCGGCGGCGAACCGCGCGGGGTGCGCAAGGTGCACGCCGTGCGCGGGGTGTCCTTCACCTCCTACCGGGGCGAGGCCGTCGGCCTGATCGGCTCCAACGGCTCCGGCAAGTCCACCCTGCTGCGCGCCATCGCCGGACTGCTCCCGGCCGAGTCGGGCAAGGTCTACACCGACGGCCAGCCCTCGCTGCTCGGCGTCAACGCGGCCCTGATGAACGATCTGACGGGCGAGCGCAATGTCATCCTGGGCGGGCTGGCGATGGGCATGTCCCGGGAACAGATCAGAGAGCGCTACGAGGGCATCGTCGACTTCTCCGGTATCAACGAGAAGGGCGATTTCATCACCCTCCCCATGCGGACATATTCCTCCGGCATGGCCGCCAGGCTCCGTTTCTCCATCGCCGCCGCCAAGGACCATGACGTCCTGATGATCGACGAGGCCCTGGCCACCGGGGACCGCAAGTTCCAGAAGCGTTCCGAGGACCGCATCCGGGAACTGCGCAAAGAAGCGGGCACCGTTTTCCTGGTCAGTCACAACAACAAGTCGATCCGCGACACCTGTAACCGTGTGCTGTGGCTGGAGCGGGGCGAACTCCGGATGGACGGACCCACCGAAGAGGTCCTCAAGGAGTACGAGAAATTCACGGGCAGATAGCCCGTCCCAGGCCCTGGGCCCCGCCGGAACTGTTCCGGCGGGGCCCCGCGTCTGCAAAGGAAACGTCAACTGTGGCCCGGCTTAGGAATCTTGGAGCCAATCGGTGTGTTGTTGTGATGCGCGGGACACCCCCACGGTGCGCGATGCGTTGTACAACGTAAGCTGTACAGGTGCCCAATCGCGGCAAGTAGGGCGATAATGCGCGCGCCCGCCCTCGGTGCCGCCGCGACGGGCGCCGGGCGGCGTGTCCGAAATAGTGTGTATTGGGTAGGCAGTGTAGAACGGGAGATGTGACGGCAATGGCTACGGAAACTCCCCAGCTCTTCGCAGCATGTGCCGTCCCCGCACCGGGCAGCAAACGATGACGGCAGCGGACGCGACGCGCACCAGGGACCCGCAGCGCGCCACGCTCGACAAGGCAGCGGACGAGAACTTCCCCGTGGCCCCCTTCTTCCTGCCCCGCGACTGGCGCCAAGACCTGATGGCCGTCTACGGCTTCGCCCGCCTGGTGGACGACATCGGCGACGGCGACCTCGCCCCCGGCGGCCTCGACGCCGCGCTGCTCGGCGTGGCACCCGGCCGGGCCGGTGACCGGCTCCACCTCCTCGACGCCTTCGAGACCGACCTGCGCCGGGTCTTCGACGACGCCCCGCGCCACCCCCTGCTGCGCCGCCTCGCGCCCACCGTCCACCGCCGTGCCCTCACCCCCGAGCCGTTCCTCGCACTGATCGCCGCCAACCGGCAGGACCAGCTGATCAGCCGCTACGAGACCTACGACGACCTGCTCGCCTACTGCGAGCTGTCCGCCAACCCCGTGGGCCGTCTCGTCCTCGGCGTCACCGGCACCTCGACCCCCGAGCGGATCCGCCGCTCCGACGCCATCTGCACCGCGCTCCAGATCGTCGAACACCTCCAGGACGTCGCCGAGGACCTCGGCCGCGACCGGATCTATCTGCCCGCCGAGGACATGAAACGTTTCCACGTCCAGGAATCCGATCTCGCCGCGAACACCGCGAGCGCTTCGGTGCGCGCCCTGGTCGCCTACGAAGCGCAACGCGCCCGGGATCTGCTGAATGAAGGCGCCCCCCTGGTGGGTAGCGTCCACGGCAGGCTCAGGCTGCTGCTCGCGGGGTTCGTGGCGGGGGGAAGGGCGGCGATCGACGCGATCACCGCCGCCGAATACGACGTACTTCCCGGCCCGCCCAAGCCCGGCAAGCTCCGGCTGCTGCGCCAGGTGGGCGTCACTCTGCGAGGAGAGGGGTGATCCGGACCGTGGAGCTGACACCGCCCGTGTCCGCACCGGTACTCGCCGCCTACAGCTACTGCGAGACCGTCACCGGCCAGCAGGCCAGGAACTTCGCCTACGGCATCCGGCTGCTGCCCACGCCCAAACGGCGGGCGATGTCGGCGCTGTACGCGTTCTCCCGCCGGGTCGACGACATCGGCGACGGCGAGCTGGCGGACGGCGTCAAGGCGGACCGGCTGGGCGAGACCCGGGCCCTGCTCGCCCGGGTCCGCGACGGCGGTGTCGACGAGGACGACACCGACCCCGTCGCCGTCGCCCTCACCCACGCCGCCGCCGCCTTCCCCATCCCGCTCGACGGCCTGGACGAACTGATCGACGGCGTCCAGATGGACGTACGCGGCGAGACCTACGAGACCTGGGACGACCTCAAGGGCTACTGCCGCTGTGTCGCGGGCGCCATCGGCCGTATCTCGCTCGGCGTGTTCGGCACGGAGCGCGGCGCGCGCGGCGCCGAGCGGGCCCCCGAGTACGCCGACACCCTCGGCCTCGCCCTCCAGCTCACCAACATCCTGCGCGATGTGCGCGAGGACGCCGAGGGCGGGCGCACCTATCTGCCGGCCGACGACCTCGCCAAGTTCGGCTGCTCGGCCGGGTTCGCCGGGGCGGTCCCGCCGGAGGGCGCCGACTTCGCCGGACTCGTGCACTTCGAAGTACGCCGCGCCCGTGCCCTCTTCGCCGAGGGCTACCGGCTGCTGCCCATGCTCGACCGGCGCAGCGGCGCCTGTGTCGCCGCCATGGCCGGCATCTACCGCAGACTCCTCGACCGCATCGAACGCGACCCCGGGGCCGTGCTGCGCGGCCGGGTCTCGCTGCCCGGACGCGAGAAGGCGTATGTCGCCGTCCGCGGACTGTCCGGGCTCGACACCCGCAATGTCACCCGGAGGACCGTCAGGAGGCGCGCTTGATGGACGACCTGGGACAGAGCACCGAGGGAGACAAACCCGGGGCAACCCCGCGGCCACGTCCCGCGTCCCTGACTGAACAACCCGCACGATGTCAGAGACGGCCCGGCCACGTCCCGAAGGGGCGCGCGGAACCGCGCGACCGGCCATGGAACACCCGTCACCACCTCCCGGGGAGGGCGCGTCATGCCTGACGGCACCACTCGGCCCGCCCGCCACGCGGTGGTCGTCGGCGGCGGCCTCGCGGGCGTCACCGCGGCCCTCGCCCTCGCGGACGCGGGCGTACGCGTCACTCTCCTCGAAAGCAGGCCACGCCTCGGCGGCCTCGCCTTCTCCTTCCAGCGCGGCGAACTGACCGTCGACAACGGCCAGCACGTGTACATGCGCTGCTGCACCGCCTACCGGTGGTTCCTCGACCGGATCGACGGCACGGCGCTCGCCCCGCTCCAGGACCGCCTCGACGTACCCGTCGTCGACGCCGGCCGCCCCGAGGGACGGCGGCTGGGCAGACTCCGGCGCGACGCGCTTCCGGCCCCCCTGCATCTGGGGCGCACGCTCGCCACGTACCCGCATCTCTCGCTCGCCGAGCGGGCCAGGGTGGGCCGCGCCGCACTCGCGCTGAAGGGGCTCGACCTCAGCGATCCGGCCCTGGACCGGCAGGACTTCGGCAGCTGGCTGGCCGCGCACGGCCAGTCGGCGCGTGCCATCGAGGCCCTGTGGGACCTGGTCGGGGTCGCCACCCTCAACGCGGTCGCGGGCGACGCCTCACTGGCGCTCGCCGCGATGGTGTTCAAGACCGGTCTGCTGTCCGCCCCGGGCGCCGCCGACATCGGCTGGGCGCATGTGCCCCTGGGGGAGCTGCACGACCGGCTGGCCCGCAAGGCGCTCGACTCCGCGGGCGTGCGTACCGAGGTCCGTGCACGGGTCACCTCCGTCTCCCGACACGCCAACGGCCGGTGGAGCGTCGAGGTTCCCGGCGAGCGCGTCGAGGCCGACGCGGTCGTCCTCGCCGTGCCGCAGCGCGAGACGCGCGACCTGCTGCCCGACGGCGCGCTCGACGCCCCCGACCGGCTCCTGGAGATCGGCACCGCGCCCATCCTCAACGTCCATGTGGTCTACGACCGCAAGGTGCTCGACGCCCCGTTCCTCGCTGCTCTCGGCAGCCCCGTGCAGTGGGTGTTCGACCGCACCGACGCCTCCGGTCTGAAGGAGGGCCAGTACCTCGCGCTGTCCCAGTCCGCCGCGCAGGACGAGATCGACCTGCCGGTGGCCGAGCTGCGTGAGCGCTATCTGCCCGAGCTGGCCCGGCTGCTGCCGCTGACCCGCGGCGCCGGGGTGCGGGACTTCTTCGTGACCCGTGAGCGCACCGCCACCTTCGCTCCCGCCCCCGGCGTCGCCCGGCTGCGGCCCGGCGCCCGCACCGGAACCCCCGGTCTGTACCTGGCCGGAGCGTGGACCGCCACGGGGTGGCCCGCGACCATGGAGGGCGCGGTCCGCAGCGGCATTTCTGCGGCCGACGCCGCGCTGCGCGCCCTGGGCCGGCCTCGCCCCGCCCGCCTCTTCGACATCGAGGAGGCCGCATGAGCCCCGCCCCGCGCACGGCAGGCCCCCGTACCGCCGGTACTGCCGGCCCCGCCGGTACCACTGGCATCGCCGGCATCGCTGGCACCGCCGGCACCGCGACAAAAGGAGAGACTGTGCCCACTGTGCCCCCGGCCCCGAAGGCCGCTGGACGGCCCGCGGTGGACGTGACCGCGCTGCTGGAGCGCGGCCGGACCCTGGCCACGCCGGTACTGCGGGCGGCCGTGGACGGCCTGGCCCCGCCCATGGACACCGTCGCCGCCTACCACTTCGGCTGGATCGACGCCCAGGGCCGGCCCGCCGACGGCGACGGCGGCAAGGCGGTGCGCCCCGCCCTCGCCGTGCTCTCCGCCGAAGTCACCGGCGCCCCGCCCGAGACCGGCGTGCCCGGCGCCGTCGCCGTCGAACTCGTGCACAACTTCTCCCTGCTGCACGACGATCTGATGGACGGTGACGAACAGCGCCGCCACCGCGACACCGTGTGGAAGGTGCACGGCCCCGCCCAGGCGATCCTGGTCGGCGACGCCCTGTTCGCGCTGGCCAACGACGTACTGCTGCAACTGGGCACCGTCGAGGCCGGCCGCGCCACCCGCCGGCTGACCACCGCCACCCGCGCCCTGATCGACGGGCAGGCCCAGGACATCTCCTACGAGCACCGCGACCGGGTCAGCGTCGAGGAGTGTCTGGAGATGGAGGGCAACAAGACCGGCGCCCTGCTGGCCTGTGCCAGCTCCATCGGCGCCGTGCTCGGCGGCGCGGACGACCGCACCGCCGACACCCTGGAGAAGTACGGCCACCACCTGGGCCTCGCCTTCCAGGCCGTGGACGACCTCCTCGGCATCTGGGGCGACCCGGAGGCCACCGGCAAGCAGGCGTGGAGCGATCTGCGCCAGCGCAAGAAGTCCCTGCCCGTCGTCGCCGCGCTCGCCGCCGGCGGCCCCGCCTCCGAGCGGCTCGGCGACATCCTCGCCGCGGACGCCAAGGCCAGCGACTTCGAGAACTTCTCCGAGGCGGAGTTCGCCGCCCGCGCCGCCCTCATCGACGAGGCCGGCGGCCGGGAATGGACCGCCGCAGAGGCCCGCCGTCAGCACGTCACCGCCATCGAAGCCCTCGACGCCATCGACATGCCCGACGCGGTGCGGGCACGGTTCACGGCGCTCGCCGACTTCGTCGTCGTACGAAAGAGATGATCACTATCGGTCGAACCATCCTCGCGTAGTCGCCGGCCGGTACAGCGAGCAGAGCGAGCGTACCGGCCGACGGCGGACCCAGCAGACGCACCACTTGCACACTGCACGAAGGGGAAGCCATGACAGCGACGACCGACGGAAGCACCGGGGCCCTGCCGCCCCGCGCTGCCGCGGCCAGCGAAAGCACCACCCCCGTCGCGGCCGGGGTCCAAGATGCCGCACGGCGCGCGACGTCGCGCGCCACGGATTTCCTGCTCTCCCAACAGGACGCCCAGGGCTGGTGGAAGGGCGACCTGGAAACCAATGTCACGATGGACGCCGAGGATCTGCTGCTGCGTCAGTTCCTCGGCATCCGCGACGAGTCCACCACCCGCGCCGCCGCCCTGTTCATCCGCGGCGAGCAGCGCGAGGACGGCACCTGGGCCACCTTCCTCGGCGGACCCGGCGAACTGTCCACCACCATCGAGGCGTACATCGCCCTCAGGCTGGCCGGGGACGCGCCCGATGCCCCGCACATGGCGCGGGCGGCGGCCTGGATCCGCACCCAGGGCGGCATGGCAGGCGCCCGGGTCTTCACCCGGGTCTGGCTCGCCCTGTTCGGCTGGTGGAAATGGGAGGACCTGCCCGAACTCCCGCCGGAGATCATCTACTTCCCGAAGTGGGTGCCGCTCAACATCTACGACTTCGGCTGCTGGGCCCGGCAGACGATCGTGCCGCTCACCATCGTCGCCGCCAAGCGGCCGGTGCGCCCGGCGCCCTTCCCGCTCGACGAACTGCACACCGACCCCGCCCGGCCCAACCCGGTCAGGCCGCTGGCCCCGGCCGCCAGCTGGGACGGCCTCTTCCAGCGGCTCGACAAGGCGCTGCACGTCTACCACAAGGTCGCCCCGCGCGCCCTGCGCAAGGCGGCCATGAACACCGCCGCCCGCTGGATCATCGAGCGGCAGGAGAACGACGGCTGCTGGGGCGGCATCCAGCCACCCGCCGTGTACTCGATCATGGCCCTGCATCTGCTCGGCTACGACCTCGAACACCCGGTGATGCGGGCCGGACTGGAGTCCCTGGACCGCTACGCGGTGTGGCGCGAGGACGGCGCCCGGATGATCGAGGCGTGCCAGTCCCCGGTCTGGGACACCTGCCTGGCCACCATCGCGCTCGCCGACGCGGGCGTCCCCGCCGACCATCCGCAACTGGTCAAGGCCGCCGACTGGATGATCAGCGAACAGGTCGTGCGGCCCGGCGACTGGTCGGTGCGCCGGCCCGGACTGCCGCCCGGCGGCTGGGCGTTCGAGTTCCACAACGACAACTACCCCGACATCGACGACAGCGCCGAGGTCGTCCTCGCGCTGCGCCGGGTCCGTCACCCCGACAAGGAGCGGCTGGAGCGGGCGGTCGCGCGCGGGGTGCGCTGGCAGCTCGGCATGCAGTCCAAGGACGGGGCCTGGGGCGCCTTCGACGCCGACAACACCAGCCCGTTCCCCAACAAGCTGCCCTTCTGCGACTTCGGCGAGGTCATCGACCCGCCCTCGGCGGACGTCACCGCCCATGTCGTGGAGATGCTCGCCGTCGAGGGGCTGGCCGACGATCCGCGCACCCGGCGCGGCATCGCCTGGCTGCTCGCCGAACAGGAGCCGGACGGCTCGTGGTTCGGGCGCTGGGGCGTCAACTACATCTACGGCACCGGCTCGGTGGTGCCCGCCCTCACCGCCGCCGGCATCCCCCGCTCGCACCCGGCGATCCGCCGGGCCGTGGGCTGGCTGGAGGCCGTGCAGAACGAGGACGGCGGCTGGGGCGAGGACCTGCGCTCCTACTCCGACACCAAGAGCTGGAGCGGGAGCGGCGCCTCGACCGCCTCGCAGACCGCGTGGGCGCTGATGGCGCTGCTCGCGGCCGGCGGGCGGGACTCCAAGGCCGTCGAGCGGGGGGTGCGCTGGCTCGCCGAGACCCAGCGGGAGGACGGCTCCTGGGACGAGCCGTACTTCACCGGCACCGGCTTCCCCTGGGACTTCTCCATCAACTACCACCTCTACCGGCAGGTCTTCCCGCTCACCGCCCTCGGCCGCTATGTCCACGGCGACCCCTTCGACGTGCCCGGGAAGAACCGGCCCGCGGGGGCCGCGAAGGGCCCCTCGGCCCGCGTGGGGGAGAGCCCCCGCGCCCAGGCCGGAAAGGGCTCGCTCGCCGGGGCCGGGGAGGGCTGATGGGCCGCCAGCCCGGCGCCGCGCCGCTGCTGATCGCCTGCGCGCTCGGCATCGAGCGCCTCGCCCTGCGCCTGGGCGAGCGCGGCGGCGCGAGCGGACCGGTCACCGTCGTGCGCACCGGCATGGGGCCCCGGGCCGCCGAACGCTCCGTGGGCCGGGTCCTCGCCGATCCGGCCCTCGCCGGGGCCGCCGTGCTCGCCACCGGCTTCTGCGCCGGACTCGCCCCCGGTATGCACCCCGGTGATCTGGTCGTCGCCGAGGAGACCCGCGACCCGCGCGGGACCGTGATCTGCGCGGGCACCGCATCACTCGTCAAGGAACTGACCCGGGCCCTGCCCGGCCGCACCGTCCACACCGGCCCGCTCACCGGCTCCGACCATGTCGTACGCGGGCCGGAACGGTCCGATCTGCGGGCCACCGGCGCGATCGCGGTCGACATGGAGTCCGCCGCGACGCTGCTGAGCGCCGTCCGCGCGGGCGAGCGCCCGGTTGCGGCCGTCCGGGTGGTCGTGGACGCTCCAGAACATGAACTCGTCCGGATCGGCACGGTGCGCGGTGGAATATCAGCTTTCCGCGTCCTGCGTTCCGTACTACCGACGTTCTTCGAATGGCACCGTAATGTGCTGCTCCCCAGGAGGTGAGCCCGATGGCCATGCCGCTGCGCCAGTCCATCAAGGTCGCTACATACTTGGCCGAACAGAAGCTGCGCCGGCGCGACAAGTTCCCGCTGATCGTGGAGCTTGAACCGCTGTTCGCCTGCAATCTGAAGTGCGAGGGCTGCGGCAAGATCCAGCACCCGGCCGGGGTGCTCAAGCAGCGCATGCCGGTCGCCCAGGCCGTGGGAGCCGTCCTCGAATCCGGCGCCCCGATGGTGTCCATCGCCGGTGGCGAGCCCCTGATGCACCCGCAGATCGATGAGATCGTGCGTCAGCTGGTGGCCAAGCGGAAGTACGTCTTCCTGTGCACCAACGCCATGCTGCTGCGCAAGAAGATGGACAAGTTCACGCCCTCGCCCTACTTCGCCTTCGCCGTGCACATCGACGGCCTGCGCGAGCGCCACGACGAGTCGGTGGCCAAGGAGGGTGTGTTCGACGAGGCGGTGGCCGCCATCAAGGAGGCCAAGCGGCGCGGCTTCCGGGTCACCACCAACTCGACCTTCTTCAACACCGACACCCCGCAGACCATCGTCGAGGTGCTCAACTTCCTCAACGACGACCTCAAGGTCGACGAGATGATGATCTCGCCCGCCTACGCCTACGAGAAGGCCCCCGACCAGGAGCACTTCCTGGGCGTGGAGCAGACCCGGGAGCTGTTCAAGAAGGCGTTCTCCGGCGGCAACCGGCGCAAGTGGCGGCTGAACCACTCCCCGCTCTTCCTGGACTTCCTGGAGGGCAAGGTCGACTTCCCCTGCACCGCCTGGGCGATCCCCAACTACTCCCTGTTCGGCTGGCAGCGCCCCTGCTATCTGATGAGCGACGGGTACGTGCCGACGTACCGCGAACTCATCGAGGAGACCGACTGGGACAAGTACGGCCGGGGCAAGGACCCGCGCTGCGCCAACTGCATGGCGCACTGCGGCTACGAGCCCACCGCCGTCCTCGCCACCATGGGCTCGCTCAAGGAGTCGCTGCGGGCCATGCGCGAGACGGTCAACGGGAACCGGGACTGACGCGATGACCGCCATTTCCTTGGGCGTTCCCGAGGTACCGGTCCGGCCGGTCGCCGAGCGGCGGGTGTCGCGGCGGATCCAGGTCGGACCGGTGGCGGTCGGGGGCGGGGCCCCGGTGTCGGTGCAGTCGATGACGACGACCCGTACGTCGGACATCGGTGCCACGCTCCAGCAGATCGCCGAGCTGACCGCGTCCGGCTGCCAGATCGTGCGGGTGGCCTGCCCGACCCAGGACGACGCCGATGCCCTCGCGACGATCGCGCGCAAGTCGCAGATCCCGGTGATCGCGGACATCCACTTCCAGCCGAAGTACGTGTTCTCCGCCATCGAGGCGGGGTGCGCGGCGGTCCGGGTCAATCCGGGCAACATCAAGCAGTTCGACGACAAGGTCCGTGAGATCGCGAAGGCGGCCAGGGAGCACGGCACGCCCATCCGCATCGGGGTCAACGCGGGCTCCCTGGACCGGCGGCTGCTCCAGAAGTACGGCAGGGCGACCCCCGAGGCCCTGGTGGAATCGGCCCTGTGGGAGGCGTCCCTCTTCGAGGAGCACGACTTCCGGGACATCAAGATCTCGGTCAAGCACAATGACCCGGTCGTGATGATCGAGGCGTACCGGCAGCTCGCCGCCCGGTGCGACTACCCCCTCCACCTCGGTGTCACCGAGGCGGGCCCCGCCTTCCAGGGCACCATCAAGTCGGCCGTGGCCTTCGGCGCCCTGCTCTCCGAGGGCATCGGCGACACCATCCGGGTCTCCCTGAGCGCGCCGCCCGCCCAGGAGGTCAAGGTCGGCCTCCAGATCCTGGAGTCGCTGAACCTGAAACAGCGGCGGCTGGAGATCGTCTCCTGTCCGTCCTGCGGACGCGCCCAGGTCGATGTCTACAAGCTGGCGGACGAGGTCACGGCCGGTCTCACGGGCATGGAGGTGCCGCTCAGGGTCGCGGTGATGGGGTGTGTGGTCAATGGCCCCGGCGAGGCCCGTGAGGCCGACCTCGGAGTCGCCTCCGGCAACGGCAAGGGCCAGATCTTCGTCAAGGGCGAGGTCATCAAGACCGTCCCCGAGTCCAGAATCGTGGAGACCCTCATCGAGGAGGCGCTGAAGATCGCCGAGCGGATGGAGCAGGACGGCGTGGGGTCGGGGACGCCGGCCGTCACCGTGACGTGAACGGCACGTGTGACAGCACGGGTTGAACAGGACGGGTCGGATTGCACGTGTGTGAAACAGCACGGACCGAAGGGGGCCGAGCGTGACGATTCTGGAGTCCATCCGGGGACCACGCGATCTGAAGGCGCTGACCGAGGCGCAGCTGGCTGAACTGTCCGGAGAGATCAGGGAGTTCCTGGTGCAGGCGGTCGCCAGGACCGGCGGGCATCTGGGACCCAATCTGGGCGTGGTGGAACTCACCGTCGCGCTGCACCGGGTCTTCGAGTCACCGCTCGACCGCATCGTGTGGGACACCGGCCACCAGAGCTATGTGCACAAGCTGCTGACCGGCCGCCAGGACTTCTCCAAGCTGCGCTCCAAGGGCGGCCTGTCCGGCTATCCCTCGCGCGAGGAGTCCGAGCACGACATCGTCGAGAACAGCCACGCCTCCACGGCGCTCGGCTGGGCCGACGGTCTCGCCAAGGCCCGCGAGGTGCAGGGCGAGCAGGGCCATGTCGTCGCGGTCATCGGCGACGGGGCGCTGACCGGCGGCATGGCCTGGGAGGCGCTCAACAACATCGCGGCGGCCAGGAACCGCCCGCTGATCATCGTCGTCAACGACAACGAGCGCTCCTACGCCCCCACCATCGGCGGCCTCGCCAACCATCTCGCCACCCTGCGCACCACCGACAGCTACGAGCAGGTGCTGGCCTGGGGCAAAGAGGTCCTCCAGCGCACGCCCGTCGTCGGCGCCCCCGTCTACGAGGCCCTGCACGGCGCCAAGAAGGGCTTCAAGGACGCCTTCGCCCCGCAGGGCATGTTCGAGGACCTGGGCCTGAAGTACGTCGGCCCGATCGACGGCCACGACCTGGGCGCCGTCGAGTCCGCGCTGCGCCGAGCGAAACGTTTCCACGGCCCGGTCCTGGTGCACTGCCTCACCGAGAAGGGCCGCGGCTACGAACCGGCGATCGCGCACGAGGAGGACCACTTCCACACCGTCGGGGTGATGGACCCGCTCACCTGCGAGCCCCTGACCCCCTCTGCCGCGCCCTCCTGGACGTCGGTCTTCGGCGAGGAGATCGTGGCGATCGGCGAGGAGCGCGAGGACGTCGTGGCGATCACGGCGGCCATGCTGCACCCGGTCGGCCTCGGCGCCTTCGCCGAGCGGTTCCCGGACCGGGTGTGGGACGTCGGCATCGCCGAGCAGCACGCGGCGGTCTCGGCGGCGGGCCTCGCGACCGGCGGACTGCACCCGGTGGTCGCCCTGTACGCGACCTTCCTCAACCGCGCCTTCGACCAGCTCCTCATGGATGTCGCCCTGCACCGCTGCGGGGTGACCTTCGTCCTGGACCGGGCCGGGATCACCGGCACCGACGGCGCCTCCCACAATGGCATGTGGGACCTGTCCGTGCTCCAGGTCGTGCCCGGTCTGCGGATCGCCGCGCCACGCGACGCGGATCAGCTGCGTGCCCAGCTGCGGGAGGCGGTCGCCGTGGACGACGCGCCGACGCTGGTCCGTTTCCCGAAGGAGTCCGTCGGTCCGTCGATCCCGGCGGTCGACCGGATCGGCGGGATCGACGTGCTGCACCGGCCCGACGGGCCCGGCACGGCGCAGGTGCTGCTGGTGGCGGTCGGGGTGATGGCCCCGGTGTGTCTCAGGGCCGCCGAACTGCTGGAGGCCCGCGGCATCGGCTGCACGGTCGTGGACCCGCGCTGGGTCAAGCCCGTCGATCCCGCGCTGCCCGCGCTCGCCGCCGGGCACCGGCTGGTCGCGGTGGTCGAGGACAACAGCCGCGCGGCCGGTGTCGGCTCGGCGGTGGCGCTCGCGCTGGGCGACGCCGAGGTGGATGTGCCGGTACGGCGCTTCGGCATCCCCGAGCAGTTCCTCGCCCACGCCAAGCGCGGCGAGGTCCTCGCGGACATCGGGCTGACGCCGGTGGACATCGCGGGGCGGATCGGGGCGAGCCTGGCGGGCGCCGAGGGCGCGGCGAGGGGCCCGAGCCGCGCCGCCAACGGCACGAGCGACACGAGCGGTACGACGCCGCAGGGCACCCCTCGTACCGCGAACGGCACCTCGCGCGCCACCCCCACGACGACGACCGCCGTTAAGAACGTTAAGAGCGCCACGAACGCCAAACCCGTCAAGAGCGACGCCAAGCCCGGGAAGACCACGAAGAATGTGAAGAGCGTGGAGAAGCCGCCGTCCGAGGAGAGCCCGCGATGAACAGCGCGGAAGGAGCGGCCGGGGGCGGTGGGTTCGATCTCGCCGCGCTGCTGGCCGGGCGTGGCGCCGAGCGCTACGAGCTGCACAGCCGGTATCTGAACCACCAGCTCCCGCGCATGCTGCACACCATCGGCTTCGACAAGGTCTACGAGCGGGCCGAGGGCGCCTATTTCTGGGACACGGACGGCGCGGACTACCTGGACATGCTCGCCGGGTTCGGGGTGATGGGCCTGGGCCGGCATCACCCGGTGGTCCGCCGGGCGCTGCATGACGTCCTGGACGCCCAGCTCGCCGACCTGACCCGCTTCGACTGCCCGCCGCTGCCCGGTCTGCTGGCCGAGCGGCTGCTGGCGCACAGCCCGCACCTCGACCGGGTGTTCTTCGGCAACAGCGGCACGGAGGCCGTGGAGACCGCGCTGAAGTTCGCCCGCCGCGCCACGGGCAGGCCCAGGATCCTGTACTGCGAGCACGCCTTCCACGGGCTGACCACGGGTTCGCTGTCCGTCAACGGCGAGGACGGCTTCCGGGACGGCTTCGCCCCGCTGCTGCCCGACACGGCCGTCCCGCTCGGCGATCTCGACGCCCTCGCGCGCGAGCTGAGGAAGGGCGACGTGGCCGCCCTGATCGTGGAGCCCATCCAGGGCAAGGGGGTGCACACGACGCCGCCCGGCTATCTGCGGGCCGCCCAGGATCTGCTGCACCGGCACAAGGCGCTGCTGATCGCGGACGAGGTGCAGACCGGCCTGGGCCGCACCGGCGACTTCTACGCCTATCAGCACGAGGAGGGCGTGGAGCCGGATCTCGTCTGCGTGGCGAAGGCGCTGTCCGGCGGCTATGTGCCGGTCGGGGCCACGCTCGGCAAGGACTGGATCTTCAAGAAGGTCTACTCGTCCATCGACCGGGTGCTGGTCCACTCGGCGAGCTTCGGCGGCAACGCCCAGGCCATGGCGGCGGGCCTCGCGGTCCTGTCGGTCATGGAGAACGAGCGGATCGTGGCCAACGCGCGCGCGACCGGCGACCTGCTGAGGTCCCGGCTGGCGGCACTGGTCGACAAGTACGAGCTGCTCGCCGATGTGCGCGGGCGGGGCCTGATGGTCGGCATCGAGTTCGGCCGGCCCAGGTCGCTGGGGCTGCGCGGCCGCTGGACCATGCTCCAGGCGGCCCGCAAGGGCCTGTTCGCGCAGATGGTGGTCGTGCCGCTGCTCCAGCGGCACCGGATCCTCACCCAGGTCTCCGGCGACCATCTGGAGGTGATCAAACTGATCCCGCCGCTGATCGTGGGGGAGCGGGAGGTCGACCGGTTCGTGGACGCCTTCACGGAGATCATGGACGACGCGCACAGCGGTGGCGGGCTGATCTGGGACTTCGGCAGGACGCTGGTGAAGCAGGCGGTGGCCAACAGGTGACAGGGAGTTCCTTCGGCGCCTCTTGTCTCTGAGGCAAGGAATTTGCCTTAGAGGTAAGAATCGGGCTCAATAGAGACATGAGCCACCCTCACGACGTCGGGCCGGAGGCGGCCGAGCCGCTGCCGGCCGTCGCCCCGCAGCTGCGCGCCCTGCGCCGCCGGGCCTCGCTCACCCTGGAGGCCGCGGCCCGCGCCGCCGGACTGTCGCCCGCCCACCTCTCCCGGCTGGAGACCGGCGGGCGTCAGCCCTCGCTCCCCATGCTGCTCTCCCTCGCCCGTGTCTACGGTACGACGGTCTCGGAGCTGCTCGGCGAGAGCGTCCCCGACCGGGACGCCGTCCTGCGTGCCGCCCACAAGGATCCGACCGAGGCGGGCGGCTGGACGTACTGGCAGGCCGGGGCGCCCGGCCGGGGCATGCAGGCGCTGCGCGTCCAGGTGCCGTACGGCTCCCAGGGCGACATCGTGCGGGTGCACCCCGGCGAGGAGTGGCTGTACGTCCTCACCGGCCGGCTGCGGCTGCGCCTCGGGGACTCCGCCCATCAGCTCGGTGCCGGGGACAGCGCGCACTTCGACTCGCTGACCCCGCACCGGATCGCCGCTCAGGACCCGGACGGGGTCGAGCTGCTGTTCGTCCACACCCTCTTGCAGAGCCCCACGGCCGCGCTGTGTCTCGGCCCGATCACGGGAGAAACGCCATGAGTGAGCCCAAGGCGATCAAGCCCAAGGAGAAGCGGCACCTCGGTGTCTGGCTGCGGCTGTTCATCTATGTCGTGGCCGGGCACGTCTTCGCCACGTTCCTGTATCTGCTGTTCGAGGTCGGCGGGAAGTAGCCCGGCGGCCGGGCGGTGAGGCGGGGCGGGGCTCAGTCGAGCAGCCGTTCCCGCAGCCGGTCGCGCCGCTCCGGGGTGATCCGCAGGGCCCGCTCCAGATAGGCGTCGACGCCGCCCCACGTCTCGTCGATGGTGTCGATCGCCGCGGTCAGATACTCGGCGCGCGCGTCGAAGAGCGGGCTGATCAGCTCCATGACCTCCGGGGCGTAGGCGGAGGGGGAGGTGCCGCTGCGGCGCACCTTGTAGCGGCGGTGGGTGGCGTTGGACTCCAGGTAGTCCGCGAGGATCGCCTCGCGCTCCACGCCGACCGCCAGCAGGGTCACCGCGATGGACAGGCCCGCGCGGTCCTTGCCGGCCGCGCAGTGCATCAGGGCCGGGACGCTGTCCTCGGCGAGGGCGTGCAGCACCCGGGAGTGCTCGGCGGTGCGCTCCTTGATGATCACGCGGTACGACTCGACCATCCGGTTCTCCGCCCGGCCCCCGGAGAGGATCTCCCGCAGCAGGGCCACATCGCCGTCCCGGATCATCTTCCAGAACTCGGCGCCGTCGGCGGGGTCGCTCAGCGGCAGGTTCAGATTCCGCACGCCGGGCAGCTCGACGTCCTGGCCTTCGAGGCGCTGGTCCGCGGCGTTGCGGAAGTCGAAGACGGTGTGCAGCCCGAGGGTGGACAGGAACGCGGTGTCCTCGGGGGTCGCGTGCGCGAGATGGCCGCTGCGGTACAGCACTCCGTGGCGCACCCGGCGGCCGTCCACGGTCGGCAGTCCGCCGACGTCGCGGAAGTTGCGGACTCCGGCCAGTTCGGGCTCGGTCGAGGGGACCTGTTGCGTCACGGGGGCTCCTCCCAGTCGGCTGGTCCACCCGGCTCCGTTGCCGGGCGGCAGCTGCACCACGACGATACGACATGACGAAACGGCCGAAATGGCGACAAAGTTGGCCGAGGGGTCTTCTGTGGCGCATCCAGGACCCCTGTCCGAATTGAAAGCCTAAGTGGCCTTGATGACAACTCGCCATAACTCGCTGCGGAATAAAGAAAGGTGGAGCGGGGTCACGTGAGCAGCGTCATATCCGTGACCGTGTGTCGCCCGTCATGCTCACGTAATCAACATGTTCTTCAAGGGTCTTTGAGCGATTCGACAGGGTCATTGCGACAGAGGGTGACCGGGAATTCCCCCCGCGGATCAAGAAGATGGCCTTCGGGTGGAACCCCTTGCTTGTCCCTTTGCGTCCTGGTCGCTTACGTTCGCCACCGAATCCGGGCGGAACGCCGAATCCTGCCGCCGTCCGGAACCCGCACTAACCCACCCGTGTTCGGCAGGAGCGGGGGACCCACAGGACTTCACCGCCTGTTCCGGTCTCCGGAACGGCTAGGGGTTTAGTCGCGCAATTTCCCGCGGCCGGGCATCTCCAGCCCGCACCCGACAGCTCACCTCGCAGGCGCCGGAGAGGAATTCGTCATGCCCGCGAAGGGTAAGCACCGCCGTCCCAGGACCCTGCGTCTCACACGCACCATCGCCGTCGCCGGAACCGGCGGCGCCGCACTCGCCCTGCCGCTCATGGGGGCCACCGGCGCCCACGCGGCCACCGGTGAGTCGGTCCCGCAGAAGCCCGCCGGCTCCGTCACCGCCGCCGCTCCCGCCTCGGCCCCCCAGCAGGCCGTCACACAGGTCGCCGACCAGCAGTCCAGCGCACCGCAGACGAGCGTGCGGACCTACTCCGTGAAGGTGGGCGACTACCTCGCGAAGATCGCCGACGAGCAGGACATCAGCGGTGGCTGGCAGCAGATCTACGAGGACAACCGCGAGGCCGTGGGCGGCGATCCGTCGCTCATCCACCCTGGCCTGAAGCTCACCCTCGGCGCCCAGGCGGCCACGGACACCAGCGCGTCCGGCACGCCGAGCACCCAGTCCTCGGGCTCCACCGATTCCCAGGCGTCGGACGACGCGGCACAGCAGGACGAGTCGTCATCACCGTCCTCTTCGTCGTCCTCTTCGTCCTCTTCGTCCTCGGCGTCCGAGGCCCCGGCCGCCGAAGAGAACACCAGCGCCGGCACGAGCACCAGCACCGGCGCCTACAGCCTCCCGGTCACGGGCGGCGGCATCGGCACCCCCTACCACCAGACCGGCAGCATGTGGTCCAGCGGCTACCACACCGGTGTCGACTTCACGGTCCCCACCGGCACCTCGCTCAAGGCCGTCGGCGCCGGTACGGTCGTCTCGGCCGGCTGGGGCGGCGCGTACGGCAACGAGGTCGTCATCAAGCTCGCCGACGGCTACTACGCCGAGTACGCCCATCTGTCCTCGCTGTCCGTCTCGGCGGGTCAGTCCGTGACCGCCGGGCAGCAGATCGGTCTCTCCGGCGCGACCGGCAATGTCACCGGCCCGCACCTGCACTTCGAGATCCGCACCGGGCCCGCCTACGGCTCGGACGTGGACCCCGTCGCCTACCTGCGCTCCAAGGGCCTCTCCGTCGGCTGAGGCACCGCCGCGCGTCCACTCCGAAGGCCGGACCCCCGATCCCCGGGTCCGGCCTTCGGTGCGTATCGCTTCGGTCACTTCTGAGGGTCCGTCGGATGTCCAGATATTCCGTGCTTGACCAAGGTTTGGGCCGTGGGTTATCTCACCGCCCGTCAACCCCGTATTACGGTCGCGTAGGTCACATTCGAGGAGGAATCATGGCTCGATGTGGCAGACGATTCGAAGAATGACAGTGGATCAGTGATCGGGTCGTACGTGGCGCTGGGGGACAGCTTCACCGAAGGTGTGGGCGACCCCGGCCCCGACGGGGCGTTCGTCGGCTGGGCGGACCGGTTCGCGGTGCTGCTCGCGGACCGGTGTCCGGAAGGCGACTTCAACTACACGAACCTCGCGGTGCGGGGCAAACTGCTCGATCAGATCGTGACGGACCAGGTGCCGCGGGCCGCGGACCTCGCGCCCGATCTGATCTCCTTCAGCGCGGGCGGCAATGACATCCTGCGCCCCGGCAGCGACCCGGACGACGTCGCCGAGCGCTTCGAGCGCGCGGTCGCCGTCCTGACCGGGACGGCCGGCGCCGTCCTGGTGACGACCGGCTTCGACACCCGCGGGGTGCCGCTGCTCAAGCATCTGCGCGGCAAGATCGCGACCTACAACGGACATGTCCGGGCCGTGGCCGACCGCTACGGCTGCCCGGTCCTCGACCTGTGGTCCCTGAAGTCCGTCCAGGACCGCCGGGCCTGGGACGACGACCGGCTCCACCTCTCCCCCGACGGCCACACCCGGGTGGCCCTGCGGGCCGGCCAGGCACTCGGCGTCGAGGTCCCGGCCGACCCCGAACAGACCTGGCCCCCGCAGCCGCCGCGCGGCACGCTCGATGTCCGCCGGGACGACGTCCACTGGGCCCGCGAGTACCTGGTGCCCTGGATCGGCCGCCGGCTGCGCGGCGAATCCTCGGGCGACCATGTGACGGCCAAGGGCACGCTGTCCCCGGACGACATCAGAACCCGCATCGAGTCGGGGGCGCGGGTGGCCTGACCGGCCGGGACCGGCTCTCAGGGCGGGTCCAGACCCAGTTCGCGGGCCAGGGCCTCGTCCACCCACTGCTGTGCGCGGGTGCGGGAGACCGCGCCCGCGTACGACGTGATCTGTACGGCGAGCCCGTCCAGCAGGGCCGTCAGGCGCAGGGCGGCGGCCGTGGGGTCGGGGCAGCGGAACTCCCCGGCGGCCACGCCCTCCGCGATCACCCCGGCGATCGCCGCCTTCCACTCGCGGTCCAGCTCGCGGGTGACCTCCTGGAGGGCGGGTTCGCGCAGCGCCACGGCCCAGCCCTCGATCCACAGCCGCCAGCCCTTGGCCTGCCCGGTGGGGGCGTACCAGCGCACCGCCGACCGCAGCCGGCGCAGCGCGCTGGTCCGACGGCCGAGCAGGGCGCGCAGCTGCGCGAGATCGTCCTGGGCGGCGTGCGTGAACGCGGCGGCGACGAGCTTCTCCTTGGTGGAGAAGTGGTACAGCACGAGCGCGTTGCTCACCCCGAGCGCCGAGGCCACGTCGGCGATCCGCACCGCCGCGACGCCCCGCGCCTCGATCTGCTCGACGGCGGCCCGCAACATCTCCTCACGCCGCTCCGCCACACTCAACCGCACTCTCGCCACGGCGGTCACCCTATCGCCCGGGGTGACGGGGGCGGGTGGGGCGGAGTTTGGGGGTGTGCCGCTGGGGGCTTGGGTGTGGTTGACGGGGGCGGGGGGTTTGGCCTTGCCGGGGTGCCGGCGTCAGTGGGCTGGGTGGGCGGTGGGGGGCGTGGCGGTGAGGTGGCGTGGTGGCCCGGCGGTCCGGTGGCCTGGTGCCCTGGCGGTGCGGCGCCCCGGTCCGGCGGCCTGGCGGCCGGGCTCCGCTTGGCCTGGTCAGGGGGTGGGTGTGGCGGAGTACGGGGGTGTGCCCCCTGTGCGCTCGGGTGTAGCTGGCTAGGCGGCGGATTCTGTTCCTCCAGGGGCGTCGGCCTCAACAGTCCGGCCCGGCGGCCTGGCCCGGCCCACCTCAGCTCGGCCTGGCTCGGCCCCGCCAAGCCCTGCTCGCCGCGCCCCGCCCCGCCCCGCCCCGCTAGGCATGGCTCGGCCCGCTCGGCCTGGCAACCGCCCAGCCCAGCCCAACCCGGCCCGGCCCAGCCCAACCCGGCCCGGCCCAGCCCGACTCGGCCTCGCCCATCCCGCCCCAGCCCGGCGCAGCCGTGGGTCAGCGGTACCAGCCGTATCGGTCCGCGATCACCGGCAGGCGTTCCGCGACGAGGGTGTGCGCGGCGGCGCGGGGGGTCGTGCCGTTGTGGTCCGCGCGGGCCAGTGTCAGTTCGACCAGGGCCCGCATCGAGCGCCGGATGTGCGCGAAGGCTTCGCCCGCGTCGGGGCCGATGTCGCCGAACAGGGTCCACCACCACCAGGCATTGGTGCCGGAGTTCACCACCACGTCCGGCAGCACGGTGACGCCCCGCGCGGCGAGCAGTTCCTCGGCCGCCCCTGTCACCGGCATGTTGGCCGCCTCCACGATCCAGCGGGCGGTGACCCGGTGCTGGTTCGTGGCGTCGATCGCGTACGACACGGCCGCGGGCACGAGCACCTCCGCGTCGGCCGACAGCCAGCCGTCGGCGGGCAGTTCACGGTCCTCCCGCCGCAGCGCCGTACGGTCGACCGTCCCGTAGGCGTCCCGGGCGGCGAGCAGCGCCTCCACGTCCAGGCCCGCCGGATTGGCGATGGTGCCCAGCACATCGGCGACGGCGGTCACGGTGAGCCCCGCGCGGGCCAGGAAACGGGCGGTGGCGCCGCCCATCGTGCCCAGCCCCTGCACCGCCGCGCGCGTGCCCGCGTACGGCACGCCCGCGCGGTCCAGCGCCGTGAGCGCCGACTCGGCGACGCCGCAGCCGCCGACCAGTTCGTCCAGGCCGATGCCGTCCACCTCCACGGCGAAGGCGTCCGCGAGCCGCTGCCGCGCGGCGCTCTCGTCGTCCAGCAGCGGATGCACCGCCTGCACCGAGGACACGAGCCCCGCCTCGGCCGCCGCCCGGTCCACCAGGTCCTGGGTCAGGCCCAGGTCCTCACCGGTGGTCCAGCAGCTCTCGATGTACGGCCGCATCGCACGCAGGTAGCGCACCAGCAGGCCGTACGCCTGAGGAGAGCGCGGATCGCAGTCGATGCCGCCCTTGGCGCCGCCGAGGGGGACATAACGGGACCCGGGGTCGTAATGCAGCGCCTCTTTCATGGTCATGCCACGGGCCAGGCCGGTCACCTCGTCGAGCGTGCACCCCTCGCGCATGCGCAGCCCGCCGCTGGCCACACCCCGCACCAGCCGGTCCACGACCAGATAACCCGTTCGGCCGGTGACATGGTCGGTCCAGGTGAGGGACAGCAGAGGGGCCGGCACAGCGGCCGGCACAGGGGCGGACATGGGGGCTGGCATGGGGCTCCTAGGCGGATGCACTGATCCTATTACTGAATGATCGGTCAGTATCGAAGCTTCGCTCGGGCAGCGTCAATCGGGGTTGTCGGAGGGGGCGACCATAATGGAGATCTCAGCGACTCCACTGGAGGTAATGTGGCCGGCTTCCGTTCCCCGGACTCCGGGCTGCGCGCGTTGCGGCCCGAGGCGTTCGGCGCGGACCCGAGCGGTGAGCGTCTGGCGCGGATCCGCAGATCACCCCACTTCAGGGACGGGGTCTTCCAGAACCCGGGCGGTGTCGCCCGCACCAGCCCGTCGTCCCTGCTCGGCATCGCGAAGCAGTACGCCGACAAGGAGGCCCGGCGCCGCCGCTCCCCCTTCGCCGCGCCCCCGGTGCACGCCACCACCCTCGCCGACATCGCCCGGCCCCCGGCGAGCGGGCTGCGGCTCACCTGGATGGGGCACTCAAGCGTCCTCGCCGAGATCGACGGCGCGCGGGTGCTCTTCGACCCGGTCTGGGGCGAGCGCTGCTCCCCGTTCCCCTTCGCCGGGCCCAAGCGGCTGCACCCCGTGCCCGTGCCGCTCACCGCGCTCGGCCCGGTCGACGTGATCGTCATCTCCCACGATCACTACGACCATCTGGACCTGCCCACGATCAAGGCGCTGGCCGGCACGGACACCGTGTTCGCCGTGCCGCTCGGCGTCGGCGCGCACCTCGAACACTGGGGCGTCGCCGCGAGCCGCCTGCGCGAGCTGGACTGGCACGAGTCGACCGAGGTCGCGGGCCTGACCCTCACCGCCACCCCGGCCCGCCACTTCTGCGGACGCGGCCTGCGCAACGGCCAGCACACCCTCTGGGCCTCCTGGGCCGTCGCCGGTGAGCGCCACCGCATATTCCACAGCGGTGACACCGGCTACTTCGCGGGCTTCAAGGACATCGGCGCCGATCACGGCCCCTTCGACGCGACGATGATCCAGCTCGGCGCGTACAGCGAGTTCTGGCCCGACATCCACATGACCCCCGAGGAGGCCATGCGCGCCCACCTCGACCTCCAGGGCGGCCGGCCGCACGGCGTTCTTCTCCCCATCCACTGGGGCACCTTCACCCTCGCCGCCCACCCCTGGGCCGAGCCCGCCGAGTGGACGGCCGACCTCACCGTGACCACCGGCCAGCCCGCCGCCTTCCCCCACCCCGGCCGGCCCTTCGAACCGGCGGGCACCCTCCCGGTGGACCGGTGGTGGCGGACGGTGTCGGCGCGCATCGAGCGGCCTTGGCGGGAGCGACCCGGGACGGGCTCCCAGGCCCCCTCGGACGTGGCCTCGGGGGCCGACGATGAGGGCGACGCCGACGGTACGGGTACGGGTACGGCTCCGAGTGCTCGGGGCGGGCTGGATCTGGCCGGGGACCGGTGACGTACGGGAGGTGCGGTGCGGTGAGGTGAGCCAGGGGCCTTGGGCCTGGGGCGGGGCGGGGGTGGGGCCCGGACGGTGACCCGATCGGTCGCCGCCCTCGCGGAACCGCCCCTTTGGCAACGCCCGCCCCTGCCCCAGGTCCCGCCTGGGTTCCGAATCGGATTCCCGGCCCGTGTGGTTGGGGTGGCGGGTCGCCCAGCTTGGAGGGGCAGGTGAGACCGCGTTCGGAAGGTCGTGATCGTCGTGGCTCGGATGCTGGGGCATTTCGGTGCCGATATCGCCCCGTACAGGTTGCGGGCCGTGGCGGCGGACGGCGGGCAGGTGCGGCGGGGGCCCGGGTGGGGACTGGTCGGTGGGCGGGGGACGGCCGGGGGCGGGGTGGCGGTCGCGCTCGCCGGGCGGCTGGACATCCGGCTGCCGCTGCTCAGCAGGATCGAGGCGGCGGGCGGTGCCGTGGCCGACCGGAACCAGGCGGCGGTGCTCAAGGGGGCGTACGAGGCGGACGGGACCGGGTTCGCCGCCCGGCTCGACGGCTCGTACGCCGTCGCCGTCGTCGACACCCGGGCCGCGCCCGCCGTGGTGCTGGCCACCGACGACGCCGGGACGACCCCGCTGTACTACCACTGGGACCCCGGTCGTGAGCTGCTGCTCTTCGCCACCGCCATCCCGGATCTGCTCGCCCTGCTGCCGCACCGCCCCGCCCTGTGGGAGCCCGGACCGGACGCCTACCTCACCGTGGGCGCACCGCTCGACGGGGAGACCCTGATCGACGGGGTGCGCTCGCTGCCGCCCGGTACGACGGCGGTCTGCACCCGGGCCGAAGGGCTCCGGCTGATCCGGCGTGGGACAGCCCTCCCGGGCCGGCCGGCCCCGTCCACCGCCGCCGCCCAGCCCGCACCCCCGTGCGTGGACTGTCTCCCGGACACCCTCCGGCACCTCCCGGACCTGTTGCCCGCCCTCGCCTGGAGCCTGGGTCAGCCCGACCCCGACCCGGCCGCGCTCACCTCGTACGCCCTGTACGCCTCGGCGCACCGGGCGGGTCTGCGCAGCGCCCCGGCGGCCGACACCGTGGACGAGATCGTCCGGGGCCGGGGCCGGGTGGAGGCGGCCGACGGGGGCGCGGCGGACGGGATCGCACGGTACGTGGACACCCTCGGCCCCGTTCCCGCGCGGGCCCGCTTCGGGCTCTACAGCAGCGACTACCGCGCGTATCTCGCCGATCGCGGCGACACGGCACTGCGGCTGACCGAGCGGCTCGGCGAGCAGGCGGTGCGCGGGACGCGCCGCACGGCACTCACCGGGTTCGAACTGGACGTCCTGCTGCCGGCCCGCGGTCTGCGGCGTACCGCCCATCTCAGCGGTGCCCACGAGGTGCGCGCGACGCTCCCGGGCGGCCCGCGCCGGACCTGGTCGGCCGCCACCACGGCCGTGCCGGAGTGGTACCGGACCGCCCGCCGGACGACCTCCGCGCGCACCCTGCTCGCCCACGACACCGCGCTCACCGGCCTCGTCCGTGAGGTGCTGTCGGCCGAGCGGCTCCGGCGGGCCGGGATGTTCGACGCGGGGGCGGTGCGGCGGCTGCTCGACGCACAGCTCACCCACCCCTGCGACCGGCTCGCCGGAACCGTCTGGGCGCTGCTGATGTTCGAGCTGTGGCGCGAGGAGTACGCCGTCACGCCCCACCGCACCGCCCGCTCCGCGGTCCTCGCCCGCACCCCCGCCGATCTGCCCGCCCTCGGCCACCGGACCGTGGCGATCTAGGCCGGCGGTGGCCCGGGGCCCCGGGGCCCTTCGCGCTCACGTCCGCTCACGTCCGCTCACGTCGGGCTCACGCTGGGGCAGCAGCCTCATGCGGGCGGGACGCCGGGTGCGGAGGATGGATCGGGAGTTGTCGCAAAGGGTGACAGAACCGATCAACGGTGATGGGCCCGCGGGCACGGAGAGGCAGTCATGAAACGCAAGGTGATCACGGCGGTGGGCACCGGCACCGCACTCGTCGGGGTGGTTCTTCTCGCAGCGCGGTGCGACTGCGAGTCCAAGCAGGACTCCGGTCCCGTGGACCGCCTGCGGAAGTGGCTGGAGAAGAAGTGCCCGGCCTGCCCCAAGCTGCTGGGCAAGAGCCGCTGACCGCACCCGCGCCCACCCGCCGCACATCATCGTCCGACGCCCGCCGTCACCGTCCCCGGCAACGGGGAGACGGCGGGCGTCCGTATGTCCGCGCCCGCACGCACCTCAGCCGGAGCCGTCCGGCCCGAGCGGCGCCGATGAGCGCGGCAGCACCGCCCGTACCGAAGTCCCGGTCCCCGGCCCGTCCGTCCTCTCCGACTTCTCCGACTTCTCCGTCCTCTCCGGTCGCTCCGTCCTCTCCCGTTCCCCCTCCACCGTGCATCGGCCGCCGATCTCCGCCGCCCGGTCGGCCATCGAGCGGATGCCCAGGCCGTTGCCGGAC
The DNA here is from genome assembly GCF_042790455.1 of Streptomyces sp. NPDC056734. Taxonomy (NCBI): domain Bacteria; kingdom Bacillati; phylum Actinomycetota; class Actinomycetes; order Kitasatosporales; family Streptomycetaceae; genus Streptomyces; species Streptomyces sp. NPDC056734. The sequence goes on from NZ_JBHTZD010000004.1 coordinate 224,420, forward strand.
GACGGGGGCGAATCGGCGGTCGCGTCCGGGGCCGGATCCGCGGTCGACTCCGGGTTCGGGTCGCGGGCTGCGTCAGGGGTGAGGCCGGGGGCCGGGGCCGGGGCCGGGGTGAAGCCGACACCGTCGTCCTCGACGGTCAAGGTCAGGGCCCGGTCGTCCACCCGCACCCGTACCTCCGCGTGTTGTGCGCGCGCGTGGCGCAGGACGTTGGTGAGGGCCTCGGCGGCGATGCGGTAGGCCGCCACCTCCACGGCGGCCGGGAGGGGCGGCAGCGGGTCGGGATCGAGGGCGGCGGTGACGGACAGCCGCTCGCAGTCGAAACCGGCGGCCAGCTGACGCAGCGCGGTGCTCAGGCCCAGTTCGCCCAGTGGGGCGGGGCCCAGACGGTGGGTGATGTGCCGGACCTCCTCGATCACCCGGCGCAGCTCGCCCGAGACGGTCCGCAGCTCGCCGCCCACCGGATCCTCGGCGGGCAGCCGCGCCGCGGCGCTGTCCACGCGCAGCCGCAGCCCCGCGAGGGCCGGGCCAAGACCGTCGTGGATGTCCCGGCGCAGCCGCCGCCGCTCCTCCTCCCGCCCGGAGACGATCTGCTCCCGGCTGGTGCGCAGATCCTCCTGGAGCCGCAGCGAGGCCAGCGCGGGGGCGGCCTGGTTGGCGAGCGAGGACAGGATGCCGGTGTCCCACTCGTCCAGCTCCTGCTCGCCCTCGCGCGGGCTGACCGACAGATGGCCGATGGCCGTCCCCTGGTGCAGCAGCGGGAACCGCTGGCCGGGGTCGTCGGGCCTGCCCGCCTGCGCGAGGGTCCGCGGCCCGGCCCGGGTGTGCACGGCCAGCGCCGCGCCCGGCAGCCGCAGCGTCTCCACCACCGTCGTGCACAGCGTCGCCGGGATGTCCTGCGGGCTGACCGCGTGGGTGATCCGCTCGGCCAGCGTCTGGAGCACCTGGTAGGGGTGCGCGCGGTCGCCGTAGTACATCCGGTCGACCAGGCCGACGGCCCACCCGGTGGTGCGCCGCAGCCCGGCGCCCAGCAGAAAGGCCAGGGCGACCAGGACCACCGCGTCGGCGGCCCGGCCGGGCGTCAGCCCGCCCGCCAGTACGGCCGCCGCGGCCACGTACACCACGGTCAGCAGCGTGGTGACGATCAGCCCGGCCAGGATCCGGCGGGCCGAGCGGCTGATCCGCCAGGATCCGGTGCGCACGACGACGAACCCCACCGACACCGGCCACAGCGCCGAGGCGGCGGTGAACAGGAAGTACGTCGGCCAGTACGCCTGGTCGCTGAAGTAGTAGTAGATCCGCTGGGCCACCGCCCACAGCAGATACGTCGACAGCAGCAGGAGCAACGGGCGCCGCAGCCGGGGCTCGCCGCGCAGGATCCGGCGCAGCAGCACGCCCGTGCTCAGGGCGATGAGCAGGACGTCGGTCACGTCCCACGCGCTCGACAGCCGGTCCCGCAGGGCGGCGGCGGTCTCGCCCCACCAGCCGGTCGCGAGCGGATTGGGGGCGCCGAACTGGGTGCCGGAGGCGGCGGCGTACGCGAAGGTCTGCGGTGCCGCCCAGACGGCGACCGCGGCCAGGTAGAACCACCAGCGCCGGGACAGCCGCCCCTTCGGGAACCACAGCGGCAGCGAGTACCAGAGCGTCACCTTCACCAGATTGGCCACCGCCTCGAACGCCACCACCGCGCTCCGCGCCGTTGTACCCCCGCCCTCCACCCACAGCGGGGCGGCCAGCGCGGACGGCACGATCACGGTCAGCGCGTAGCCGAGCAGTACCCAGCCGAAGGGGGCGCCGGGCCAGTGCGCGTGCACCAGGACACCGGCCGCCGCGGCCGGCAGACCGTAGAGCAGCACACTGAGGTCGCGGACGCTGCCCGCCACCCCCGGGTCGCCCGCGTTCGCGAAGAGATAGCCGATCCACAATCCGCTCAGCGTGAGGATCGCGGTGAAGCACAATGCGGCGGCGGCCAGCTGGTCCTCACCTTCGGACCGGTGGGCGCCCAGCAGCGCGCGAATACTCCGTGTGGTCATTTGATTACCTATAGTAATCGGCATGAGGAATGAGGGCTCCGAGAGCCCCGAGAGGCCCGAGAGCCCCGAACGTCCAGACAGTCCGGAGGGTCCTTCCCAGGGTCCCCAGGGCGCCGAGCCGGTGCCGGGCCAGGCCACCGTGACGGTGCTGCTGGTCGACGACCATCCGATGTTCCGGGTCGGGCTGCGCGGCGCGCTGCTCCCGCAGGACGGATTCCGGGTGGTGGGGGAGGCGTCCAGCGCCCAGGAGGCCATCGAGCTGAGCGCCCGTGCGGCGCCGCAGGTGGTGGTGCTCGACCTCGGACTGCCCGACGCCTCCGGCATCGAGGTGACCAGGCGCCTGCTGAGCGACCGGCCGGGCGTGCGGGTCCTGGTGCTGAGCATGTCGGACGACGACGACAATGTCCTCGCCGCGATGCGCGCCGGGGCCGGCGGTTATCTCGTCAAGGGCGCCGACCGCGACGAGATCCTCACCGCGATCCGGACCGTGGCGGCAGGCGGAGCCGTCTTCGGGCCCCGGATCGCCGAGCGGCTGCCCTCCTTCTTCGGGGCCCTCGCCGCCGCCCCCGGCCGTCAGGTCTTTCCCGATCTGACCCCGCGCGAGCTGGAGATCCTGGACCTGATCGCCGCGGGCCTGGACTACCGGCAGGTCGCCCGCCGGCTGACCATCTCGGACAAGACCGTCCGCAACCACGTCACGAACATCTTCACCAAGCTCCAGGTCAACGACCGAGCCCAGGCGATCGTCCGGGCACGCAACGCGGGCCTCGGCGCGGGCGAGACCCGCCGCCCGGGACCACCGCCGCCGGGGCAGCAGCCGCCGGGGCAGCAGTCGCCTGGGCGTGAGCTGCCGGGTCAGTAGGGCGCCGGGTTCTGGCCGTTGGGCCGGCAGCCGCCGGGTCGGCAGTTGTCGGGCCAGAAGTGGTCTGGGAGCTGGACGTGAGGCTGGGGGCCGCCGGTTCGGCAGCGGCTTGGGAGCCGCCCGCTCGGCGGGCAGCCGCCGGGCTGGCAGTCGCCGGGGCGTGACCTGCCGGGTCAGCAGGCCCCCGCGTTCTGGCCGCCGGGCCGGTAGCCGTCTGGGCAGCAGCCATCGGGTCAGCACCTGCCCGGGTGCGAGCCGCCGGGTCGCCAGCAGCCGCCCAGGCACGGGCCGCCTGCCCACCGGCCTCGCGCCCACCAGCGGCCCGCCCACCGGCCTCGCACCCATCAGCGACCCACTCACCGGCCTCGCACCCACCAGCCGCCCACCCACCAGCCCCCCACCCCGCAGCCGCCCACCCACCAGCCCCCCACCCCCGGCCCTGATCCCCCGTCCAACAGCGGCTTCCGGCATCAAAGTGGCCTCCTCCCGCGCGGCTGCCCACGGAAAGTTCCAGTCTCGGCGGTCCGGCGGACCGGACGGATGAGGCAGCCGTCCCATCCGTGCCCCAGCCGCCGCCCGGCCGGACACCACCGACCGCCCCGTCCGCCGGCCCGGTCCGCGCTGGGCGGACGAGAGGGCGTCCGCCTCAGGCTCCCGGGGCGCCGGGACCCGGAGAGTGGGGCACCCAAGCCGTTCCCCACGCATCGCGGGAGGTATCCAAATGCCCGGCACCGCATCCCGGCGAGGACCCGGCCGCGCGCCCAGCGAACTGCGCCGCCGCAACCGCCGGACGGTAGAGACGTACATGAACACCCGGGGACAGGACCGGCTGCGCCGCCATGAACTGTTCACCGAGGACGGCCGGGGTGGTCTGTGGACCACCGACACCGGCGCCCCCATCGAGATCGCCGGACGCGACCGGCTGGCCGCCCACGCGCTCTGGTCGCTGCGCTGCTTCCCGGACTGGGAGTGGTACGGCGTCCGGATCTTCGAGACCCAGGACCCCCATCATTTCTGGGTGGAATGCGACGGCCACGGCACGATTCGCTTTCCCGGCTATCCGGAGGGCCATTACGAGAATCACTTCCTGCATTCCTTCGAACTCGCCGACGGCCTCATCACCCGCAATCGCGAATTCATGAACCCTTTCGCGCAGTTGCGCGCACTCGGCATTCCGGTGCCCGAGATCAGGCGGGAAGGAATTCCGACGTGAAGCGGGCAGAGGCCGGCGCCCTGACCGCCGTACCGCCCGCCGCGCCGACGGCCCTTCCGCACCTCGCGCCGATGGCCGCCCCGCCACCGCATCCGACCCGTCACCCGGCCCCGCAGCAGCCCGAATGGCCCGACCCGGAGCAGATACGGCGGGTGCGCGCGGCCCTGGCGGCCCGTCCCGCTCTGGTGCGCCCAGGCGAACTGCGGGCGCTCGAAGGCGCCCTGGCCCGGGTGGCGGCCGGTGCCGCGCTGGTCGTGCAGAGCGGCGACTGCGCCGAGGACCCCGACGACCGCACGCCGCTCGATGTGGGCCGCAAGGTCGCCGTCCTCGATCTGCTGGCGGACGCGCTGCGCGCCGCGACCGGCAAGCCGGTGGTACGGGTGGGCCGGATCGCGGGCCAGTACGCCAAGCCCCGTTCCCAGCCCTACGAGGACATCGGCGGGCGCCGCCTCCCCTCCTACCGGGGGCACTTGGTCAACGCGCCCGAACCCGATCCGGACCGCCGCCGCCCCGACCCCCTGCGCGTCCTGCTCGGCTACCTCGCGGCGGCCGAGGTCATGCGGCACCTCGGCTGGCCCGCCCCCGGCGCCACCCCTGGCCACACCCCCGGCCCCACCCCCCTCCAGAGCCTCGGCATCGCCCCGGCCGTCTGGACGAGCCACGAAGCGCTGCTGCTCGACTACGAACTCCCGCTGCTGCGCCACGACGAGGACGGCCGCCCCTACCTCGGCTCCACCCACTGGCCCTGGGCCGGCATGCGCACCTGCGACCCCGACGGCGCCCATGTCGCCCTGCTCGCCGCCGTGTCCAACCCGGTGGCCTGCAAGGTCGGCCCGGCCATGACCCCGGACACCCTGCTCGCCCTGTGCCGGCGGCTCGACCCGTGCCGCCGTCCCGGCCGGCTCACCCTCATCGCCCGGATGGGCGCCGGCCGGGTCACCGACCTGCTGCCGCCCCTCGTCACGGCGGTGCGCGCGGCGGGGCACCCGGTGGTGTGGCTGTGCGATCCGATGCACGGCAACACGGTGACGGCGCACGACGGTACGAAGGTCCGGGCCGTCGCCACGCTGTGCCGCGAGGTCGTCGGGTTCCAGCGGGCCGTCGAGGCCGCGGGCGGCATCGCGGGCGGCCTCCACCTGGAGACCACCCCGGACGACGTGACGGAGTGCGCGACCGGGGACGGGGACGCCGGGCGCGCGGGCGGCACGTACACGAGCCACTGCGATCCCCGGCTCAACCCCTGGCAGGCGCTGGCGGTGGCGTCGGCCTGGCGGGACCGGCCCCGTGCTGTCCAGCGGCCCGGGAACGGCGGGCCGCCGCCCGAACCGCCCCTGCGAGCCCGAAGGACGACCTCATGGACGACCTCAAGGGTGACCCCAAGGGCGACCCCAGGGACGACCTCAAGGACCACCCCATGACCGCCATCCCCCGTACCCCCACCCTCCCCACCATCGCCCCCTACCCCCTCCCCACCGCCGCCGACCTGCCCCCCAACACCGCCCGCTGGACCCTCGACGCCCGGCGTGCCGTGCTGCTCGTGCACGACATGCAGCGCTACTTCCTCGCCCCCTTCCCCGGCGACCGCCGCCGGGAGCTGGTCGCGCGGGTCCGGTCGCTGCGCGAGTGCGCCGCCGCCCTGGGCGTGCCCGTGGCGTACACCGCGCAGCCCGGCGGGATGACCCCCGAACAGCGCGGACTGCTGGCCGACTTCTGGGGCCCGGGCATGCGCACGACCGCCGACGACCGGGCCGTGGACCCCGCGCTCGCCCCCCGCCCCGGCGACTGGACACTCACCAAATGGCGCTACAGCGCCTTCTTCCGCTCCGGCCTGCTCGACCGGCTCCAGGGGTCCGGCCGTGACCAGCTGATCGTGTGCGGGGTGTACGCCCACCTCGGCGTGCTGATGACCGCGGTCGACGCCTTCACCCACGACATCCGTCCGTTCCTGGTCGCCGACGCCACCGGCGACTTCTCCCGCGCCCACCACGACGGCGCGCTGCGGTACGCCGCCGGGCGCTGCGCGATGGTCGTCACCACGCAGGCCACGAAGGAGGCCCTGACATGCCTGCCCTGACCGATCCGTTCGCCGAGGCGCTGAGCCCCCGCCCGGCCCCCTTCGCCCTGGTGCACCGCCCCGCCGCCACCGGCCCCGCCCACCTGGACGCCCTCACCGGCCGCGTCTCGCTGCCCGCCACCCTCGGGGAGATCCCGCTGCCCCGGGGCCCCCGCGGCGCGGGCCCCGCCCACCGCCACGACGTCCTCGCGCTCGTCCCGTACCGCCAGCTCACCGAGCGCGGCTTCGCCTGTGTGGACGACGGGGCCCCGCTGATCGCGCTGTCCGTCACCGCGCACCGGACGGTCCCGGTCGCCGAGGCGCTGGCCCGGCTGCCCAGGGCGGCGGCCCCGCTGACCGGCGGCGCGTTCGACCTGGACGACACGGCGTACGCGCGCACGGCACGGCGGATCGTCGACGAGGCGATCGGCGGCGGCGAGGGCTCCAACTTCGTCCTGCGCCGCACCTTCACCGCCGAACTGCCCGGCTACGGCCCGCACAGCGCCCTCGCGGTCTTCCGGCGGCTGCTGGAGCGCGAGTCCGGCGCGTACTGGACCTTCCTGATCCACACCGGCACCCGCACCTTCGTCGGCGCCTCGCCCGAGCGGCATCTCTCGCTGGCCGACGGCACGGCGGTCATGAACCCGATCAGCGGCACGTACCGCTATCCGCCCGCCGGACCCACCCTCCCCGGTGTCCTCGGTTTCCTCGCCGACCGCAAGGAGACCGACGAGCTGTACATGGTCGTGGACGAGGAGCTGAAGACGATGGCCCGGATCTGCCCGGACGGCGGCCGGGTCGTCGGCCCCTTCCTCAAGGAGATGGCCCGCCTCGCCCACACCGAGTACCTCATCGAGGGCCGGACCGGCCGCGACCCGCGCGAGCTCCTGCGCGAGACGCTGTTCGCCCCGACGGTGACCGGCTCCCCGCTCCAGAACGCGGCCCGGGTCATCGCCGCGTACGAGCCGGGCGGCCGGAGTTACTACGGCGGAATCGCCGCCCTCATCGGCCGTGACGCGCTCGGCGCCCCGGCCATGGACTCCGCGATCCTCATCCGCACCGCCGAGATCGACCCGCACGGCCGGCTCGCGCTCGGCGTCGGCGCCACCCTGGTCCGCCACTGCGACCCCGCGTCCGAAGCCGCCGAGACCCGGGCCAAGGCCGCCGGACTGCTCACCGCCCTGGAGCCCGACGGCCCCGCCTCCTTCGCCGCCCACCCGGAGGTACGGACGGCACTGGACCGGCGCAACGAGCACCTCGCCGGGTTCTGGCTCGCCCCACGCGGCCCGTCGACGCGCGCCGCCTTTCCGCCGGGGGAGGGACCCACCGGTGGCCTGGACGGCCGGACCGTGCTCGTCCTCGACGCCGAGGACACCTTCACCGCGATGATCGCCCATCAACTCCGCTCACTGGGACTGACAGTGACGGTCAGTCATGTACGTGATCCCGACACGCCCCGCGCTCTCGACCGCCACGACCTCGTGGTGCTCGGTCCCGGCCCCGGCGACCCCGAGGAGCGCGGGCATCCCAGGATCGACCGGCTGCACACGGCCGTGGACACCCTGCTCGCCCTGCGGCGGCCCTTCGTCGCCGTCTGTCTCAGCCATCAGGTGCTCAGCCTCCGGCTCGGGTTCCCCGTGCACCGCAGGGCCGTGCCCGACCAGGGCGTGCAGAAGGAGATCGACCACTTCGGCCGCCGGGAGCGCGTCGGCTTCTACAACACCTACGCCGCGCACAGCGGCCACGACCTGGCGGAGATCGACGGGGTGGGCCCGGTGGAGATCTGCCGTGACCCGGGGACCGGCGAGGTGCACGCCCTGCGCGGCCCGCGCTTCGCGTCGATGCAGTTCCACGCGGAGTCGGTGCTCACCCGGGACGGCCCGGGGATCCTCGCCCGCGCCCTGCGCCACACGCTGGGCGCCGTCCCGGCCGCCGCCGACCGGCGAGGAGCGTGATCCACCATGCACAGGTACGTCGTCGTGGACGCCTTCACCCGGGTGCCCCTCCAGGGCAACCCCGTGGCGGTGCTGTTCGACTGCGCCGATCTCCCGCCCGCCCGGATGCAGCGCGTCGCCCGTGAGCTGAACCTCTCGGAGACCGTCTTCCTGCTGCCCGCCCGGCGCGGCGCCGACGCCCGGGCCCGGATCTTCACCCCGGTCAACGAACTGCCCTTCGCGGGCCACCCGCTGCTGGGCGCCGCCGTCGCGCTGGGGGAGACCCGGCCGGGCGACCTGCTGCGCCTGGAGACCGCCATGGGGGTCGTCCCGCTGACGCTGGCCCGGGAGGGCGGCCGGGTGGTGGGGGCGCGGATGCGGCAGCCGGTGCCCACCTGGCGGCCGTTCGAGCGGACGGACGAACTCCTCGACGCCCTCGGCGTGACCGGCTCCACCCTGGCCGCCCTCCCCGTCGAGATCTACCGCAACGGACCCCGCCATGTCCTCGTCGGCCTCGCGAGCGTGGCCGCGCTGTCGGCGGCGGTCCCCGACCAGCGGGCCCTCGCCCGCTTCACTGACCTGGCCGCCATCTGCTACGCGGGTTCCGGCACCCACTGGCGCAGCCGGATGTTCTCCCCGGCCTACGGGGTGGCGGAGGACGCGGCCACCGGCTCGGCCGCGGGCCCGCTCGCCGTCCATCTGGCCCGGCACGGATACGTCGACCACGGCCGCCCCATCGAGATCCACCAGGGCGTGGAACTGGGCCGCCCCTCCCGGATGCTCGCCAGGACGGCGGGCGCGGGGGACCGGGTGGACCGGGTCGAGGTCGCCGGAGACGCCGTCACCGTGGCCCACGGGAGGCTCCATGTCTGAGCGACGCGACTCCGAGACCCTGACCGGGACCCTCGCGGTGCCCTTCCCCGAGTACCGCACCCCGCCCCCCGACCCCCTCACCCTGCTGCGCGCCTGGCTCGCCCACGCGACAGCCGTCGGCGTCCGTGAACCCACCGCCCTCGCCCTGGCCACCGCCGACGCCCGGGGCCGCGCCTCGACCCGGATCGTCGCCCTGCACCGGCTCACCGGCACCGGACTCGTCTTCGCCACGCACATGAACAGCCGCAAAGGCCGTGAACTGCGCGCCAACCCCTGGGCGTCGGGACTGCTCTACTGGCGCGAGACCAGCCGCCAGATCAGCGTCGCGGGCCCGGTACGACGGCTGCCGGACGCCGATACGGAGGCCATGTGGGCGGCCCGGCCACCGTTCACACACGCGATGACCGTCGCCTCCCGGCAGAGCCGCCCGCTGTACGACGTGGCCGCCCTGCGCGCCCGCGCCGAACACCTCGTCGGCCCCCAGCCCCGCCCCGCCGCCTACATCGGCCTCGAACTGGTCCCGGACCAGATCGAGTTCTGGGCGGCGGGCACCGGCCGCCTCCACGAACGCCTGCGCTACGACCGCACCCCCGAGGGCTGGCACGCCATCCGCCTCCAGCCCTGACCGACCGACGACCGGGCCCGACGCACGCAGGCCCGCTCGCATTCATACGAACGATACGAACGAAAGGTACGAACGAAAGGACGCCCCCCGATGCCCAGTGACCACACCCCCACCCACACCGCCCTCGATCTCATCACCGGTGCCTGGCGGACCCAGGCCGTACATGTCGCCGCCCGGCTGCGGCTGCCCGACCTGATCGCCGACGGGCAGCGCGACCGCGCCGCGCTCACGAAGGCCACCGGCCTCGCGCCGGACCTCCTGGGACGGCTCCTGCGGCTGCTCGTGACGCTCGGCGTCTTCACGGCCGACGGCGAGGGCGAGAACCGTACGTACCACCCGACCCCCGTGAGCGAACAACTGCGCGACCGGCCCGGCTCGCTGCGGGACATGTGCCTGCTCTACGGGGAGGAGTGCTATGACGCGTGGGGGCACGCCGAGCACGCCCTGGCCACCGGCACCAGTGGCTTCGAGACGGCGTACGGGCTCCCCTTCGACACCTATCTCGCCGGTCACCCGGAGCTGGCGGGCCGCTTCCAGCGGGCCCTGCGCGCCGGTCACCAGGTCTTCGACGACGTCCCCCGGGCCATCGACTTCTCGGACTGCCGCACGGTCGTGGACTTCGGCGGCGGCAGCGGGCAACTGCTGGCCACCGTGCTCGCGGCGGCGCCAGGGGCGCGGGGCGTTCTCGTCGACCTCCCGCACACCATGCCCATCGCCCGCGCCTATCTCGCCGAGCGCGTCGGCCCGGACCGGGTGGATCTGTGGGGCCAGAACATGTTCACCGGGCCGGTGCCGCCGGGCGCCGACGCCTATCTGTTCTCCCGGGTCCTCGGCGGCTGCGACGACGCGTCCTGCGTACGGCTGCTGCGCCGGGTCCGCGCGGTGATGAGGCCCACCTCACGGGTCGTCGTGCTCGACCGCGTCGCCACCGACGATCCCGAGGCCGTGCTCACCGCCCTGTGGGATCTGCAGCTGCTGGTGACGAACGGCGGACGGCAGCGCACCGACGCGGACTGCCGTGCCCTCCTCGACAGCTCCGGGCTGGCCCTGGAACGCGTCGTGGACCTGCCGATGGAGAACAAAGGGCTGATCGCCGCGCCGGTGGACCCGGCGCCCGTGTCAGGGGCGGCCGGCTGATCCGCCGGGCCGTGCCGGGGGCCCGACCCGTGGCTCGGGCTTGGGACGGGCCGGCGTCCAGGACGGATCCGCCCGGCGGACCAGGGGAGGCCGGTGGGGCTCAGTGCCGTGGGGTCGGAGCATGGCGTACATCCTTCGGCCGGGTGGGGGAGGGGCCGGTGGTGGTCTCCGCGGGGTCCGGCACGGGCGCGTGCGGCTCATGCGGGTGGCGCGGGGGGGTGCGGCTCGTACGGCTGGTGCGAGTCGTGCGGATGGTCCGGCTGGTGCGGATCACGCCGTACGACATCCCGCGTGCCGTCGGTGGCCGGAGCCGGGGTGGGCGGTGGTGGGGGCGCCGGGGCCGGGAAGGGCGTCGCCGTCGTCGGCAGTTCGGCCCACACGATCCGGCCCGTGCGGTCGGGGGCGACCTCGACGCCCCAGTCGGCGCTCACCGCGGCGACCAGCAGGAGGCCGCGTCCGCTCTGGTCGTCGGGGCCCGACCGGCGGGGCGTGGGGCGGGCGGCACCGCGGTTCTGGTCCTCCACCTCTATGCGCAGCAGCTGGGGGGTGCGGCGCAGGCGGCATATGACGTACTCGCTCGCGGAGTGGGTGACCGCGTTGGTGACCAGCTCGGAGGTGACCACGACGGCGTCGTCCCGGGTCTCCTCGGCCAGTTGCCAGCCGTCCAGGACCGCGCGGACACGGCGACGGGCCGCGCCGACGGAGGCCGGGGCGGCCGGGAGCGCGAACGCGTCCGATAAGCGGGACGCGCGCTCGGCGGCGCGGTGCGGTGCGGGGGTGGGGTGATCCCCGGAGGCGAGGCGGTCGGGGCACGGGTCCCCAGGGAGTTGACCGGTGAACTCGCCTCCGGGTGGTTCTGCGGCGCGGGTGTGCTCCCGCGGGTCGTCGTACGCGCGCCTGGTCGTGGGCACCGCTCTGAGCAGGCCGGACGGGGGCAGTTGTGCCGGCGGGTGGGGGAGGTAGGGCGAAGCCATCGCCGCACGCCTTTCGTCTGCCATGTGCCCGGGGCCGTAACGGAGTCGCACCGCAGGCCCGGCCACGCGCGGGTGCGGTGGTCAGCCGCATCCGACGACAGTGGGTCACCGCCCGACTCGGCTCAACTGAGCTGTGGTCCTTCGCGGTTGAGCGCGTCGGGGCGGTGGGTCCAGGGTGTCATCCGGCAACGTCCTTTCGCAACCTACAAGTTGAAAATTGCAAATAGTCATGCGCACGCTGGCGCGGTAGGACGCGATCGAGCACGCGAGTGGAAGTGATCGCGTGAGACGGTTGGCCCTGGAACCCGGAGGCATCGAGGGGGTAAGGCGTGACCGCGGAGACCGACTGGGGTGGCGCTCCCTCCGTCCTGCGCATGATCCTGGGGCGGCAGCTGGAGGAACTGCGGGTCCGGGCCGGTCTGACCTTCGAGCAGGCGGGCATGTCCATCGGGGTCAGCCACTCCACGATCCGCCGCATGGAGGCCGCGAAGGTCGCCCGGCTGCGGCTCGCGGACGCCGAGAAGCTGCTCCAGATCTACGGGGTGACGGACCAGCAGGAGATCGACACCTTCCTCAAGTCGGTCCGCGAGGCCAACAAGCGCGGCTGGTGGCACACCTACCGCGATGTCATGCCGGACTGGTTCGCCGCGTATCTCAGCCTGGAACAGGCCGCGTTGCAGATCCGCGCCTACGAACCCCAGTTCGTGCACGGCCTGCTCCAGACCGAGAGCTACGCCCGTGCCCTGCTCGGCGCGGGCAACCCGCATGCCGCGGCCGACGCCACCGAGCGCCGGGTCGCGCTGCGGATGCGCCGCCAGGAACTGCTGCTGCGGCCGGTGCCGCCGCGGCTGTGGGTGGTGATGGACGAGACCGTGCTGCGCTGGCCGGTCGGCGGGGCCGGGGTGATGCGGGCGCAGATCGACCATCTGATCGAGATGAACCGGCTGCCGCATGTGACCGTGCAGATCATGCGGTTCACCCAGGGACCCCACCCGGCGATGCGGGCGGGGGCGTACCACATCTTCCGGTTCCGGGCCCGTGAGCTGCCCGACATCGTCTACCTCAGCGGCCTCGTGGGTGCCGTGTATCTGGACAAGAGGGACGACGTCGTGGTCTACCGCGAGGCCCTGGACCGGTTGGGCGCCCAGGCGGCGCCGGCCGGCCGGACCGAGGCCCAGCTCGGTGCGATTCGCAAGGAGTTCTAGGAGGAGTTCAAGGAGTTCAAGGAGTTCGAGTGCTGTTATCGCTGGACCTGGCTCACTCACCCCGACCCGAATGGGAGACACGGCGTTGCCTGACAACGGATGGCCTGCCGACCGTATCGACACCGAGCACGCGCACTCCGCGCGGATCTACGACTATGTCCTGGGCGGCAAGGACTACTACCCCGCCGATCAGGAGGCCGGCGACGCCATGGCCCGGGAGTGGCCCGCGCTGCCGATCCACATGCGGGCCAATCGCGACTGGATGAACCGCGCCGTGCGCTGGCTCGCCGAGGACGCCGGGATGCGCCAGTTCCTGGACATCGGCACCGGCATACCCACCTCCCCCAATCTGCACGAGATCGCCCAGTCCGTGGCGCCCGAGTCCCGGGTCGTCTACGTCGACAACGACCCGATCGTCCTCACCCTGTCCCAGGGCCTGCTGGCCAGCACGCCCGAGGGCCGGACGTCGTACATCGAGGCCGACTTCCGCGACCCGGGCTCCATCCTGGACGCCCCCGAACTGCGCGAGACGCTCGATCTCACCCGGCCGGTGGCGCTCACCGTCATCGCCATCGTGCACTTCGTGCTGGACGAGGACGACGCGGTGGGCATCGTGCGCCGGCTCCTTGAGCCGCTTCCGTCCGGCAGCTACCTCGCGATGTCCATCGGCACCGCCGAGTTCGCCCCCGAGGACGTGGCCCGGGTCGCCCGCGAGTACGCGGCCCGGGACATGCCGATGCGGCTGCGGACGATGGACGAGGCGCACGAGTTCTTCGACGGCCTCGAACTCGTCGAGCCCGGCATCGTCCAGGTGCACCGATGGCTCCCGGACGGCACGGGCGAGCAGAACATCCGCGACGAGGACATCGCCATGTACGGGGCGGTGGCCCGCAAGCCGTGACACCGACCGGTGATCACGCTGGGTGATGTTCTGGGCAATGCGTCGGGAGGGCGGAAAGGGTCGCCGGGCGCCGAGGAACGGCCGGCCGTCCAGAAGGACGACGAAGTGGGCGGGGGTCGGGGGGTCAGGAACCCCCCGGCCCCCGCCGTCGTTTCATGACCATGATTGACCAGCATTGATCGCCCGATGGTGACTCTCCTCCCACTCTCCGGCCGACCTATCGATCTTCCGTGCGATGCCTCATACCAGAGCGGGATGGTCTACGGGGGAGTTCGTCAACTGCCCACCACTCAGGACATGTCGGCGACTACTGTGAGTGTCCGCCACCAGACGGACCAGTACGAGGGAACCGATGTCACACCTCCGCGCACCGGCCGCACGCGCAGACCGCCGCGAAGGCGGCCGGCACGGACGGCCGGTCGCCCGCACCACGCCCTCGCTGCCCGAGGCCCACATAAAGCCCCAACTGATGCGCCTGGCCGTGCTGCCCCCCGTCGCGGTCGCCCTCGGCGCCGGCGCCGCCGTCATCTTCACCGTCCGCGCCACCGCCGCACCGCTGGGCCCCACCCTGCTGGCCGTGCTCGCCGCCGCCCTGTCGGTGACCTTCGCCGCCGTCGCCGTCGCCGCTGTCGCCGCACGCCGGGCCGCCCGGTCCGTCCACGACCGCGTCGACGCGTTGCGCCGCGGCAGCACCCGGCGCGAAGCCGAACTGCGCGCCCTGGTCGAGGGGCTGCGCCGCGGCGAGCAGCCGCCCCGCCGCAGGACCCGCGGTACCCCGCCCGCCGACGCCGACGACTTCGAGCTGCTCGCCGCCGATCTGGCGAACACCCACGACAGCGCCGTCGCCTGTGTCGTCCAGGCCGCCCAGCTCTCCAGCCGGACCGGCAGCGAACAGAAGCTGGAGGTCTTCGTCAATCTCGCCCGCCGGCTCCAGTCGCTGGTGCACCGCGAGATCGCGATCCTCGACGACCTGGAGAACGAACTGGAGGACCCCGAACTCCTCAAGGGCCTCTTCCATGTCGACCACCTCGCCACCCGGATCCGCCGCCACGCCGAGAACCTCGCCGTGCTCGGCGGCGCCGTCTCCCGCCGCCAGTGGAGCAACCCGGTCCCCATGACCGAGGTGCTGCGCTCCGCCATCGCCGAGGTCGAGCAGTACTCCCGGGTCAAACTGGTGCCCCCCGTCGAAGGCACCCTGCGCGGCCACGCCGTCGCCGACGTCATCCATCTGCTCGCCGAACTCGTCGAGAACGCCACGGTGTTCTCCGCCCCGCACACCCAGGTCCTGCTCCGCGCGGGCCTGGTCACCTCCGGGCTCGCCGTAGAGGTGGAGGACCGGGGACTGGGCATGCCCGTCGAGGAACAGCAGAAGATGAACGCCCTGCTGGCCGACCCCGACCAGGTCAATGTCGCCAGCCTGCTGGCCGACGGCCGCATCGGCCTGTTCGTCGTCTCCCAACTGGCCCGGCGGCACGGCATCACGGTACGGCTCCAGACCAATATCTACGGCGGTGTCCAGGCCGTCCTGGTCGTCCCCCAGGCCCTGCTCGGCGCCGCACCCACCGCCGAGCAGCCCGCCCTGCCCCACGACGGCACAGGGGGCACGCCCTCGGCGTACGACACCGGGGGCGTACCGGTGGCGTACGGGACGGGGGGTGCTCCGGCCCCGTACGACATGGGGGGCGCTCCGGCGTCGTACGGGACGGGGACCGGGCCGGTCGCCCATGGGACGGGGAGTGCTCCGGGCGCGTACGGCACCGGGAGTGTTTCTGCCGGGCCCGGGGCGGGGAGTCCAGCCGTCGGGCCTGGCACCGGGAGGGGGTCTCTCGGGCAGGACACCGGGAGCGTTCCCGTGGGCCCCGGCACCGGGCGGGTCCCGGCCGCCAGGGACGGGGCCGCCAGGGACGGGGCCGCCGCTCCGCTGCCCGTGCGTGATGCCCAGGCGGCGCGGTCCACCCCGGCCGAGGCCGTCCCCGGGATCCGGCCCGACGAGCGGTCGCTGATCGAGTCGCACGCGACCAGGCCGCTCACGCCGCGCGCCGGAGCCGTGCGCGGCACCCAGGGCAAGCCCCAGCTGCCCCGGCGCCGGGCCCAGCAGCACCTCGTACCCCAGTTGCGCGAGCGGTCCGCCCCGCGCGAGGAGCCCGAGTTCACCGCCGGGCACGACCCCGGCCTGATGGCCGCCTACCAGCGCGGGGTCAGTCTCGCCGAGGCCCAGCAGGGCGGCGGACCGGACCTCGACGGGCCGCTTCACCCGCAGGACCCGAGGGCCACGCCCCCGGCCCCGCGGCTGTCCATGCCCCCCACCCCCACCCCCCGGGACCCGGCCCACGACCACCCCCTCCGGCAGGACGGGAGCGCCCCCGCCGGATGAGTACCACCCGCACCCCCCTCACCCCCGGTTCCACCGCTCCCGCAGACCTTCGTACCCCAAGGAGTCGATCCACCATGGCGAGCGATGCGCAGACCAGCCAGGTATCCGATCTCGACTGGCTGATGAGCGGCCTCGTGCAGCGCGTACCGCACACCAGCAGCGCGGTTCTCCTCTCCAGCGACGGACTCGTCAAATCCGTCCACGGCCTCGACCACGACAGCGCCGACCACATGGCCGCGCTGGCCTCCGGGCTGTACTCCCTCGGCCGCAGCGCCGGTGTCCGCTTCGGCGACGGCGGCGACGTACGGCAGGTCGTCGTGGAACTCGACGCCAACCTGCTGTTCGTCACCAAGGCCGGCTCCGGCACCTGCCTCGCCGTCATGGCCGGCCGCGAGGCCGACGCGGCGGTCCTCGGCTACGAGATGGCCATGCTCGTCAAGAGCGTCCGCCCCTATCTGGTCACCGCGCCCCGGCAGCACGCCGTCGAACCCACGGCGATGAGGTCGTGAGCGTGGCGGCGACCGGCGACGGGCCCTGGCTCGACGACGCGGCGGGACGGCTGGTGCGGCCGTTCACCGTCAGCAACGGCCGCACCCGCCCCTCCGTCGCACTGGATCTGATGTCGCAGCTGATGGCCACCGGGGCGACCCCCCTCGGCTATCTCGGCCCGGAACAGGCCCAGGTGCTCCACCTGTGCAGGGCACCCGTCTCCGTCGCCGAGGTGGCAGCCCAGCTGAAGCTGCCGGCGGTGGTCACCAAGGTGCTGCTGTCCGACCTCCTCGACTGCGGGGCGCTCACCACCAAGCCCCCCGTGTTCCACCACAACCCCACAGACCGGGCTCTTCTGGAGGCAGTGCTCGATGGACTACGACGACAGCTCTGACCCCGCCACCGGCGCGGCCCGCCATGACCTTGCACCGCATGGGTACGACGCCGTGACCGACCGCCGCCGCGACGACCAAGGAGGCGACAGAGATCCGTTCCCCACCGCGCTGAAGATCCTGGTCGCCGGCGGCTTCGGCGTCGGCAAGACCACCTTCGTCGGCGCGGTCAGCGAGATCGCGCCGCTCAGCACCGAGGAACTGCTCACCACCGCCGGCGAGGCGACCGACAGTCTCGACGGCGTCGAGAACAAGGTCGAGACGACCGTCGCCATGGACTTCGGCCGGATCACCCTCGATCCCGACCATGTGCTGTATCTGTTCGGCACCCCCGGACAGGAACGGTTCTGGTTCATGTGGGACGAGCTGTCCGAGGGCGCCCTCGGCGCGGTCGTCATGGTCGACACCCGGCGCCTCGCCGAATGCTTCGCCGCCGTCGACTTCTTCGAGGAGCGCGGCCTCGGATTCATCGTCGCCGTCAACGAGTTCGACGGCGGCCACCGCTACGACCCCGAGGAGGTGCGCGCCGCGCTCGACCTGGACCCGAGGATCCCCGTCGTGCGCTGCGACGCCCGGATCTCCGCGTCCGGGGTCCAGACCCTGCTCACCCTCGTCCGTCATCTGATCGCCCACTCCCCGGACCCCGCGCCGAGCAATGGCGCGCACCGGTGACGGCCCCGCCGCCCGCACCACCCCACCCATCGGAGCCGCACATGCCACACGTCCACAGCGAGGGAGACGGGCGATGAGCTACGAGCCGCCCCGCCCGGCAGGCCGGCTGCTGCTCACGCCCGAGGACAAAGAGGCACCCGCCCGTGCCCGCCGACTGCGCGGGCTGGGCCTCGGTGAACGCCCCGAGCCCGCCCTCGACGCCTTCGCCACCCGCCTCGCCGAGCACACCGGGGCGCCGTACGCGATGGTCAACTTCCTCGCCGGGAACGGGCAGTTCTTCGCCGGGCTGCACCTGGCGGACCCGGTGCCGGTGGTCCGGGAGGACGGCACCCGCCCCGAGATCGGCCGCTTCCTGCCGCGCGAGCACGGCTTCTGCACCCACGTGGTGGCGCGGCGCCGGGCGCTGGCCCTCGACGACGTCCGCGACTATCCGCGGTTCGCGGGCAATCCGGTCGTCGACGAGTTCGGCGTCCGCTCCTATCTGGGCGCGCCGATGATCGACACCCTGGGCATGGTGCTGGGCACCGTGTCCGTCTCCGACGTCACACCCCGCCCCTGGGGACGGCCGGGCCTGGAGACCATCAAGGCCGCCGCCGCGGAACTCGCCGCCCGCCTGGAACGCCGGGAGGCGGACGGATTACCGGCGTTGTGAGGGGGTGGGCGGGGAGGGGGTGTAGCCCACCCCGCGCCCCGCCCGGTCCTCAACGGCTCACCACCCGCGCCACACATTGTCGAACGCCGCGTTCTCGATGGCCCGGCGCTGGCGTACGGCCTCCAGCTCCATCACCGCGCCCCCGACGGCGGCGAGAACGGCGGTGAGGGACTCATCGGCGAAAGGCTCGTCGGCGAGGGGTTCGGTGGTGAGGGAGTCGTCGGTGCGGGTTTCGTCGGTCGCCTTGCCCTCGTCCTCTGACAGATCCGCCCCCGTGGCCCCGCCCCCCGTGTCCCCGCCGTCCCCGCCGACCCCGGCCGCAGAAGCGAGCGCGGTGAGGACGGGATCCCCGGCGGTCAGCCGCTCGCGGGCCCGACCGCGTTCCGGTGAGTCCACCAGCTCCGCGCGGGAGGCCCTGAGCGGAATCCGGCGCCCGCGCGGACGGGCCGCGAGCCCGTCCTTCTCCAGGTCGGCCGTGTAGGCGGCGGCCAGTTCCCGCCCCCGTCGCCACAGCCAGTCCTCGACCGACTCGTACGGCCGCTCGCGGACCAGCAGCGCCGCGGCCCCGTCCAGCAGGCGGTCACCCGTGTCGGACGCCGTGCCGGGAACGATGTGGTCGCCGTCCAGGGAGAGTGCGCCCGCGTCGGCCAGGTCGAGCAGCTCGGCCCCGGCCAGCGCCAGCGACAGATCGCCCTGCTCCAGCGGGCGTTCGGGCGCCGAGTCCAGGGCGACGATCGCGAGGTCCCGGGCGGTGTTCATGGGCGGCTCCTGGTCGGTCGGCCGAGCGGGTCACCGACCGCGGCGGCCGGTGACGTCCCTCGATTCTGGCCGTCGTACGGCAGCCGCGGGGCGCTCTACGCGCATGTCGTGGATCTCATCGGTCACTTCCCCGCGCGGCCCGGGTCGCTCGGGTGCGGTTCGAGGGGGGTGACGGAGACCGTCATCCAGGGCCGCAGCGGGAGGGTGTCCAGCACGCGCGCGTGCAGGTCCGCTTCGTCGTCGGCGCACCAGATGCCGATGCTGCGGCGCTCGCCCTCGGGGCGCCACAGCCGCCACAGATGGCCGGCGGCGGCCAGTTCCGCCGAGCGTTCCGTCTCGGCGGCGCGGCGCGCGGTAACCTCCTCGCGCGGGGTGCCGTCGGGCACCTTGGTGGTGATCTGGACCAGAAACTCACGCATGGGTGGCTCTCCCGTGTCGGGCGGAATCCGTCCCGCCGCCGGACGCCGAGCCTCCCAGCCGGCGCGGGGCGGCGCACCCGGGACTGCGCCGGGTGACGTATCGAGGCCGCCGCCTCGGGTGTACGTGGGGGAGGCACGCGCGCGTCGCCGGGCCCTCCCCGTGCCCGGCCTGTAGCAAAGCTGGGGTACCGCTTAAGAAATCCTCGATGGACCGGGGCGCTCCCGTGGGGCAGATTGCTACCGGAATCCACCCTCCCTCCCCGGTCCGGGCCGCCTCGGCATGCCCGCGCCCGGTACCCGAACCCCTGGAGCCGTAGCGTGAAGGCGCTGGTCAAGGAGAAGGCGGAGCCCGGTCTGTGGCTCGCCGACGTGCCCGAGCCGGCCGTCGGGCCCGGCGATGTCCTCATCAAGGTGCTGCGCACCGGCATCTGCGGCACCGATCTGCACATCCGGTCCTGGGACGGCTGGGCCCGGCAGACGATCCGTACCCCGCTGGTCGTCGGACACGAGTTCGTCGGCGAGGTCGTCGCCACCGGCCGGGACGTCACCGACATCGACGTGGGCGACCGGGTGAGCGGCGAGGGCCATCTGGTGTGCGGCAAATGCCGTAACTGTCTGGCCGGGCGGCGTCATCTGTGCCGGGCCACCGTCGGACTGGGCGTCGGCCGCGACGGCGCCTTCGCCGAGTACGTCGCCCTGCCCGCGGGCAATGTGTGGGTGCACCGGGTCCCCGTCGACCTCGATGTCGCCGCGATCTTCGACCCGTTCGGCAACGCCGTGCACACCGCGCTGTCGTTCCCGCTGGTCGGCGAGGATGTGCTGATCACCGGCGCCGGGCCGATCGGCCTGATGGCCGCCGCCGTCGCCCGGCACGCGGGCGCCCGGCACGTCATGATCACCGACGTCAGCGAGGAGCGTCTGGAGCTGGCCCGGAAGATCGGCGTGAGCCTCGCGCTGAACGTCTCCGCCGAGTCGGTCGCCGACGGGCAGCGCACCCTCGGACTGCGCGAGGGCTTCGATGTCGGCCTGGAGATGTCCGGCCGCCCCGAGGCGCTGCGCGACATCATCGGCAATCTGACCCACGGCGGCCGGATCGCCATGCTGGGGCTGCCCGCCGAGGAGTTCCCCGTCGACTGGGCCCGGATCGTCACGTCGATGATCACGATCAAGGGCATCTACGGCCGTGAGATGTTCGAGACCTGGTACGCCATGTCGGTGCTGCTCGAAGGCGGCCTCGACCTCGCCCCCGTGATCACCGGCCGCTACGGCTACCGCGACTTCGAGACGGCCTTCGAGGATGCCGCCGGTGGCACGGGCGGCAAGGTCATCCTGGACTGGACCGGGTAGTCGTGTCCGTGCCCTGGCGTCCCCGCGTAACCACGTCCCCGCGTAACCCCTGAGGAGCTTCCACGATGTTCGAATCCGTGCGCGACGATCTGCGCGCCACCCTCGACGAGATCAGGGCCGCCGGGCTGCACAAGCCCGAGCGGGTCCTCGCCGGTCCGCAGTCCGCGACCGTCACGGTGAGCGCGGGCGGGCGGCCCGGCGATGTCCTCAACTTCTGCGCCAACAACTACCTTGGCCTCGCCGACCACCCCGAGGTGCTCGCCGCCGCCCACCAGGCGCTGGACCGCTGGGGCTACGGCATGGCCTCCGTCCGCTTCATCTGCGGCACGCAGGAGGTGCACAAGGAACTGGAGGCCCGGCTGTCGGCGTTCCTCGGCCAGGAGGACACGATCCTGTACTCCTCCTGCTTCGACGCCAACGGCGGAGTCTTCGAGACACTGCTCGGCCCCGAGGACGCGGTGATCTCCGACGCCCTCAACCACGCCTCCATCATCGACGGCATCCGGCTGTCCAAGGCCCGCCGTCTGCGCTACGCCAACCGCGATCTCGCCGACCTGGAGCAGCAGCTCAAGGACGCCTCCGACGCCCGCCGCAGGCTCATCGTCACCGACGGCGTCTTCTCCATGGACGGGTACGTCGCCCCCCTCGCCGAGATCTGCGACCTCGCCGACCGCCACGACGCCATGGTCATGGTCGACGACTCGCACGCCGTCGGCTTCGTCGGCCCCGGCGGACGCGGCACCCCCGAACTCCACGGCGTCATGGACCGCGTCGACATCATCACCGGCACCCTCGGCAAGGCCCTCGGCGGCGCCTCCGGCGGCTATGTCGCCGCCCGCGCCGAGATCGTCGCCCTGCTGCGCCAGCGCTCCCGCCCCTATCTGTTCTCCAACACCCTCGCCCCGGTGATCGCCGCCGCCTCCCTGAAGATCCTCGACCTGCTGGAGTCGGCGGGGGACCTGCGCCAGCGGCTCAGGGCGAACACCGCGCTGTTCCGTGCCCGGATGACCGAGGAGGGCTTCGACCTCCTCCCCGGCGACCACCCCATCGCGCCCGTCATGATCGGCGACGCGGCCGAGGCGGGCCGGATGGCCGAACTGCTGCTGGAACGCGGGGTGTACGTCGTCGGCTTCTCCTACCCCGTCGTCCCGCAGGGCCAGGCCCGTATCCGGGTCCAGCTGTCCGCCGCCCACACCCCGCAGGACGTGCACCGGGCCGTGGACGCGTTCGTCGCCGCCCGCGCGGAACTGGCCGTCTGACCAGGGCCGACGCTCTGGCACGATAATGGGCCCATGATCGAGGCACGGCGGCTCCACATCCTGCGCGCGGTGGCCGACCACCGCACGGTCACCGCGGCGGCCGCCGCGCTCTACCTCACCCCCTCGGCCGTCTCCCAGCAGCTCACCGCCCTGGAGCAGGAGACCGGCCACCGTCTGGTGGAGCGCGGCGCCAAGGGCGTACGGCTCACCCCGGCCGGCGAGATCCTGCTCGGCCACACCCACGCCGTGCTCGCCCAGCTGGAGCGGGCCGAGGCGGAGCTGGCCGCCTACGGCTCCGGCGCGGCCGGTACGGTCACCGTCGCCTCCTTCGCCACCGGCATCGCCCTCGTCGTCGCCCCGGCCGTGGCCCGGCTCGCCGCGACCGCGCCCGGCATCCGCATCCGGGTCCGGGACGCCGAGGGCGACGCCAGTCTCGCGATGGTGCTGGACCGGCAGATCGATGTCGCCGTGGCCGTCGAGTACCGGGGGGCGCCGCCCGCCGACGACCCCCGGCTGTCCCCGGTGCCGCTGTACGCCGAGCCGTTCGACGCGGTCGTGCCCATCGCCCACCGGCTCGCCGACGCGGCCGTGGTGCCGCTGGCCGGGCTGGCCAAGGACCCGTGGATCGGCCCCTACCCCGGCAATCCCTGCCATGACGTGGTCGTCCTCGCCTGCGAGAACGCGGGCTTCCAGCCCCGTCTGGAGCACTCCTCCGACGACTTCCGCGCGGTCGTCGCCCTCGCCTCCGCCGGGCTCGGCGTCGCCCTCGTACCGCGCTCCGCGCTGCACGGTATGGACCTCACCGGCGTGGTCGTCCGCCCGGTCGACGGGATCGCCCCGACCCGCCGGGTCTTCGCCGCCGTACGCCGTGGCGCCGAGGAACACCCGCTGATCCGCCCGGTACTGGCGGCGCTGGGGGAGGCGGCGCCGGTGTGAGCCGTGCGGGTGTGAGCCGTGAGGGTGTCCGGCTGCTGTCTCGTATGACTGTCTCACATCTGGGATATCATCCCGAATGCGAGAGACGCGGTGAGGGGCGAAGGATGAGAGACGACGATCCCGTGGACGCCCGGCTGGCCACCCGCCTGGCCGAACTCCGCGCCGAGCGCGGCTGGTCGCTGGACGATCTCGCCGAGCGCACCGGAGTGAGCCGCTCCACCCTCTCCCGCGCCGAACGCGCCGAGATCAGCCCCACCGCCGCCACCCTCAACCGCCTCTGCCATGTCTATGGCCGGACCATGTCCCGGCTGCTCGGCGAGGTGGAGGCGGCCGGCCCCGCGCCGCTGCTGCGCGCCGCCGACCAGCCCGTGTGGGAGGACCGCGCGTCCGGTTTCGTACGCCGGTCCGTGTCGCCGCCGCATCCGGGGCTGCGCGGCGAACTGGTCGAGGGACGGCTGACGCCCGGCGCCGACATCGCCTACGACCGGCCGCCCGTGCCCGGCCTGGAACAGCACATCTGGCTCCTGGAGGGCAGGGTGGAGATCACGGCGGAGGACACCGGGTATCTGCTGGAGGCGGGGGACTGTCTGCGGCTGCGGGTGTGGGGGGCGACGCGGTTTTGGTGCCCGGGGCCGGGGGACGCGCGGTATGTGCTGGCGGTGGTGCTGCCGTGAGGATCACGCGCGTGGACGCCGCCCGCCTCGGCTTTCTGGCGGACGACTTGGCGGACCTGCTGGCCGACTCGGTCGACGGCGGCGCGTCGGTCGGTTTCCTCGCACCCCTCGAACGCGCGGAGGCGCTCGCGTGGTGGGGGGAGTGGGCGGCGGGGGTGGCCGAGGGGCGGCGGGCGGTGTGGGTCGCTACGGAGGCGGAGGGAGAGGAAGCGCGCCCGGGGGACGCGGGGGCGGGCGGAGAGGTGGGCCGGGTCGCGGGCCGGGTCGTCGGTACCGTGAGTCTCGCCTTTCCCGGCAAGCCCAACAGCCGTCATCGCGCCGAACTGGTCAAGCTGATGGTCCACCGCGACGCACGCGGGCGGGGCCTCGGCCGCCGGCTCCTGGCCACCGCCGAGGAGGCCGCCGCCGCGTCCGGCATCACGATGCTGCACCTGGACACCGAGACGGACAGCGGGGCCGAGCGGCTGTACGGCTCGGCGGGCTGGACCCGGATCGGCGCGATCCCCGACTACGCGGCCGACCCGCGGGGCGTGCCACGGCCGACGTCGATCTACTACAAGCGGCTGGCCCCGCACGCGCGCCCTTGAACCGGCCCGTCGCCGGAGACCCCCGCGCACCAGGCCCTTGTCAGTGGCAGCGGTTACCGTGCCTGTCATGCCGGATGCCGAAACCGTACGCCGAATCGCCCTGTCGCTGCCGGAGACGACGGAGAAGATCGCCTGGAGCATGCCCACCTTCCGGGTCGCGGGCAAGATGTTCGCCACGCTGCCCGAGGACGAGACCTCCATCGCCGTGCGCTGCCCCAAGGAGGAGCGCGACGAACTGGTCCTCGCCGAACCGGAGAAGTTCTGGATCGCCGGTCACGAGGCACAGTTCGCCTGGGTGCGGGTCCGGCTGGCCGCGCTGGAGGGCGAGGACGAGCTGAGGGACATCCTCGCCGACTCCTGGCGCCAGGCCGCCCCGACCCGACTCCTGGAAGCCCACCCCCGGCTGGGGACGCCCGCCGGGAGATGACGCGCCGGGGCGTTGTCAGTGGCCCGTGGCATGATCCGAAGATCAGTGGTGGGGATCGGCGGATCAGCCGGGGAGGGGTGCGCGCACGATGTCCGGGAGGTCAACGCAGTCGACGGGGGACGGCCCACCGGGAGCGGGAGTGGTAGGCGCCGTGGGGGCGGGGGCGCGGGACGGGAAGACCCCGCCGCCGGTCTGGTCGCGGGACTTCGGGCTGTTCTTCGTCGCCCGCGCGGTCGCCCGGCTCGGTGACACCATGCTGCCGGTGGCCCTGGCCGCCGGACTGCTCCAGCACGGGTACGGGGCGGGCGCGGTGGGCCTCGCGATGGCGTCGACGGCCGCCTCCTTCGCCGCGCTCGTCGTCTTCGGCGGGGTGATCGCCGACCGGTTCGGCACCCGGGGGCTGATGATCGGCGCCGACCTGGTGCGCCTGGTCACCCAGGCCGTGACGGCCGCGCTGTTCTTCTCCGGGCGGGTGGTGCTCTGGGAGATCTGCGCGATCGGCGTGGTCAACGGCGTGGCGGGCGCCGTCTTCCAGCCCGGCGTGGCCAGCACGGTCCCGCGGCTGGCCAGTGATGTCCAGGGCGCCAACGGCGCGATACGCATCGCCGAGTCCGCGGCCCAGCTCGCCGGACCCGCCGCCGCGGGTGTCCTGGTCGGACTCACCGACCCCGGCGGGGTGTTCGTCGCCCACGCGGCCACCTATGGGATCAGCGCGCTGTGCCTGCTGTTCCTCCGGCTGCCGAGACCGGCGTACGGCACGCGCCACACGCCGCACGGCCGGGCGAAGAGCACCTTCCGGGGCGATCTGGTGGAGGGCTGGCGGGAGTTCCGTTCCCGCACCTGGCTCTGGGGCGTGATCCTCGTCTGGTGTCTGTACATGATCGCCGTCTGGGGCCCGACCACCCCGCTGGTGGCGACCGAGGTGGTGGGCGAGCACGGCGCCGGGGCGTACGGCCTGGTCAATTCGGCGCTCGGGGCCGGGACCGTGGTCGGCGGACTGCTCGCCCTGCGGATCCGGCCGCGCCGGATGCTGCGCGCGGGCGCGATCAGCCTGCTCGGCTTCGCCGGGTTCCCGGCGACGGTCGGGCTCGGCATGGGCGTGGCCGCGATGGCGGCGGGCGCGGCGGTGGCGGGGGCCGGGATGGCGTTCTGGAGCGTGATGTGGGCGACCAGCGTCCAGACCCAGGTCCAGCCGGACGTCCTCAACCGGATCCATGCCTATGACGTGGCGGGCTCCCTCGCGATGATGCCGGTCGGCCAGGCCCTCGCCGGCCCGGCCGCCGCCGGTCTGGGTGCCGGAGGCGTCCTCATGGTGGCCGCCGTGACCAGCGTCTTCGTCGTCATCGCCCTGCTCGCGATACCGGCGGTCCGCAATCTCGTACGGGTGGACGCCCCACCGGTGGGCGCGGGCGGCCCGGCGATCCGGGAGGAGCGCGACCGGCAGCCGAGCTGAGGGCCCTTGCGAACGGTCACAGGGTGAGCGGCACCCGCGCTCCCGCCAGGAACCCGCTGATCCGCTCCCGCAGCGACCCGGCGTCCAGCCCGTGCGCCGCGGCATGCTCCTCGGCCGTGCCGTAGCGGCGCAGCTCACGGCGGCCCACGCCGAGGCCGAGGATCCGGTGCGGGACATCGGCGAGGGCATCGCCCGCGACGGCGGTGGAGGTGCCCGCGAGATACGGCTCGACCAGGACTACATCGGTTCCGGCCCGCTCGGTGGCGGCCCGCAGGGCGGCCGCGTCGAAGGGCCGTACGGTCGTGGCGTACAGGACCGTGACATCGAGGCCCTCGGTCGCGGCGAGCACGGCGTCCAGGGTCGGCCCGACGGCGACGACCACGCCGGAGCGGCCCGCGCGGACGGTGTGGAAACGGGCACCGTCGACCGGGAGCGGCTCGGCGTTCGACTGGACCGACAGCCGGACGTACACCTTGTCGTCGCCCGCGGCGACGGCGTGCCGGAGCAGGGTCTCGGCCTCGTCCGGGTGCCCCGGCACATGGACGGTCCAGCCGTCGAGCGTGTCCAGGACGGCGACATCGCCGGGCGCCATATGGGTGTACCCGCCCGCGGGCCAGTCGAAGGACGCGGCGGCGCTCACCAGCACCGCGCCCACGTCCTGATGGCCGAGGTCCAGCTTGACCTGCTCGAAGGGCCGCTCCACGAGGAAACTGGCGAAGGTGTGGATCACCGGCCGCAGCCCGGTCAGCGCCAGCCCCGCCCCGGCCCCGATGAGCAGCTGCTCACGGATCCCGACGTTGATCACCCGGTCCGGATGGCGCGGCCGTACGTCGTCGAACGCGGCCACGCCGATCTCGGCGAGGACCACCGCGACCCGCGGATCCTCGTCGAGCAGCCGCGCCATGGTGGGGGCGAAACGGTCACGCATGGTGTCCATGGTGGGAAGGTGCCTTTCGTAGGTGGGGAGGCCCCGGACGGACGGGAACTACTTGGCTTCGACGCGGGCCACGACGACATGCGGGCGGCCGGGGTGCGGTGCGGTGAAGGCGTCGTACAGCGCCCGGTGATCGCGGCCGTCGACCGTGCGGGCGGACCAGCCCGCGGCCTCGAAGCGGGCGGCGATCCCGCCGGGCCGGGCGTAGGTGGCGGAGGAGTTGTCGACCACGACCGTGTGCAGCCGCTCCAGGCCGGCCGGACCGGCGTACGCGATGGCCTCGTGATTGCTGCCCTCGTCCAGCTCGGCGTCCCCGATCAGCGTCCACACCGCCGGCCCGGGGAGCCCCTGGGCGCGCAGTCCCAGCGCCGTGCCGACGGCGATCGGCAGCCCGTGCCCCAGCGAACCGCTGCCGATCTCCACGCCGGGCACCAGGGTGCGGTCGGGATGGTGACCGAGCGGGGAGTCGTACGAACCGAAACCGGAGAGCCACCCGACCGGCACGAACCCCTTGGCGGCCAGGACCGCGTAGTACGCCATCGGCCCGTGCCCCTTGGACAGCAGGAACCGGTCCCGCCCGGGATCCGTCCTGCGCCCGGGGCTCACCCGCAGCACCCGGTCGTAGAGCACCCACAGCACGTCCAGGGTGGAGGTCGCGGCCGGTCCGTGCTTCTCGTCGCCGGTCATCCGGCTCATCAGCGCGGGCAGGTCGTCGTAGCCGAAGGAGCGCTCGCGCGGTTCGGTGATCGTCATACGGACGATGGTGCAACCTCAACCGAAGTTCAGGTCAAGGAAACGGGTGCGCGACCACCCGGCGGAGTGCGGTATGGTTTCTGTGCGCGTTCGGCCAGGGAAACGCCCAGGTCAGACGGCATCGGGACGTGGCGCAGCTTGGTAGCGCACTTGACTGGGGGTCAAGGGGTCGCAGGTTCAAATCCTGTCGTCCCGACTGGAGACAGTCGCAGGTCAGGGCCGGTTTCGGAGAGATCCGAAACCGGCCCTTGATCGTTCCTGGGGACCGGTTGACGACCGGCGTCCTTGACCCGGGTCAGCGGGTCATGACGATGGGGCCCGGCGGCGAGCGCGGTGCGCCCAGGGGCAGTTCGCGATCGGCGCCGTGCTGTGCCGTGCCCTGACCTGCACCGAGTCGGCACGGCAGCCCGTACTGCGCGCGGTGCTGCGTTTTCTTCCCTATGGGGCCCGTGGCCGTCGACGGCAGTCTGCTGTGAAACACGGCTTGGAGGCTCACAGTGACAGCAGGACCGGCCCCCGAGAGGGCCTTGGACGGCGTCGACACCCGCACCGCGTCCTTCGCGCAGCGCCGACTGTGGTTCATGGACCAGCTCGCCGGTTCCTCCAGCGAGTCGATGCTCCCGCTGGTCCTGCGGCTGCACGGCGATCTGGACCCGGAGCGGCTGCACCGGTCGCTGTCCTCGGTCGTGGACCGGCACGAGGTGCTGCGCACCCGGTTCACGGCCGTCGACGGCGAACCGGTCCCGGTGGTCGACGCCCCGGACGGCATCGCCCTGGAGCGGGTCGAGGCGAAGGGCGCAGACGACCTGTACGCCCGCTTCCTCGGACGGCCCGTCGACCTCGCGGCGCAGCCGCCCGTCCGCGCCGTCCTCGCCCGCGTCGCCCCCGACGAGCATCTGCTGCTGGTCGAGGTGCACCACATCGCCGTGGACGGCTGGTCGTGGGGCGTCCTGCTGGAGGAACTCGCCGCCGGATACCGCGGCGAACCCGTCACCCCGCCCGCCGTCGCCTACCCCGACCTGGCCCGCGCCCAGACCGAACGCCTGCGCGGCCCGCGTCTGGAGCGCCTGCTCGGCCACTGGCGCGA
This sequence comes from Streptomyces sp. NPDC056734, assembly GCF_042790455.1. Classification (NCBI taxonomy): domain Bacteria; kingdom Bacillati; phylum Actinomycetota; class Actinomycetes; order Kitasatosporales; family Streptomycetaceae; genus Streptomyces; species Streptomyces sp. NPDC056734. The sequence goes on from NZ_JBHTZD010000004.1 coordinate 253,441, forward strand.
GCGGCTGTCCGGCCTCACGCCGCTCGGCCTGCCCACCGACCGGCCACGCCCGCGCACCTGGGACGGCTCGGGCGATGTCGTCCGCTTCGACCTGCCCGCCGACCTGGTCGCCGCCGTGGACACCTTCGCCCGCGCACGCCGCGCCACGCGCTACATGGTCCTGCTCACCGCCTACCAGGCCCTCCTCGGCCACTGGGCCGGCCACGACGACATCGCCGTGTGCAGCACCCTCGCCGACCGCGCCCGCCCCGGCGCCGATGCCCTCATCGGCCCCCTGGTCAACACCATCGTCCTGCGCACCGACCTCGCGGGCGGACCCGGCTTCACCACCCTGCTCGACCGGGTGCGCGGCCGGGTCCCGGTGGACCTCGCGCACGCCGAGGCGCCCTTCGACCTCGTCGTCGGTGCCCTCGGCGGCTCCCGCGACCTGTCCCGGCACCCGCTCGCCCAGGCGTCGTTCACCCTCCTCAACACACCGATCCAGCCGGTCCGGATGCCTGGGCTTGAGGTGTCCCTGGTCGAACCGCCGCTCGCCGAGACCCCGTTGGACGTCTTCCTCGATCTCACGCTGCGCGCGGACGGCAGCATCGCCGCCCTGCTCCAGTACGCCACCGCCCTGTTCGACACCGCCACCATGCGGGCGTTCGCCCAGGCGTACGTGTCTCTGGTCCGCGCCGTCCTGGCCGCACCCGACACCCCCGTGCGGGAGCTGGCCCGCGCGCTTCCCCCGCGTCCCGGCGCGCTCGCCCGGCCCCGCCCCGACTGGCATCGCGCCCCCGACGCTCCCGCCGCCCGGGCGCCGCACCTCACCTTCCGCGGCAGCCCCGGAGCGACAGCGCTCACCTGCGGCGACGACAGCGCCACCTACGCGGACCTCGACGCGATGACGGGCGATCTGGCCGCCGCACTGAGGACCGCGGGCGTCGCACCGGGCGACGCGGTGGGCGTCCTGCTGCGCCGGGGAGTGTGGTCGGTCGCCGCCATCGAGGGGATCTGGCGGGCCGGCGGGGTCTATGTCCCCCTCGACCCCGAACTCCCCGCCGAGCGACTGCGGTTCATGGCCGGGGAGGCCCGCCTCGCCTGCGTGATCGGCGACCCGGCGACCGCCGCCGACGCCGACGCCCTGGCCCCCGTACGCATTGATGCCACGACCGTCGCCCCGGCCGCCGACGGCCCTCGCCACCGGCCGCACCCGCGTGAACTCGCCCATGTCATCTTCACCTCCGGGTCGACCGGGCACCCCAAGGCCGTCGGTGTCGAACACGCCGCCCTCGCCTCGCACGTGGCCGCGGCCCGCGCCCGCTTCGGCATCACCGCCGCCGACCGGGTCCTGGCCTTCGCCTCCTTCTCCTTCGACGCCTCCCTCGACCAGGTTCTGCCCGCCCTCACCTCCGGCGCCACCGTCGTGATGCGTCCCGACGAGCCCTGGCTGCCCACCCAGGTCCCCGAGATCGTCCAGCGGCACGCTCTGACCGTCGTCAACGTGCCCCCGACCTACTGGGCCGAACTGACGCTCTCCCTGGACCGGCGCCTCGCCGCCGCCCTCGGCACCCTGCGGCTGCTGGTCCTGGGCGGCGAGGCCGTCCCGCCCGACACCCTCGCCGCGTGGCGTGCCGCCGTCCCCCGGGTCCGGGTCGTCAACGCCTACGGCCCCACCGAGACCACCGTCACCGCCACCACCTACGACGCCGACGACCCGCCCGCCCACACCGTGCCCATCGGCCGGCCCCTGGGCGAGCGCCGCGTGTACGTCGTCGACACCGACGGCGCACCCGTCCCGGTCGGTGTCGGCGGTGAACTCCTCATCGGCGGCACCGAGGTGGCACGCGGCTATCTGGGCCGCCCCGCCCTGACCGCCGAACGCTTCGTGCCCGACCCCCACGGGCCGCCCGGCGGACGCCTCTACCGCACCGGCGACATCGTGCGCTGGACACCCGGCGGAGACCTGGAGTTCCTCGGCCGCCACGACGACCAGGTCAAGGTCCGCGGCTTCCGTATCGAACTCGGCGAGGTGGAGACGGTGCTGCGGGCCTGCCCGCTCGTCGCCCAGGCCGCCGCCCGCCCCGACCGCGCCACCGGCCGCAGCCTGATCGGCTACGTCGTGCCCGCCCCCGGCGCCCCCGCCGCACCGGATCGGCCCGAACTGCGCGCCTGGTGCGCGCGCTACCTCCCGCACCACGCCGTTCCGTCCGACTTCGTCGTCCTGGACGCCCTGCCGGTCGGGGTCTCCGGCAAACTCGACCGGTCCGCACTCCCCGACCCCGTGCACACCCGTTCCACCACCGGTGCCGCCTACGCGGCACCGCGTGACGAGACCGAGCGGATCGTCGCCGAGGTGTGGGCGGACGTGCTGGGCCTGGAGCGCGTCGGTCTCGACGACAGCTTCTTCGACCTCGGCGGGCACTCCCTGCTCGCCACCATGGCCGTCTCCCGGATCGCCCAGCGCCTGGGCCGCGAGATCGAACTGCGCACCGTGTTCGAGCACCCCACCGTCCGGGGCTTCGCCCCGCGCGTGGCCGCCGCCCGCGGCTCGGGCGGCACCGAGGTGGTGCCCGTCGACCGTGACCGGCCGCTGCCGCTCTCCTTCGCCCAGGAACGCCTGTGGTTCCTGGACCGCACCTCCGACCGGGGCGACTCCTATCTGCTGTGGTACTGCTGGCGGGTGCGCGGCGGCCTCGACCGCTCTGCCTGGCAGCGGGCCCTGGACGACCTGGTCGCCCGTCACGAGGTCCTGCGCACCGCCCTCATCGAGGCCGACGGCCGCCCGGTGCAGGAGGTGTGCGACCCGGTCGGTGTCCCGCTCCACTGGGAACGCGTGCCCGAGACCGCCGACGGACAGGACGACCGGGTCGAGGCGCTCCGCCCCGTCGCCGCGGCCTTCGCCACCCGCCGGTTCGATCTCGCCAGGCCGCCCCTGCTGCGCTCCGGCGTGTGGGAACTGGCCGACGACGACCATGTCGTGCTGATCGCGCTGCACCACGCCGTCACCGACGGCTGGTCCAAGGGCGTCCTGCTGGACGAACTCGCCCAGCACTACCACGCCCGCGTCCAGGCCCGCGCCGCCGGACTGCCGCCCCTGCCCGTGCAGTACGGCGACTTCGCCGTCTGGCAGCGGGACCGCGCCGACAGCGGCGCCCTGGAACCCCAACTCGCCTACTGGGAGCGCGTCCTGGACGGCACCCCGGTGCTGGACCTGCCCACGGACCGGCCCCGCCCCGCCGCGTTCACCGGCCGGGGCGGCGCGGTCGAGGTCGAACTGCCCCACGACCTCGTCGGCCGCGTCGACACCCTCGCCCGCGCGCACGGCGCCACCCGCTTCATGGTGCTGCTCGCCGCCGCCCAGGCGGTCCTGGCCCGCTGGACCGGACAGCGCGACATCCCGGTCGGCACCCCCGTCGCCGGGCGCGGACGGGTCGAACTGGAGCCCGTCGTCGGCTTCTTCGTCAACACGGTCGTGCTGCGCACGGACCTCTCCGGCAGACCTGCCCTCGGCACCCTCGTGGACCGGGTCCGCGATGTCGTCCTGGGCGCCTTCGACCACCAGGAGGTCCCCTTCGACCAGGTCGTGGAACGGCTGCGCCCCGAGCGCGACCTGTCCCGCAACCCGCTCTTCCAGGTCATGGTCGACGTCCAGGACGCCTTCCCCGGCCGCTCCGGCCTCCCGGGCCTGGACGCCACCGACCTCACCCTGCCCTGGAACTCCGCCAAGTTCGACCTCACCGTCACCTTCGTGATCCGCGACCGCGGCTTCGCACTCAACGTCGAGTACGCCGCCGACCTCTTCGACCCGGCCACCGCCACCCGCTTCGCCGACCACACCGGCCGGATGCTGCGCACGCTGGTCGACACCCCGGAAGTCCGCGTCGACGAGGCACCCCTGCTGTCGGCGGACGAACGCGAGGACCTGCTCACGGCCGCCGGACGCACCGCGCCCGCCGCACCCGCCTTCGCCCCGGCGGGCCGCCCGGACGCGACCGCCGTCGTCTGCGACGACACCGCCCTCACCTACGCCGACCTCGACGCCCGCGCCGGGGGGATCGCCGCCGCGCTCACGGACGCCGGCGCCGCCCCCGCCGACGCGATCGGGGTGTGCGTGGGCCGGGGCGTCCAGTCGGTCGCCGCCATGCTCGCCGTATGGCGGACCGGGGGCGTCTACGTCCCCCTCGACCCGCAGCTCCCGCCCGAGCGGCTGCGGTACATGCTTCAGGAGGCGGGCGTGGGACACGTGGTGTGCGACGCGCGCACCCGGGACGCGGTCGCCGCACTCGGCGTCCGGACCGTGCGCGCCGACGACAGCCCGCCCCTTCCCGGCGGCCACCGCCATCCGCCGCGACCCGACGACCTCGCCTACGTCATCTTCACCTCGGGCTCCACCGGCAGGCCCAAGGCCGTCGGCGTCGAGCACCACGCCCTGGACGCCCATGTCGCCACCGCCCGCGAGGCGTTCGGCCTCATCGACCGGGACCGGGTGCTCACCTTCGCCTCGACCTCCTTCGACGCCTCCCTGGAACAGATCCTGCCCGCGCTGAGCGTCGGCGCGAGCGTGGTCGTACGGCCCGACGAGATCTGGGCGCCGGAGGAACTCGCCGACCGGGTCGCCGCGACCGGGATCACCGTCATGGAACTGACCCCGTCCTACTGGGCGGAACTGGTGGCCCGCCTGGACGCGCTGGCCCCCCGGCTCGCCGGTCTGCGGCTGCTGGTGACCGGGGGAGAGGCGCTGCCCGCCGACCCGCTGGACCGGTGGTTCGCGCACCTGCCCGGCGTGCCCGTCGTCAACACCTACGGCCCCACCGAGTCGGTCATCTCCGCGACCGCGCACACCGTACGGGTCCGCCCCGGCGGACGGGTGCCCATCGGCCGCGCCCTGGGCAGCCGCCGCACCTACGTGGTCGATCCCCGCGGCGAACTGGCCCCGCACGGCGTCCCCGGCGAACTCCTCGTCGGTGGGCCGGAACTGGCCCGCGGATACCTCGGGAGGCCCGCCCTCACCGCCGAACGGTTCGTGCCCGACCCGCACGGCCGACCCGGCGCCCGCGTCTACCGCACCGGTGACATGGTGCGCCGACTGCCCTCCGGTGAGCTGGAGTTCCTCGGCCGCGACGACGACCAGGTCAAGATCCGCGGCTTCCGCGTCGAACCGGGCGAGGCCGAGGCCGTGCTGCGCGCCCACCCCGGCGTGCGCGGCGCCGCCGTGGTGGTCCGCACCCCGTACGGCGAACCGGCCCTGGTCGGCTACGTCGCGGGCGACGGCCTCTCCGAGGAAGCCCTCGCCACCCACTGCCGGACCCAGCTGCCGCACTACCTCGTCCCCTCGGCGTTCGTCCTGCTCGACGCCCTGCCACTGACCGTCCAGGGCAAACTGGACACCGCCGCCCTTCCCGAGCCCGCGGCCCGCGCACCGCACCCCCTCGTGACCCCGCGGACCCCGGCCGAGACGGTCGTCGCCCAGATCTGGTGCGAGGTCCTCGACCTGCCCCGGGTCGGCGTCCACGACGACTTCTTCGCCCTCGGCGGTCACTCTCTGCGCGCCGTCTCGGTCGCCTCCCGGCTGCGGACCGCGTTCGACTGCCCCTTCCAGGTCCGTGACCTGTTCGAACACCCGACCGTGGAACGGCTCGCCGCCGAGGTGGAACGCCGTCTGCTGGAGCTGATCTCGCAGATGAGCGATGACGAGATCGATCTGTCCCTGACCGCCGACTTCTGAGACCGCTGGCTTGTGAGACCGCTGCCTCTGAGGCCGGCGACCGCTGAGACCCCCGCCCCCGAGACCGCCGGCTTCTGAGACCGCTGACCTCTGACCGGCCGCGCGGGCCGCCCCGCCGACGGCCCGCGCCCACCCCCTCACCCCTCCGCAGACCTGAGATTCGGAGTGTCCCCATGACCACGTCCGACGTGCGCCCCGGTCCCCTCCCCACGGGAGGCGGCCTCTCCCCGGCCGCCCGGCGCCTGTGGGAACAGCGGCTGCGCGGCCGGTCGGCCGAGCGCGACGACGGCCCCGTCCGTGTCCGGCCCCGCCCGGAGCGGACCCCGCTGTCCGCCGCCCAGCAGCGCCTGTACTTCCTCGACCGGCTCGACCCCCACGCCCCCACCTACCTGCTGCCCGCCGCCTGGCGGCTCAGCGGCCCCCTGGACGTGCCGGCCCTGCGCGCCGCCGTCGCCGACCTCGTCGCCCGCCACGAACAACTGCGGGTCGTCTTCCCCGAGCACGAGGGCATCCCGCACCAGCGGGTCCTGCCCGCCGGCCGCGTAGGCCGAGCCGTCCTCGACCTCGTCGACGTGAGCGCCGCGGCGGGCGAGGACCCCGGCCGGCACCTGGACGGCGCCGTCCACGCCGCCGCGCTGCGCCCCTTCGACCTCGCCCGCGAGCCCGCCTTCCGGGCCACTCTCGTCCGCGCGGCCGACGACGACCACGTACTGGTCCTGGGAATGCACCACATCGTCTCCGACGGCTGGTCGCTCGGCATCCTCGTGCGTGACCTGGCCGAGCTGTACCGGGCCAGGACCGGGGCACACCGCGCCGACCTGCCCGAACTGCCCCTGGACTACGCCGACTACGCGCTCTGGCAGCGCGCCGGCGACCAGAGCGCCGCCCTGGACCACTGGACCGGACGGCTCGCCGGACTCACCCCGCTGGACCTGCCCACCGACCACCCGCGCCCCGAAACGCCGTCCAGCCGCGGCGAGGTCCACACCGTCACCCTGCCGCCCGCCCTGACCGACGCCCTCGCCGCCGTGGGCCGCCGGGCCGGGACGACGACGTACATGACGGTGCTGGCCGCCTTCCAGACCGCGCTCGCCTTCCACAGCGGACAGCACGACATCGCCGTCGGCACCGTCGTCGCCAACCGCGAACGCGCCGAGACGGAGCAAGTCGTCGGCTTCTTCGTCAACACGCTCGTGCTGCGCGGCGACCTCGGCGACGACCCGACCCCCGCCGCGCTGCTCGCCCGCACCCGCGAGCGGGTCCTGGACGCCTTCTCGCACCAGTCGCTGCCGTTCGAGAAGGTCGTCGACGCGCTCAGCCCCGAGCGCGACCTGGCCCGCAATCCCCTGGTGCAGGTGCTGTACACGCACACCGAGACCGGCGCGGGCACCCTCGTGCTCGGCGAGGCGAGCGGACGGCCGTACCGGATCGGGCTCACCACCGCCAAGTTCGACCTCACCCTCGACCTGCGCGAGGGCGCGGGCCGTACCGAACTGGCCTTCGTCTACCGGCCGGACCTGTTCGCCGAGGAGTCCGTCGCCGCGCTCGCCCGGCACACCGTGAGGTTCCTGGAGGCGTTCCACGCCGCCCCCGACACCCCGCTGAGCGCCGTCGACCCGCTCGGCGCGGCCGACCGCGCCCACCTGCTGGGACCGGACGGCCCCGCACGCGCCGGCGAGGACGGCGGTCCGGCCCCGCGCACCGCCGCCGACCGCCTCGCCGACCACATCGCCCGCACCCCGCACGCGGTCGCCGTCACCGGCTCGGGACGGTCCCTCACCTACGCCCGGCTCGACGCCCGTGCCACGGCACTGGCCCGGCGGCTGCGGGCGGCGGGCGTCACCGCGGGCGCGCTCGTCGGCGTCTGCCTCGACCGCACCCCCGAACTCGCCGTCGCCCTCCTCGCCATATGGCGGGCCGGCGCCGCCTATCTCCCGCTCGACCCGACCCACCCCCAGGCACGCCGCGAGTTCACCGTCGCCGACTCCGGCATCGAACTGATCGTCACGGACACCGCCACCCGGCACGCCGCCGAGGGACTGCCGGCCCGGCTGCTGGACCTGGACGACACCCTCGACCGGGCCGAGGACGGTCCCGACCGGGCCGAGGACGGTCCCGACCGGGCCGAGGACGCACCCGGAGCGCCGGACGCCGTCCCCGCCCTCGACGATCTCGCCTACGTCATCTACACCTCCGGCTCCACCGGCCGCCCCAAGGGCGTCGAGATCACCCACGGGAACCTGGCCTGGCTGCTCGGCGCCGCCGAACGGCACTTCGACTTCGGCCCCGACGACGTATGGACCCTGATGCATTCGCCCGCGTTCGACTTCTCCGTGTGGGAGCTGTGGGCCCCGCTCACCACCGGCGGGCGCGTCACGGTCCTCACCGCCGACCAGGTGCGCGATCCGGCCGCCGTCCTGCGGGTGCTGCGCGAGGAGGGCGTCACCGTCCTCAACCAGACCCCGGCCGCGTTCAAGGGCCTGCGCGCCCATCTCCAGGAGGCCGCGGCCGACTTCTCGGCCCTCGCCCTGCGCACCGTCGTCTTCGGCGGCGACGCCTTCGACGTACGCGACTACCGCGACTGGTTCACCGCCCCCGGTCCCCACCCGGCCCTGGTGAACATGTACGGCATCACCGAGACCACGGTGCACGTCACGATCCGCACCCTCACCGAGGACGACGTCCACGGCCCCGTCCGCTCACCCGTCGGACGCCCGCTCGACGGAGCCCACGGCTACGTCCTGGACGCGTCGGGCCGCCTCGTCCCGCGCGGCACGGTCGGTGAACTCCATGTCTCCGGCGGCGGAGTGGCGCGCGGCTACCGCAACCGGCCCGAGTTGACCGCCGAACGCTTCCTCGACGACCCCTTCGCCGCCCCCGGCACCCGGATGTACCGCACCGGCGACCTCGTCCGCGTCCTGCCCGACGGACAACTCGCCTACGTCGGCCGCGCCGACCACCAGGTCAAGATCCGCGGCCACCGCATCGAGCCCGGCGAGATCGAGACCGCCCTGCGCGCCCTGCCCGGCGTCGCCGACACCGCGGTCGTCGCCCGCCACGACGACGGCACCGCCCGTCTGGTCGCCCACGTCGTCACCCCCGAGGGCCGCCCCCTGGACGCGCCCGCCCTGCGGGAACGGCTACGGGTGACCCTGCCCGAGTACATGGTCCCCGCCCTCTTCGTACGCCACGAGCGGCTGCCCCTGACCGCCAACGGCAAGGTGGACCGCGCGGCCCTCACCGCGGTCCGCCCCACCGCGGCCGGACACTCCGCCCACATCGCCCCCGAGGGAGCGACCGAGCGGGCCCTGGCCGAGGTGTTCAGCCAGGTCCTGGGCGCCGAGCACGTCAGCCGCACCGACAACTTCTTCGACCTCGGCGGCGACTCCATCCTCGCCCTGCGGCTGGTCGGCGTCGGCCGGCTCGCCGGACTCGCGTTCACCGTCGCCGACGTCTTCCGCGCCCGCAGCCTCGAAGACCTCGCGGAACTCGTCACCGAGGCCGTCGACGCCCCCGAACCGGTCGCCCCCTTCTCCCTGGTCGACCCCGCCGACGCGGACCGGCTGCCCGAGGGCCTCGCCGACGCCTACCCGCTGACCATGCTCCAGGCGGGCATGCTGCACGAGATGCTCGCCGACCCCCGGCGCGGCGCCTACCACAACGTCACCGATCTCAAGATCAGCACCCCTGAAGGGTTCGACGCCGCCGCCTTCCAGGCCGCCGTCGACGCCGTCGTCGCCGCCCACCCGATCCTGCGGACCTGCGTCGACCTCGTCACCTACCGCGAGCCCCTCCAGCTCGTGCACCGCGCCGCCCGTCTGTCCGTCGGCTACACCGACCTGCGCGGCCTGCCCCGAGAGGAGCAGCGGGCCCGGCTGCGCCGCTTCGTCGACGAGGAGTTCGACCGCCGCTTCGACCTCGCCGCAGCCCCGCTCGTCCGTATCCACCTCCACCACATCACCGACCACGACCTGCGCCTCGTCCTCACCGACTGCCATGTCGTCCTCGACGGCTGGAGCCTGACCTCCCTCGTCGCCGACCTGCTCGCCCTGCACCGGGAGGCCGTCACCCAGCGCGTCGCCCCGCGCCCGCCGAGCGTCCCGGCCTTCGCCGAGTACGTCGCCCTGGAGCGGGCCGCCCTCGACAGCGAGGAGTCCCTGGCCTACTGGAGCGACCGGCTCGCCGCGCTGCGCCCCGTCACCCTGCGCCGCCGCACCGAGGCGCCGGCCCCGGACGAGCCGCCGGTGCACGAGGTGCGGCGCTCCTACGCCCACCTCGCCGAGCGCATCGGCCGCCTCGCCAAGGAGGCGGGCGTGCCCCGCCGTACCGTGCTCGTCGCGGCCTTCCACCACACGATGAGCCTGTTCGCCGACCGCGACGACAGCGTCCGGGGACACAGCGTCGGCCTGGTCACCAACGGCCGCCCGGAGGTGCCCGGCGCCGACCGGATGCGCGGACTGTTCCTCAACACCGTGCCGTTCGGCGTCGACCGCCCGCGCGGCGACTGGCTCTCCTATCTGCGGGACGTGTTCACCGCCGAGCAGGAGATGCTCCCGCACCGCAGGGTGCCCCTGGTCCGCATCGCCCGGCTGCGTCCCACCGAACCGAGCCTGACCGACACCGTCTTCAACTACGTCAACTTCCACCGGCTCGCGCACGACTCCTGGGACGACTCCCTGGAGATCGCCCGCACCATGTTCCCGCTGCTGGTGAACGCGAGCGTCAACGCCTTCACCCTCGACGTGGACCCGGCCCACGTCGCCCCGGCCACCGCCGAGCAGGTCGCCGACGTGTACGTGGCCCAGCTGGAGGCCATGACCGCCGACCCGCACGCCCGGGCCACCCGGCCGACGGCCACCGGCACCGCCCGCGCCACCGTCCTCGACTGGGCCAGCGGCCCCCAACTGCCCTCCTCTCCACTGCTGTTCCACGAGCACGTCGCCGCACAGGCCGCCCGCACCCCGCGCGCCGTCGCCGTCGAGCACCGCGGACAGCCGCTGACCTACGCCGAACTCCACCAGCAGGCCGAGCAGATGGCCCGGCGGCTGCGGCTGCTCGGCGTCGGACCGGAGACCGTGGTCGGCATCTGCGTCGACCGGGGCGCGGACTGGGTGCGCGCCGCCCTCGGTGTGCTGCGCTCGGGCGGCGCCTTCCTGCCGCTCGACCCGCAGCACCCCACCGAGCGGCTCGCGTTCATGGCCGGGGACAGCGGCATGCGGGTCCTGCTGACCCAGCGCGCCCTGGACGGCGCCGTACCCTTCGACGGGCCCACGATCCACCTGGACGTGCCCGCCGAGCCGGTCGGACCGGTGCCGGGCCGCGAGCCCGACGCCGACACGCTCGCCTACCTCATCTACACCTCCGGCTCCACCGGCGTCCCCAAGGGCGTCGCCATCGCGCACCGCGGTCTGTCCAACATGATCGAGGGCCAGCGCGACCTGGTGGACCCCACCCCCGAGGACCGCGTCCTCCAGTTCGCGTCCTTCGGCTTCGACGCCTCCGTCCTGGAGCTGACCTGGTCACTCACCAACGGCGGATGCCTGGTCACCGCGCCCACGCAGGAGCTGCGCCCCGGCCCGGACCTGGCCCGCACCCTGCGCGAGGCCCGGATCACCGGCGGCATGCTCCCGCCCAGCGCCCTCGCCGTCCTGGGCGAGGACACCTTCCCCGAACTGCGCGTCCTCCAGGTCGCGGGCGAGGCGTGCCCCGCCGAACTCGCCGACCGCTGGTCGGCCGGGCGCCGCTTCCAGAACGTCTACGGCCTCACCGAGACCACCGTCTGGTCGGTCGCCGCCGATCTCGCCCCCGGCCAGGGCCGCCCGCCCGTCGGCACCCCCATCCGCAACACCCGCGTCCACGTCCTCGACGACGACCTCCAGCCGGTCCCGGTCGGCGTCCCCGGCGAGATCCACCTCGGCGGACAGGCCGTCGGCCGCGGCTACCTGGACCGGCCCGCCCTGACCGCCGCCACCTACGTCCCCGACCCCTACGGTGAGCCCGGTGAACGGCTGTGCCGCACCGGCGACCTCGGCGCCTACCGGCCCGACGGCACCGTGGAGTGGCTGGGCCGCCGGGACGCCCAGGTCAAACTGCGCGGCTTCCGCATCGAACTCGGCGAGATCGAGCACGCGTTGCGCCGGCTGCCCGGCATCCGGCAGGCCGTCGTCCTGCACCGCACCGACCTGCCCGGCGGCGAACCCGCCCTCGTCGCCTACCTCGTCACCGCCGGCACCGGCCGGCCCACCCCCGAGGATCTGCGCGCCGCCCTGCGGACCACGCTGCCCGCGTACATGCTGCCCGCCCGCTTCGTCGTCCTGGACGAGCTGCCCGTCAACCGCAGCGGAAAGACCGACAAGCGGGCCCTGCCCCTGCCGCCGGCCGAACTCGACCACGACGAGAGCGGGTACGTCGCGCCCGCCACCCCGGCCGAGCGGATCCTCGGCGAGATCTGGCGCGAGGTACTGGGCCTGTCCCGCATCGGGGCGCACGACGACTTCTTCCGCATCGGCGGCAGCTCCCTGTCCACCGTCCGTGTCTCCCTGCTGGCCGCCGGACGCGGACTGCCCGTCACCGTCGGCGACCTGATCGAACACCCCACCCTCGCCCGCCTCGCCGCCCACGCCACCCGCGCGATCGGCCAGGCACTGCCCGCCACCGTCACCTCCGAGGTACGGCTGCGCGAGGGCGCGGGTGAACCCCTGTGGTGCGTGCACCCCACCGGGGGCAGCGCCGCCTGGTTCGTCCCGCTGGCCCGCGCCCTGCCGCCCGGCCGCGCCGTCCACGCCTTCCAGGCCCGTGGTCTCCTCGGCGGCGTCGACCCCAGCACGGTGACCGGCATCGCCGCCAACTACGCCGCCGAGATCACCGACCGCGCGGCGGCGGGCCCGCACGCCCTGCTCGGCTGGTCCATGGGCGCCAACATCGCCCTGGAGATGGCCACCCAGCTCCACCAGGCCGGACATCCCGTCGCCCCGCTCGTCCTCGTCGAGCCCTATCTGCCCAACCCCGTGGCCCGCGCCCGCCTCGACGGTGTCACCCGCGACCTGCGCGAAGCCCTGCGCCTGCGGGACCGGCTGCGCGCACTGCCGCCCTCCGCCCGGCGCGACCGGGCCACCGCCGAACTCACCGCCACCCTCCTCGGGGCGGGCATGAGCCCGGCCGAGGCCGCGCTCGTCGAGAACGCCCCCATCGAGGTCTGGCACTCCCTCCTGGCGGCCCTGGCCTCCTACGAGGTCCGGCCCCACCCCGGCCACCTCCACCTGGTGGTCGGCAGCGAGGCCGCCGGCCTGCCCCGCGGCGTCGCGATGCCCGGCCTCGACGTCGACCACGACACCTACGTCGACCGCTGGCGGCAGATCGCCCGCGGCGGGCTCACGCTCCACATCACCGACGGCGACCACATGTCGATGATGGCGGAGCCGCGGGTCACGGGGATCGCCACGCTGGTCGCTTCGCTGGAAACCGGGGAGGAGCGATGACGTCCGTCGCCGTCGCCGCCGCCGCGGTACCGGCCGGGTCCGCCGCCACGGGGCCGGGGACGGCCGCCGCCTCCGACCGGGTCCGTCCCTTGGGGGGTGGGTGGGTTGCGGGGTGGGCTGGGGCTGTCACTGGTCCGGGTGCGGTTGCCGTCTGTGACCGGGTCCGTCCCTTCGGGGGTGGGTGTGCCGCGGGGCCGACTGCGGACGTCACTGCTCCGGCTGCCGTTGCCGTCTTCGACGGGGCCCGCCGCCTTGGGGGTGGGTGTGTTTCGGGGTGGGCTGTGGCTGTCGCCGCTCCGGATGCCGTTGCCGTCTCCGGCCGGGTCCGTCGCTTCGGGGGCGGGAGTGTTTTGGCCTCGACCGTGGCTGTCACCGCTCCGGGTGCGGTTGCCGTCTCCGATCGGGTTCGTCCCTTCAGGGGCGGGAGTGTCTTGGCCTCGACCGTGGCCGTCACCGCTCTGGGTGCCGTCGCCGTCTCCGATCGGGTTCGTCGCTTCGGGGGCGGGAGTGTCTTGGCCTCGACCGTGGCCGTCACCGCTCTGGGTGCCGTCGCCGTTTCCGACCGGGCTCGCCCCTTCAAGGGCGGGAGTGTCTTGGCCTCGACCGTGGCTGTCGCCGCTCCGGGTGCCGTTGCCGTCTCCGACCGGGCTCGCCCCTTCAGGGGCGGGAGCGCCTCGGGGCCGACAGTGGCCCCGACCGCACCGGATGCCCGTACGCCGACCGTGGCCTCCACCGCACCAGCTGCCCCCACGCCGACCGTGACCCCCACCACACCAACTGCCCCCACACCGTCGGCGGCCCCCACCGCACCGGCTCGGTCCGCCCTCGTGCCGTCGGGGACCTGTGCCCCCGCCCACCGGGCTGCCCCCGTCCACCGAGCCACCCCCGCCGCCCCGGACCCGGGAGAGACCCGATGACCACCGCCCCCGCACCCGCCCGTACCGAGCGCTATCTGCTCGCCCCCGACCTGGTCGCCGATCCCTACGACCACCTCGACGCGCTGCGCGAGAGCGCGCCCGTGCAGTGGAGTCCGCTGCATCATGCCTGGCTCGTCACCGGGTACGACCAGGTGATGCGGTGCCTGCGTGACCGGGCCGTCTCCGCCGACCGGGTCCGGCCCCTGATGGACGCCGTCCCCCAGGGGGCCCGCGAGGACGCCGAGCGGGCCTTCGGCATCCTGTCGCGCTGGATGGTCTTCAACGACCCGCCCCAGCACCGCAGACTGCGCCAGGTCTTCCAGGAGGCGTTCGCCGCCCGGACCGTGGCCCGCTACAGCGCCTTCACCGAGAAGGCGACCCGCGCCGTGCTGGACCGCAAGGCCGTGCCCGGCCGGACCGGCGACCTCATGGCGGACGTCGCGAAACCGCTGCCCGCCCTGGTGTTCGCGCGCTGGCTCGGTATCCCGCCCACCGACGGACCTTCCTTCTGGTACTGGAACACCCGCGTGGCCGACCTCGTCCTCGGCACCGCCCAGGAGGAGAGCGAGTACCGCGCCTCCCTCCAGGCCCTGGTCAGCCTGGAGGACTACCTCGGCACGCTGGTCGCCCGGCGGCGCGCGGCGCCCGGCGACGATCTGATCAGCCAGGTCCTCACGGAGGGCCGGGTGGGCGACTCGGTCAGCGAGGAGGAGTTCGTCGGGATGCTCACCCAGATGGCGTTCGCCGGCGGCGAGACCACCAGCAACCTCATCGCCAACACGGTCCTCGCCCTGCACACCCGCCCCGGTCAACTGGCCGCCGTACGCGCCGACCCCGAGCTGGCCCAAGGCGCGGTGGAGGAGACCCTGCGCCTGGACGGCCCGTCCAAGATCTCCGTCCGCACCGCCGCCCAGGACCTCGACCTGGACGGCCACCGGCTGCGCGCCGGGGACCGTATCTTCCTGGTCACCGCCGCCGCCAACCGCGACCCCGCCCGCTTCCCCGACCCCGGCCGGTTCGACGTCACCCGCACCGGCGCCACCCACCTCGGCTTCGGCTTCGGCGCCCACTTCTGCATCGGCGCCGCCCTGGCCCGGCTGGTGGCGGTGTCCGCCGTACGCACGCTGGTGTGCGAGCGGCCGGGGCTGGCCCTGGCCGCACCGGAGCGGCTCGCCTGGCAGCCGTCCCTGCTCAACCGGAGCCTCACCGCCCTGCCCGTCCGCTACTGACCGGCCCCCCACGTCCCCACGAAGAGAGGCACCCCATGGCCACCACCCTCGTCGCGGACCGGCCGCGGCTGTGGGAGCCCGTCCGGCACCGCTCCTTCCGTCTGCTGTGGACGGGACAGGCACTGTCCCTGCTCGGTGACGGGTTCAGCGTCGTCGCGTTCTCCTGGATCACGCTCAGCCTGACCGGCTCCACCCTCACCCTCGGCTACGTCCTGGCCTTCCAGGCCGTGCCCCGCGCCCTGCTCACCCTGGTGGGCGGCACCCTCGGCGACACCTGGTCCACCCGCACCCTGATGGTGGTCTCCAGCTGGACCAGATCCGCCCTGATGGCCACGGTCGGCGTCGCCGGACTCACCGGGCACCTCACCGTGTGGATGCTGTGCGCCGCCGCCGCGGCCTTCGGAGCCGTCGACGCCTTCTTCCAGCCCGCCCGTGTCTCCATCCTCCCCTCGGTGGTCGACAAGGACCTGATCGCCCCGGCCAACGCCCTGCTGGGCGCCGGGGCGCGCACGGCGGCGGTCCTCGGCCCGGCCATCGGCGGTGTCGTCATCGCCTTCTCCCAGGCACCGGTCGCCTTCCTCGTCGACGCCGTCTGCTTCGCCCTGTGCGGACTGTGCGTGGCCCGCATCCGCACCCGCCCCCGGTCCGACGCCCCCGCCTCCGGGCCCACCCCGAAGGGCCCTTCCCCCAAGGGCCCCTCCCTGGGCGCCCGGATCCGCGAAGGCGTCGGCTACACCCTGCGCGACCCGCGCCTGCGTACCATCGTCGCCCTCGACACAGCGGTCAACTTCTGTTACGCGGGTCCCTTCACGGTCGGTTTCGTCACCCTCGCCGACCAGGTGCTGCGCGGTGGCTCGGCCACCCTCGGCGTGCTCAACGGCGCGCTGGCCGGTGGCGCGGTGCTCGGCACCCTCGCCGCCGGCGCCGTCGGCGGACGCCCCCGGGTCGGGCTGCTGGTGGCCGGCCTCGCCGGATGGCTGGGCGCCGGGATGGCGATCCTCGGCCTGGCCCAGAGCACGCCGGTCGTGGTGGGGACCGTGCTGGCCATGGGCTTCGCCATCGGCTACCAGGGCGTGTTCGGACTGAGCTGGATCCAGCGGAACATCCCGCAGGACATCCTGACCCGCGTCGTCTCGGTCGACATGGTGCTCGGCTACGCCGCCGCCCCGCTGTCACTGATCCTGTGCGGTGCCCTGGCCGGGACGGGGCACTTCGCCCTGTTCGCGGTCGTCGCCGCGATCCTGGCCGTCACCGGCCTGGCAGTGCTCGGCTCCCGAGCGGTGCGCGAGATGCGGTAGCCGCCGAGCCCCCTCAGCCGCTCCACCGGGCCTGCTCAGCCGTCCCGCCGGGCTTCTTCAGCCGTCCGGCCGGGCCTGCTCAGCCGCTCCGCCGGGCTTGCTCAGCCGTCCGGCCGGGCCTGCTCAGCCGCTCCGCCGGGCTTGCTCAGCCGTCCGGCCGGGCCTGCTCAGCCGCTCCGCCGGGCTTGCTCAGCCGTCCCGCCGAGCCCCCTCAGCCGTCCCGCAGAGCGGCCGACCGCGCGCACAGATCCGCGCGGTTGGCCGCTCCCGTCTTGGTGATCAGGCTCGCGATGTGCTTCTCCGCCGTACGGGGGGAGATGAACAGCCGGTCGGCTATGTCCTTGTTGCCCAGCCGCTCCGCCAGCAGGCGGAACACCTCGAACTCCCGGACGGTCACCCCTTGGGTGCGCAGCTGTTCGGGAATGCCGCTGGTGCCGCTGCGGTGCTGGTGCACCGGGGCGCCCAGCCGGCGCAGCCCCGCCCGGCAGGCCCCGGTGACGGCCGCGATGTCCCGTTCGTGGAAGTAGTGCTCGGCCCGCCGCAGCCAGCCCACCGGATCGCCCCAGCCGTCCTCGTACGCGGCGTCCGCGATCAGCCGCAGTCCCAGGTGCCGGCTCAGCGGATAGGGTTCCGCCGCCGCCAGCGCCGACTCCACGGCCGCCGCCGCCCGCGCCCCGGCACCCTCGCGTCCCAGCAGCACGGCCTCCGCGAGCAGGACGAACTGCCGGTTCCACCGCATCCGGGCCATCGCGGTCGCCGTGATCTCCTCGTGCCGCACCCGGTCGGTGTCCCCGGCCAGCACGTCCAGCAGCAGCACCAGGCCGTGGGTGCCGCTGAGGTGGTACGTGGACGGGTTCTCCGCCTCCAGCGCCAGCACCGCCGCCAGCTCCGCGCGGGCCAGCGGCCGGTTCTCCTCCAGCAGGGAGCAGAAGGCCCGGGCAAGGCCCAGACCGAGCGGTTCCTCCTGCGAACCGGCGCCGTCCCACTCGGCGAACGCCGCGAGCGCCGACTCCATCGCGGCGCGGTTCCCGTGGTGCGCCTCCAGCGTGGCCCGCGCCATCAGGACGTAGCGCACGGCGGGTGCCAGACGCAGGCGGCGGACGACGGCCAGGGACTCGTCGGCGGCGGACCGCGCGGACGCGTCCTCGCCGCGCAGGACGGCGTCGAGGACGAGGATGCCGTCCACCGTGTGCACGATGTTCACCGAGCCCAGGCGCAATGCCTCCTGGCGGGCCGCCAGCAGGCCGGAGGTGTCGCCCTCGGCGAGCCAGGCGTTGCCGCCCATCCGGGTGGCCGCGTACATCCGCTGCAACGGCAGCCGGTTGCGTTCCGCGGTGGTCAGCGCCTGCTGGAGCATGGCCGCCGACTCCTGCGGGTCCCGTTCGCGGGCCACGGTGGCGAGCAGTTCCCACGCCTGGCAGGCCACGACGGGCAGTCCGTGCCGTTCGGCGGCGTCGGCGGCGGAGCGGGCGAGCTTCTCGGCGTGCTGGGTGCGGTCCGGGCCGGGTGTGTCCAGGGCCAGGTAGGCGGCCGTGACGTCCACCGCCGCCGCGGTCGCCTCGGTCGTCTCGTCGGGTACGGCCGTCAGCACCTCGCGGGCCCGTGCGATCTGCCGGTTGCCGTCGCTCCAGCGGCCCGCGGTGTGCGCCACCTTGGCCAGCCGCGTGTGCAGCGTGGCCAGGCGTACGGCGCTGAGGCCGGCGCCGCCCAGTGCGTGCAGGTCGTCCACGAGGTCGAAGGCGCGGGCGAAGTCGCCCGCCTCGGCGAGCGCGGGCAGCAGGTTCTCCAGCACGGCGGCCCGCGCCTGCGGATCGTCCGCGTCCCCGAGCAGTTCCTCGGCGCGGCTGAGCAGTGTCACGGCGGAGTTCAGCGCGCCCGCCGCCAGGGCGTGCCCGCCCGCGTCGGCGTACAGCGACCCGGCCTCGACCCGGTCGCCCGCAGCGCAGCGCAGTCCGGCCGCCAGCGCGCACCAGTCGCCCTCCAGCCCCGGGTGCAGTGCCTCGACCGCCTCCGCGCCCCGCCGCGCCAGCTCCGCCCGGTGGCCCGGCGTCATCTGGGTGAACAGGGCCTCCACGGTGGGGGAGTGGCGGAAGGAGTACCAGTCGGGCGCGGGCTCGTCCGGCACGACCAGGCGGGCGGCGACACCCGCGTGCAGATGGCCGAGCAGGGTCCGGTCGTCGACGCCGGTCATGTGCTGGAGCACGGAGAGCGGGAAGCGGCGGCCGAGCACGGCGGCGGCCGACAGCAGGGTCAGACCCTGGGTGCCCAGCCGGTCGATGCGCCGCAGGATGCCGCGGGCCAGCGTCGAGGAAACGTCACGGCGCAGGTCTCCGACGGCCCGCCAGCCGTCGGGTCCCTGCACCAGCGTGCCCGAGCCGATCATCGACTGAAGCAGCTCCTCGACCAGGTAGGGGCTGCCCGCGCTGTCCTCCCACAGCCGTCGCAGCACCTCGGCGGGGACGTCGTCGGGGCTGTCCGCGCCGAGCTGCGCGGCGATCACCTCGTGCACCTGCGGCCGGGTCAGCGGCGCCAGTTCGACCAGCACGGCGGCGCCACGGCGGCGGGCGGACTGCGCGAGGTCCAGCGCGTCGCTGATGTCCGTGCGCACGGTCGCCAGCAGCAGGACGGGGGTGTACTCCAGGTTGTCGACCAGGTACTCCAGGACGCCGATCGTCTCGGGGTCGGCGTGGTGCAGGTCCTCCAGGAACAGTAACTGGCCCTGGCCGCGCCCGGTGGCGATGAGCAGGCGCAGGACGGCCTCGCCCAGGATGACCATGGAGCTGCTGTCGCGTTCCCCGGTGTCCCAGTCGGGGATCAGCCGTCCCAGGACCGTGCGGTAGGGGCCGAGCGCGAGATCGTCCAGGGGTTCGCCGCCGCGGAACAGCGACATCAGGGCCTCGGTCAGCGGCCGGAACGGTACGGCGGGGCCGGTGGTGGTGCTCCGGCCGCGCAGCACCCGCATCCCGGAGTCCAGCGCGCCGCCCACGGCCTCCGCCGCGAGCCGGGACTTGCCGGCTCCGGCCTCGCCGACCAGGAAGACGACACCGCCCCGGCCCTGCCTCGCCTCGGCCATGGCGCGTGCGAGCTGGGTGAGTTGGGGGTCCCGCCCGACCAGGGATGGCGCATGGGAACGCATGAACGCAGATGATAATCGGCATAGTTGGGCCTGCGGCAGTGCGGACGGGGCCTAGATCGAACGGAGTTGCGGTCGAGGCGGCGTGCGGGGCCCGGCGGCGGCCCCGGGTGCCCCGGGAACGCCGCGGCGCGGACCCGCTGGGCGGGCCCGCGCCATCACGCGCGACTACGTGGGATGTCGGTCAGTTGGGTGCGGAGACCGAGGTGTCCAGGGTGCTCAGCGTGATGACGATGCCGCTGGTGAGGACCATGCCGGCCAGCACACGGGCGCGGGCGCAGGCGCGGTTGCGGCCGGAGAGGGTGATGCCGCCCGCCGCGTCCTGCTCGGCGGCGGCGGAGTCGGCGCCGGTGAACTCGGCGGAGTCGGCGGCGATGAGGTTCTTGTCCATGACGGTGGTCCCCTTCTGATGTCCCGTGCGGGGGGCACGGGCTGGAGGTGGGAGGTGCCGTGGTGCTGACGAATCTCAGGTGCGGGCGGGCCGGAGGGTGCTGGGGTGGTGCAGTAGCAGGACCGACGGGACGGTCTCGGGGTGGGCCAGGCGGAGCAGTCCGTAGCCGATGCCGGACAGGCCGGTCATCAGGCCCGGCGAGGGAACGTGGTCGGGGGTGGCACATCGGTGGCCCTGCGCCTCGACGAGGGCGAGCGCCTGGCCGCTGTGCCGGTGCAGGGCCGACCGGGCGGTGGTGTCGCCGCGTCCGGCCAGGACGGCCAGGGCCTCCAGCCTGCCGAGCGCGCCCCGGGCGAGGCTGAGATCGGGGCCGGTCGGGGCGTTCGCGAGCGGGGCGCCGACGCCGGAGGGGCGTTCGCCGACGCTGGAGGGGCTGTCGCTGGTGCCGGAGGGCCGGGTGACTGTGTCGGAGGGCCGGGTGACTGCGTCGGAGGGCCGGGCGCCGACGCCGGAGGACCGGGCGCCGCCGCCGGAGGGCCGGATGACGGCGGCCCTTCCGGCCAGCCCGTCCGACCAGGACAGGTCCGTCTCGTCGTCGGTGTGCGGGATCGAGCCGAGCAGGCTGTGAGCCAGCGCCATGGGACGCGGGGCGCGCTCCGGCCCGAGGTCGGCGTAGCGCAGCAGCGCCCAGGCGATCCCGGTCGTGCCGTCCGCGAAACCGGCCGACGGCGGCGGGAGGTGACCGTCGCCGGCGCGGTCCGCGGGCGTCTCCAGCAGCAGGTCCTCCACCGCGTCCGCCAGCCGCAGCGCCGCCGGATCACCGGTGGCCTCGTACGCGGCGACGGCGGCGGCCAGCGCACCGGCCCTGCCCTGGGCGAGCCCCGGTTCGGGGCAGGCGGCCGCCGCGTGGCCCAGCGCGGTCAGCGCGTACGGCAGACACGCCTCCAGTCCGTCACCGAGGAGCGCGGCGAGCCGGACCACGGCGTACACGATCCCGCCCAGCCCGTCGTAGGCGCCGGGGCCCGCCGCCGCGCTCAGCTCCGGATCGTCGGCGAGCGCCTTGAGGAGCGCGGGGAGCGGGCGCACCGCCTCCCGGGCCGCCGCGGCGTACCGTCCGGCTCCGGCGAGGGCGTCGGTGTGGGCCAGGAACAGGGCCACCCCGCAGTAGCCCTGCGCGAGTCCGGCGCCCATCGGCAGCACCGCCCAGTGCGGTCCCGCGACCCGTTCCAGACCGATCCAGTTGGTGCGCGAGCCGCCCCGTACCGCCCGGGCGGCGATCTCGTCGGCGATTCCGCACGCGGCGGCCAGCAGCCGGGACGGCTCGGGTGCCACCGGCGGCACCGGCGCCACCGCCAGTTCCGACCTCGGCCGGTCCAGCGGTGAACCCGCGCCGCGCACCGCGAGGGTGGCGGAGATGATCCACTCCTGGTCGTGGCAGTCGACCTCGTCCATCCGGCCGATCTTCTCCCGTACGGCCGTCACCGCGGCCACCGGCAGCACGCCGGGCACCGGGGCGCCGTCGTCGGAGCGGACCGCGGTGCCGCAGGGCCGGTGGGTGAAGAAGGGGATGTCACCGCGCCACAGGGCGGCGGTCTCGTGCTCGGCCAGCCGCTCCCGCGCCGCGTCGTGCTCGGACTCGCTCCACAGCACCGCGAACACCCCTTCCCGGGCGAGCGCGTCGCCCAGCAGGGCGGGGTGGGCGGACTCCTCCAGCAGCGTCGCGTACAGCCGGGTAGCGCGGGCGATCAGCCGGGCCGGGCGGTCCGCCCACCGGGCCAACGGGCCATCGGCGTCGAGCAGTTCGCGACGGTGTTCGCTGATCGCCGCGTAGGCGGTGCGGAATCCCTCCAGCAGGGCCGCCGAGTGGTCGGCACCGGCGAGGGACGTACCCGCGGGCAGCGGGTGGTTCTGCGCGGCCGGGCTGGCCAGCGGGCCGCGCACGGCCCGCATGGTGTCCTGTCCGCTGTCCTCCCAGCGCAGCCCCTCGCCGGGGAAGGTGCCGTCGGTGTCCCGCCCGAGCGCGGAGATGTCCAGGGCGCCGTGCTCGCCGATGAGGAGATGGGGGAGCAGACAGGTGCGGTGCACGGAGGCGGCCAGGGCGTCCGCCGCCGGGTCGGTGCCCGCCGTCAGGGCCTGTCCGAGGCCGGTGTGCAGCAGGGTCTCGGCGTCCACGAGGACGGGCTGGTCGCCGTGGGCGATGACGTTCTCGTAGTGCATGTCGGCGCCGTCCACCGCGTACAGCAGGGCCAGC
Source organism: Streptomyces sp. NPDC056734 (assembly GCF_042790455.1). Lineage (NCBI taxonomy): Bacteria > Bacillati > Actinomycetota > Actinomycetes > Kitasatosporales > Streptomycetaceae > Streptomyces > Streptomyces sp. NPDC056734. Next base: position 275,845 of record NZ_JBHTZD010000004.1, read on the forward strand.
AGGGCGCCCTGGCGGCGGTAGAAGGCGTCGGTCTCGGTGACCGTGCCGCACCAGCGGTGCTCGATGAACTCCAGCCAGCCGTAGGCGTCGTGGCGCACCGTGCGCGCGGTGCGCAGGTCCAGTCCGGGCACCTTGGCGTTGAGCCAGGCGACCAGGGTGTCGAGCAGGGCGTGCTGGTCGAGCGGCCGTGGCTTGTGGACGAGCCGGCTGCCGTCGGCGAAGTGCAGGACCGCAACAGAACGGTTGCCCTGGTGGGCGTCGCCGCGGCCGAGGTCGACGCGGACCAGGGAGCCCGGCGCGCGGCCGCCCAGGAGGCCGGCGGTCAGGGAGTCCCGGTCGGCCTGGAAGCGGGTGATGAGTTCGGCGGCGGCCGCCGTGGCGTCCAGGGCGGTCCGGGCGAGCATCCTGGCCAGCACCGGGTAGCCGGCGAACAGTTCGGTCAGCCCCCGGCGGGTGCCGGCGGCCGCGCCGAAGGAGGCGAACCGCTCCCGCGGACCGGCTCCCGTCAGACGCCGGGAGCGCCGCGCCATGTGGAGTTCGTGGACCAGGGTGCGGGCGGCCTGGCGGACCAGCTGGCGGGTCAGCCGCTCGGTGAATCCTTCCAGCCAGACGGCTCGTTCGGCGTCCGGGACACCGGCCATCAGGTCCACCAGACGCGCTGCGGCCACGGCGGCCACCGGCCTGACGACCGGGGCGAACGCGTCGGGGCCCTCGCCTCCCACCTCGACCTCGGGAAGGGTGTCGGGCGCCGTGGCCAGCACCGTCTCCGCGTACACCGCCCAGTCGGGCTTCGCCGCCCGGGCGGCCAGCCGCTCGGCGGGCTCGGCCGCCAGCGCGGCCGCCGTGCCCGCGTCGACGCCCAGCCGGTCCAGCCGCAGGGCGAAGCCCTCCGCGTCCCCGGCCGTCCAGGGCAGCGTCCCCGGGGCGTCGGTTCCGGCGGACGCCGCGGGAGGCCCGGGGGCGGCGAGCCGCTCCGTGAGGGTCAGCGCCGGGGCCCACCAGGTGGCGGGGAGTCCGGCGCTCCGGGGAGTCGGGAGGCTTGCGGTGTCGGTCACGAGAAAGAAGGTCGCAGACGCCCCGGGGCCCCCACATGGGTATCCGTCCCCCATATTCTCCGCGGGCCCCCGCCCATCGGTGCGGGTATGGTGGGGGGAGGAGTCCGGGAAACCGCAGGTGGAAGGCGCGCTCGGTGGTATCCGCCCAAGCGACGGCCCAGGGTGCGTGACCCGCGGGAACTCCTGTGCGGGGGCCAGGAGGACGTCCGGGCGTCCAGACCCCATTCAAGGAACTCCCGCCCCGCCGCCCACGCCCGCCGGGCCGATCGGGCACCCTCCGTACCCCCTCCGTACCCCCGCTCATTCGCTCACCCGGCCGCTGCCGGGGGTGGGGACCGGCCCCGCGCGGAAAAGTGGGGGCCGTCTACCGATCCGCCCGCACCGGTACGGCAGGCAGGGTGTTCCCACGTCCCCATGCCAGACCGCCCGCGGAGCCCCGGCCGGGCGGACGACTCTCCAAGGAGCAGCAGATGGGCGCACCCGTACCTGTCAGTGTGGCCGCCCTCGACCCAGTGTTGGAGGCAGGCACCCGCACGACCCTGCTCGTCCACCCCGAACTGACCGTGTGCGAGCCCGCCGACGCGCGGGTCGCCGTCCTCATGGTGGACCGGCTCGGTCCGGCCGAGCTGGACATGGTGCGGGCCACCCGCACCCAGCCCCACCGCCCCGCCGTCGTCCTGGCGGCGGGCACGCTCGCCTCGGGGGACGTCCTGCACGCACTCGCCGCCGGCGCCCGGGGCCTGTTACTGCGCCGCGAGGCCGATGCCTCCCGCCTCGCGCACGCGGTGCTGGCCGCCGCCCGGGACGACTGCACCCTGCCGCCCGGCCTGCTCGAACAGCTCCTGGACCGGCCGGACACGGTCGTCCGCGGCTCCGGCGGCTGGAGCGACGGCATGCTGTCCGACCGGGAGCGCTCCGTGCTGCGCCTGGTGGCCGACGGGCACGAGACGGCGGAGATCGCCCAGCGGCTCGCCTACTCCCCGCGCACCGTGACCACCGTCGTGCACGACATCACCCAGCGGTTCCGGCTGCGCAACCGCGCCCACGCGGTCGCCTACGCGCTGCGGGCGGGCCTGCTGTGACCGCCACCCTGACGGCGCCGCCGGCCGCCCCCGACGTCACGGTGCGGGTCGTGCCCGCCCCGGGCGCGGACCGGGTCCGCGGCCTCGCCGAACGGGCCGGACTCGGCGACGGCACGGGCGCGCACGCGTCCCGCGAGGCGGTCACCGTCATCGTCGCCGCCGACCCGGAACAGGCCCTGCGCGGCGTGGGCGGTGCGGGCCCGCTGCTGCTGGTCTGCGACACCGTCGGCCGCAGCGGCCAACTGCGGGCCCTGCGCGCCGGGGCGGTCGTCGTCTGCGCCGCCGGACTGACCAAGGACACTCTGAGCACCGCCGTCCACCGGGCCGCCCACCCCCATCCGAGCATCCCCTACCCGGAGCTGACCCGCCTGCTGACCACCGGCACCCGCCCGGGCGAGCCGGCGTCCGCTCCCGGCGCCCCGGCCCTGACCGCACGGCAGACCTCGGTCCTGCGCCTGATGGCCGAGGGCCACGGCAACGCCGACATCGCCCTGCTGCTGACCTGCTCCGAACACACCGTCAAGAACGTCATCTACGAGATCATGGCCCGCCTTCAGGCCCGCAACCGCGCCCACGCGGTCGCCCACGCCGTACGACACGGTCTGGTCTGAGCCGCGGACACGCCCGTCCACGACGCGGGGCACGGGAACACGGACCGGGGTCCGGCCCGTGGCCCCGCGCGGTTGTGGGCGTCGGGCCGTGCGGTTGTGTGTGTGGGGCCGCGTGGTCGTGCGGGTCGCCCCGGTCGCTCGTGTGCGTCGCGCCGTGCGGTCGTGCTCGTCGGCTCGTCGGCCCGCGTGGTTGTGCGCGTCGCGCCGTGCGCTCGTGCCCGTCGGCCCGTCGGCCCGTCGGCCCGCGTGGTCGTGCGCGTCGCCCCGCTTGCTCGTGCGCGCCAGCCCGCACGCTCGTGCCCGACACCCCACGGGCTCGTGCCCATCACCCCGCGCGCTCATGCGCGCCGCCCCATGCAGGAGGACGGGAGCCGTCGAGGCACTGGCAGCCGACGCGGCGCGATCCGCTCTTCCACGGCCAGGCCGCCCTCCCGCCGCACCACGTACGCCGCTCTGACCGGCGACTCCGCCACGGCCTCCACGAGCCGGGCCCCCGTTGGACCAGGCCCACCCGCCTCCACAAGCCGGGTACCCCGGTGGACCAGGCCCACCGTAGGCCAGGCCAGGCACACCCCCCCTCGTCCGTGCAGTGGGCCCCGGCGAAGGCGCCGCCGTGGACCAGGCGGTGGATCAGCGGGCGGCGCCCCTCGCCGGAGTCGTGGCACACGCCGTTGCCGTACGGCAGCAGGCCGAGGCCGTCGCTTACGGCCTCATGGCCTCACGGCCTCACCGCCCGCAGCACGGGGCCGAAGGAGCCGGTGGCACCGCCCTCGAACCACCAGATCGAGCCCGCGCTCACCCCCGCCGGCACCACCCTCGGCGTGCCAGACGCGCCGCATCACCTCGTCCAGGGCATGCACCCGCCACACGGCGAGCAGATGCGCCACCGAGCCCGCCGCCCACCCACACCACCTCGTGGCCCAGCACCGTGTCGTCGACGTCCTCGACGCTGGGCATGGGGAACAGCTGAAGCGGCGTCAGGCCGAACCCCGCCGCCCGGGCCGCCTCGGAGACCCGCGCCGCGGTGCCCACGTACAGGATCCCGGGGCGCCCGCCGTGCACGCCGGAGAGGTCGACCGCGTGGTGGGACCAGGGCGTCGAAGCGGATGCGGGCGCGCGAGCCGGGGCGAAGCCCGCCGGAGGTGTCGACGACGGGTCGGTTCGGGCGCTGTCAGGCGCGGGATCGTATGCCGCTCACCGCAGGGGACAACGTGGGTGATCGGTGAAGGCACAGCGTTGGCCGGGTCGTCGCGGACACACCGCGGCGGCGCGGCGGGGACCGCTCCCCGCCGCGCCGCCGTGCCCGTGCCGTGCCCGCGCCGCGCCCGGCCCATGCCCGGCCCGCGCCCGGATCAGCCGCCGCGCAGCGCCACCGCCGCCGCGTAGCCGGACGGGACCAGGACGTCCCGTACCGTCCATCCCGGCGCGGGATCGGCGGGGGTGGGGCCGGTGCCCAGGTAGTCGATCGCCGGATCGCGCACCAGGCCCGTTCCCAGCCCCTTCAGATAGGCCTCCTTGCGCACCCAGGACCGGGTGAACGCGGCCGGACGGCCATACGCGGGCAGGCGTGCCAGCTCGTCCGCCTCGGCCGGGTGCAGTGCCGCCCGCGCGCTGAGCATCACCTTCACGGTGGCCAGTTCCTCCACGTCGACCCCGACCGGCGTCGGCGCCAGCGCCACCAGTACCAAGCCGCCGCTGTGCGACAGCGAGAAGTGCACCCCGGGCGTGCGCAGCACGGGGCGTCCGTGTGGCCCGCCGCAGCCCGCGCAGGGTTCGCGCCCCAGCGGCAGGGCCTCGGCGCTCACCCCGAGGACGACGCTCAGCACACCCCGCAGCGCCGCGTGGGCGACCACGTAGGCGTCACGGTCCCGGTCGTGCCGGAAGGCTCGGGCGCGGGCCCGCTCCTCCGCGTCCAGCACCTCGCCGGCGTCCCGGAGAACCTGCGTGTCCTGCTCCGCGACCCGGGCCAGATACAGCTCCAGCGGGACACGCAGGGCCCGGGGACCCCGTACGGCCGCCCCGGCCCGCAGCCCGGACAGGTCCACAGGGGCCGGACACAACCGCGTTGGCAGCGACAGCGACGGCGACGGCGTCGGCGGGCCGGCCGTGAGCAGGGAGTGCGCCGGCCCTCCCGGCGGGTCATGGGCCGACGGACCCGGCAGCCGGCCCGGGCGCTCCTCAGGCATCGGCCCCTGCCAGCCGCCGACGCAGGCTGAGCGGACGCATGTCCGTCCAGATGACGCCGATGTGGTCCAGGCACGCCTGCCGGCCGCCGCGCAGCCCCTCCGGGTGCCAGCCCGCCGGCAGTTCGCGGTCCGCTCGCCAGATCGAGTACTGCTCCTCGTCATTGCGCACCACGAGGTACTCCTCGTCGGTGTCCGGACGGACCTCCTCGGCGTCCGCGCCGGGTCCGAAGTCGGGTTGCGTCACGGTGAACCTCCCGCGGGTGATGGGACCGGCCGCAGGTCACGGCCGATACCGACAGCGTGCCGGGGCGCCGGTGGCCGGGGTCAGGGACGAACGCGCCGAACCCGCGGCGCGCGTTGCTGCCGGATCTTCTCTGTCGGACCGGCCCCGCCGCGCGGGACGGTGCTGTGCGGCCGGAGAACCCGGTGAGCCCGGGGCCGACCGCCGTCGGCCCCGGGGCCGGTCGGCTCCCCGCACCCCCCATTTCCGGAAGGAGCACGCGATGTCGGACGAGCATGTACCTGTCCTGCTGCCGGGCGGAGGCTGGCGGCTGTGGGAGCAGTTCGCGCTGCGCGGGCCGGGCTTTCCCGCCGACGGCGTGCTGCGCCTGGCCCCGCCCGGACTGGCCGAGGCCGCCGACAAGTTCGGCCCCGAGACTGCGCTGTCCGGCCCCGAGTGGGACGGCTTCGGCGCGGAACTGTCCGCCGCGGCCGTGGAAACCGCCCGCCACCTCCAGGAGGTCGCCGCCCGGCCCCGCTTCCAGGCGGCCCTCGCCTGGCAGAACCCGGCCGTCCTGCGCACCGGCATCGCCCCGTTCCTGCGCTGGACGCCGGGCGTGGACTCCCGCAGCAGCATGCCCCGCCAGCGTGAGGAACTCGTCGCCCACTACTGGCAGCGGTTCTGCGTGAAGAACGACACCATCGGCTTCTTCGGCCCCGTCGGCTGGGGCCGCTGGGACACCTCCGTCCCCGGCGTCGCCGTCGACACCGGAACCGGCTTCCTGGCCGCGGGCGAGGTCTACTTCTCCGGCTGGGCGATCGACGCCCTGGCGAAGGCACTCGCCGAGGACACCGAGCTGATGCGCTGGATCCCGCCGCGCCGCGTCTCCATCGTCCGTGCCCTCGACGGGACGGTACGGGTGCCCGGCCGGCCCGCGCAGCCGGTGGGGGAGCGCGAAGCGGCCGTACTGGAACTGTGCGACGGGACCCGCGCGGTGGCCGCGATCGCCGCCCGGCTGGCCCTGCCGGAGGACGAAGTGACCGCGTCCGTCCAGGAGTTGACGCGACGGCGCTGGGTGCAGTGGCTGCTGAAGGTGCCCGCGGCCACCCACCCCGACCGCGCCCTGCGCGCCATACTGGAACGGGTTCCCGAGGCGGCGGCCCGCGACCGCGCGCTCGCCAAGCTGGCCGTCCTGGAGGGCCGCCGCGACGCGGTGCGCGCCGCCGGCGACGACGCCACCGCGCTGACCGCCGCCGTCGGTGCCCTCGAAGCCGACTTCGCCGCCCTCACCGACACGGAGGCCCAGCGCGCCAAGGGCGACCGGACCGCGCCCTGCCGCGGCCTCGTCTACTCCGACACCCGCCGCGCCGCCACCGCCACCGCCGGACCGGGCCTGCTGGCCCGACTGGAACCCCTCGAACTGTGCCTGACCGCCGCCCGCTGGATGACCAACCGCTTCGCCGACGGCATCCGCGCCCGCCTGCGCACCGTGTACGACCGGCTCGCCGCGGACGGCACCCCCGTCGACCTCGCCACGCTGTGGCTGCACACCCTGCCCTCCCCGCACCCCGAGGCCGGCGACCTCATCGACGCCGTCCAGGCCGAACTCCGCGCCAAGTGGGCCCGCCTCCTCGACATCCCGGACGGTGCGCGCAGCGTCCGGCGGACCACCGCCGACCTCGCCGACCGCGTCCGCGAGGAGTTCGACGAACCCGGCGACGGCTGGTCCCAGGCCCGCTACATCAGCCCCGACGTCCTGGTCGTCGCCGCCGACGACGCGGCCCTGGCGCGCGGCGACGTCGAACTGGTCCTGGGGGAGATGCACTGCGCCCTGAACACCATGGGTGCCTCCCTCTTCGTGCACCAGCACCCCGACCGGGGCGAACTGCTCGCCGAGACCACCCGCGACTTCCCCGCCCCCCGTCTGCTGCCCATGCTCGCGAAGGAGCTGCCGCTGAAATGGTCCACCCGCAGCCGCCCCTCGCTCGACCGCGACCAGGACCACTACGTCTCCCTTGTCGACCAGACCGGGGACCCGCACCGCCCGCGCACCGTGCTGAGCGCCGACGTCCAGGTGCAGGACACCGGCGGCCGGCTGACCGCCGTCCTGCCCGACGGCACCCGCTACGACCTCCTGGACGCCTACGCCAACACCCTCACCCAGCGCGTCATGGACCGCTTCACCCTGCGCCCCGAGGGCGACCACACCCCGCGCATCACCGTCGACCGCATGATCCTGGCCCGCGAGACCTGGCAACTCCCGGTGACGGAGGCCGACTTCGCCGACGAGAAGACGGAGGCCGCCCGCTTCGTCCGGGCCCGCCACTGGCAGCGCCGCCACGACCTGCCGCGCTTCGTCTTCATCGTCTCCCCGACCGAACCCCGCCCGTTCTACGTCGATTTCGACAGCCCCGTCTACACCACCATCCTCGCCAAGGCCGCCCGCAGGCTCGCCGCCAAGGACCCCGGCGCCCGCCTGAAGGTCAGCGAGATGCTGCCCACCCCCGAACAGGCCTGGCTCACCGACGCCGACGGGCAGCGCTACACCTCCGAGCTCCGCTTCGTCGCCGTCGACCGGACCGTCACCGGCCAGGAAGGACTGTGATGCGCACACTCGCCGACGACCTCGCCGTCCACGCCGCCCGGCACCCGGACCGGATCGCCCTCGACACCCCCGGCGCAGCGGTCACCTACCGTCAGCTCGGCGACCGGATCACCGAACTGGCCCGCCTGCTGCGCTCCCACGGCGTCCGGCCGGAGACCGTGTGCGCCGTCGCCGTGGAGCACGGGCGCGACGCGGTCGCCGCCATGGCCGCCGTGCTGCGCTGCGGCGGGGCCTTCCTCACCCTGGACGTGGGACAGCCCCGCGACCGGCTGGAGTCCTTCGTCCGCAGCGCGGGCGCCCGCCTCCTGCTGACCACCTCCGCCCACGCGCCGGCCCTCGACCTCGGCGTCCCCGTCCTCCACCTCGACCGCCCGGCCCGGCCCGCGCCCGCCGAGGACCCACCCTTCCCGCCCGTCGAGCCCCGTGCCCTCGCCTATGTGAGCCACACCTCCGGCAGCACCGGCGACCCGAGCCCCGTCCTGGTCGAGCACCACGCCCTCGACGGCTACCTGCGGGACACCGCCCGCGCCCTCGGCCTCGGCCCGGACACCGTGGTCCTGCAAACCGCGCCGCTCGGCTACGACGCCTCGATCCGCGACACCTTCGCCCCCTTGCTGGCCGGCGCCCGGCTCGTCCTCGTGGAGCGGTCCAGGCTGCTGCGCCCCACCGAGTTCGTCCGCACCGTGCGCGAGCACCGCGTCAACGCCCTGCTCAGTGTCACCCCCTCCTTCCTGACCCACCTCGCGAGACAGCCCGACGTCCCCGAACCGCTCGCCGGGGTCACCCTCGTCGCCTCCAGCGGCGAGTCCCTGCGGCCCTTCCTCATCGCCGGCGGCCGCCGTCTCGTCCCGGGCCACCTCGTCAACCAGTACGGCCCGACCGAGTGCACCATGACCACCACCCGCCACCACGTGCCCACCGCCCCCGACCCAGCTGCCGACATCGTGCCCGCCGCCCCCGACCCGGCCGCCGACATCGTCGGCCTGCCCCGCCCCGGCACCACGGTCCGCGTCCTGGGCCCCGGCCTCGCGCCCGTCCCCGACGGCACCGTGGGCGAGGTGTACATCGGCGGGTCGGGCGTCGCCCGCGGCTACGGCGGACTCCCGGCCCGCACGGCCGCGTGCTTCGTCCCCGACCCCTACGGCCCCCCGGGCGCACGTCTCTACCGCACCGGCGACCTCGGCCGGTGGACCCCGCAGGGACTGCGCTACGAGGGCCGTGGCGACCGGCAGGTCAAGATCCGCGGCTACCGCGTGGACCCCACCGAGATCGAGGGCGCCCTGCTCACCCATCCCGCGGTGACCGGCGCCGTCATCACCCCCGACACCGACGGCCGGGGCCGCGTCTACCTCGCCGCGCACATCACCGGCGACCACACCACCGCCGACGCGGCCCTCCGCGCCCACCTGGCCCGCACCCTGCCGCCCCACCTCATGCCACGCCACTTCCACCGCCACACGACCCTGCCCACCACCCGCGGCGGCAAGGCCAACCGCCGGGGTCTGATCGCCGGGAGCACCGTATGAGCACCACGACCACCGGTCACCGCCCGGCCCCGCCCCCCGCCCCCGGCCTCCCCGGTCCCGCCGATGTCGCCACCGCCGCCGCCCGCATCGCCCCGTACATCGTCCGCACCCCCCTGCTGCTCGGCCCGGCGAGCACCGACCGCGGCCCGCACCTGCTGCTCAAGGCCGAACACCGCCAGCTCGGCGGCTCGTTCAAGACCCGGGGGGCCGCCAACGCCGTCCTCGGTCTGCACGCCGACCGCCTCGTCACCGGCTCGTCCGGGAACCACGGCATCGCTCTGGCCAGGATCGCCCGCACCCTCGGCCTGCGGCTGACCGTCGTCGTCGCGGCGGGCGCCGCCCCCGCCAAGGTGGCCGCCATCCGCGCCCTGGGCGCCGAGACCGTACGGGTCGGCGGGGGAGTGGCCGAGCGCGAGGAACGCGCCGAGGCACTCGCCGAGTCGACCGGCGCCGCCTTCGTGCCCTCCTCCGACCACTGCCTGGTGGTCGCGGGCCAGGGCACGGTCGGTACCGAACTCCTCACCGACGCCCCCCACACACAGACGGTCTACGTCCCGGTCGGCGGCGGCGGCCTCCTGGCGGGTGTCTGCCTCGCCGCCGCGAGCCACCCGGTGCGGGTGGTCGGCGTCGAACCCGCCCTCACCCCGCGCTACGCCCGTTCGCTGGCCGCCGGGCACCCCGTCCGACTGCCGCCGAGCAGCAGCGTCGCGGACGGTCTGCGCGGCCAGCGCCCCGGACACCTCACCTATCCGATCATCCGTGACCGGGTCGACGACCTGATCGCCGTCGGCGAGGCCGAGATCCTCGCCGCGGCCGACCTGCTGCACCGCCACGGCGTCGACGCCGAACCCAGTGGTGCCGTCGCCCTGGCCGGAGCCCTGCGCGCCGGACGCCGCGAACACGCGGTGGCCGTCGTCTCGGGCGGCAACACCACGGCCCGGCTGCACACCCAGCACCGCCCGGCCACCGCACCGACATCCGCCACGACCACTGCCGCAGCCACCGGCACGACCACGACCACTGCCACTGCCACCGCGCCTGCCACTGCCACCGCGCCTGCCACTGCCACCGCGCCTGCCACTGCCACCGCGCC
>NZ_JBHTZD010000004.1:286321-294793 GCF_042790455.1 Streptomyces sp. NPDC056734
CTGCCACTGCCACTGCCACTGCCACTGCCAAGGAGCACACGCCATGACCGACAACACCGCCACCGCCACCGTCACCAGCACCCTCGACCTGCTCGTAGACGTCTTCCGCGACGTCCTGGGCTGCGCCGACCTCACGGAGGACACCGACTTCTACGAGGCGGGCGGCGACTCCCTGACCGCCTTCCAGATCACCGGCCGTCTCCAGGAATTCCTCGGCGCCGACGACGTCCCGGTCTCCCTGGTCTTCGCCTACCCGACCCCGCGCGAACTCGCCGAGGTCGTCGACACCGACTACGGCCGGGCCTGATCCGGCGCCGTGGGCAGGTCCGTGTGGCCGAGAGATCTTCGGGACCCTGGCCCTCGCACACCCGTGCGCAGAGGGCCGGTGTACCCATTGGCCCGTCCCACCCCCTCGCACACCACTTCCCGCCGTCCCGCGTGTCAAGGAGTGCCGTCATGACCGAAGACCCCGTTCCGTCCCTCGGCCGCTGGCGGCTGTGGGAGCAGTTCGCGCTGCGCGGGCCGGGCTTTCCCGCCGACGGCGTGCTGCGCCTGGCCCCGCCCGGACTGGCCGAGGCCGCCGACAAGTTCGGCCCCGATACCCCGCTGTCCGGCCCCGACTGGGACGGCTTCGGCGCGGAACTGTCCGCCGCGGCCGTGGAAACCGCCCGCCACCTCCAGGACATCGCCCGCACCCCCGCGTTCCGGCAGGCCCTCGCCTGGCAGAACCGGCCCGTGCTCACCTCCGGCATCGCCCCGTTCCTGCGCTGGACGCCGGGCGTGGATCCCCGCAGCAGCATGCCCCGCCAGCGTGAGGAACTCGTCGCCCACTACTGGCAGCGGTTCTGCGTGAAGAACGACACCATCGGCTTCTTCGGCCCCGTCGGCTGGGGCCGCTGGGACAGCTCCGTACCCGGTGTCGCCGTCGACACCGGAACCGGCCTGATCGCCGACTCCACCGTCTACTGGGCCAGTTGGGGCATCGACGCGTTCGCGAAGATCCTGGACGCCGATCCGGAACTGCGCGGATGGATCGCGCCCAGACGGGTGCCGTTCGTCGTGGTGGACGGTGACGAGGTGCGGGTGCCCGGCAGGCCCCCGACGACCGTCTCCGCCGCCGCGGCGGCCGTCCTCACCCGCTGTGACGGCGTCCGGCCCGCCCGCGACATCGCCGCCGACCTGCCCGGCACCGATGTCCCCGCGACCCTGGCCGACCTGACGGCCCGCCGCTGGGCGTCCTGGCGACTGGAGGTTCCCGCGGGCACCCACCCCGAGCGCGCCCTGCGCGCCTGGCTGGAGAGCGTCGGCGACCCCGGCCCCCGGCAGCGCGCGCTGGCGGCCCTGGACCTCCTGGAGGCCGGCCGGGCGAAGGTCGCCGCCGCGACCGACGGGGACGAACTCGTCGCCGCGATGCAGGAACTGGAGCACGACTTCACGAACCTCACCGACACGGCCGCCGTCCGGGAGAAGTCCGCCTCCACGGCGCCCTGCCGCGCCCTCGTCTACAGCGACACCCGGCGCTCCGCCACCGCCCGCCTAGGTCCCGCCGTCCTCGAAGCGCTGTCCCCGCTGCGCGTCCTGATGGACAGCGCGGGCTGGCTCACCTCACAACTGGCCGACGCCGTCGCGGCCGGGACCCGCCCGGTCCACGACCGGCTCGCCGCCGACGGCCCGGTCGACCTCGCCTCCTTCTGGTTCGCGTGCCTGCCGGTGCTGCACGGCACCGCCCGCACCGCCACGGCCGACCTCCAGCGCGAGTTCGCCGCACGCTGGCGGCGTGTCCTCGACGTCCCCGAGGGAGCCCGCCGGGTGAACGTGCGCACCGCCGACATCGAGGCGGCCGTAGGCCGGGAGTTCGCGGGCGGTGGCGGCTGGACCGCCGCGCGCTACCTCAGCCCGGACATCATGGTCGCCGCCGACGGACCCGAGGCGGCGGCCCGCGGCGAGCTGACCCTCGTCCTGGGCGAACTCCACCTCGCCGCCAACACGTTGGGCGCGTCACTCTTCACCCACCAGCACCCGGACCTCGACGAACTGTTCGCTCTCACCGACCGAGATCATCCCGCCCCGCGCCTGATGCCCCTGATCCCCAAGGAACACCGGTCCCGCCTCTCCGCCCGGGTCCGCCACACGCTCGTACGGGCGCAGGACTACCAGGTCGCCCTCACCGACTTCACCGCGGACCCCGCCCGTCCCCGGGCCGTGCGCAGCGCCGACGCCGTCGTCGAGGAACGTGACGGCAACCTCGTCGTCCGCCTCCCGGACGGCTCCCTCTTCCCGGTGGCCGACGTCTTCTCGCACGTCCTGACCACGCTGTCGATGGACCTCTTCCAACTCCTCCCACCCGCCGCGCACACCCCGCGCATCACCCTCGACCGCCTGGTCGTCGCCCGCGAGACCTGGCGGCTGCCCGCCACGGAGGCGGCCTTCGCGGCGGAGAAGGACGAGGCCCGGCGCTTCGTGGAGGCCCGCCGGTGGCGCACCCGACTGGGCCTGCCCCGCTATGTCTTCGTCGTCTCCCCGACCGAGTCCCGCCCCTTCTACGTCGACTTCGACAGCCCGGTCTACGTCACGATCCTCGCCAAGGCCCTGCGCCGTCTGGCCCGCAAGGACCCGCACGGCACCGCCACGTTCACGGAGATGCTCCCGACCCCGGAGCAGACCTGGCTGACCGACGACGAAGGCCGCCGCTACACCTCGGAGTTGCGATTCGTCGCCTTCGACACCCAGGACCCGGTCGTCACAAGGGCGCCCGAAGCCGATCCGGTCGCATCGGACCGGGTGGATCGCTGACTTCCCGGTCTCCACGGCCACGACGGTCTGGACGTCAGCCTTCTGCATGTACGTCCGCTGCACACCCCGTCCGCTCTACGTCCCGTCCGCCCAGCGTTCACGCAGCCGCTCCCGGTCCAGTGGCCGGCCCGCGAAGCAGACCGCCGAGATCGCCCGGGTGTGGACGATGTCGTCCAGTGGGTCGGCGTCCAGGACCAGCAGGTCGGCCCGCTTGCCGGGAGCGAGGGGGCACGCACCATCGACTCCAGCTCCCGGGCGGTCGCCGAGCAGGGCACCTTCACCGCCGCCGCGGTCTCCCTCGGCTACACCCAGTCCGCGGTCTCCCGCCAGATGGCCTCTTTGGAGCGCGCCGCCGGTACGACCCTGCTCGACCGGCGCCGCGAGGGCGTACGCCTGACCCCCGCCGGGCACCTGGTGCTGCGCCGCGCCACCACCGTCCTCGACGAGATCGACCGCACCGCCCGGGAACTGTCCGGCCTGCCCGACCAGGGCGGCACCGTACGGGTGGGCCGGCCGCCCAACTCCGGGGCCGTGATCCTGCCCCGCGCCCTCACCGCCCTGCGCGCCTCCCACCCGGCGATCACCGTCACCTCCCGCGAGGGCAGCACCCCCGCACTCGTCCGCGCCCTGCGCTCCGGCAGCATCGACCTCGCCCTGCTGAGCTCCACCCCGCCGTATCGCCCGCTGGACGCCGAGTCCCCCTCACTGGTGACCGAGACGCTCACCGAGCGCGGCCTGTGCCTCGCGCTGCCCGTGTCCCATCCGCTGGCCCGCGGTGCCTACGTCGACATCGCCGACCTGCGCGGACAGCGCTGGATCGCCGCGCCCGCTTCCGGCGAGGACCGGCTGATGGGGGTCTGGCCCGGACTCGACGAACGGCCCGTCATCGCCCACACCGCCCGCGACCGGCCGGCCAAGCTGCACCTGGTCGCCGTCGGCCGCGGACTGACGACCGTCCCCGCCTCCCTCGCCCCGGCCGCCCCCGACGGCGTCGCCGTCCGTCCCGTCCGCGGCGGCGCCCGGGAACAGCGCCGGCTTCTTCTCGCCCGGCTGCCCACCCCACCGGCCGACGCCGTGTCCCGCGTCGCCGACGCCCTGCGCACCGCGTCCCGCCCCACGGACACAGCACCCTGATGACGCCCATGCCTGGTGCCGACACCACCCCCCTCACGGCTCTCCCCACCCCCACCCCTGACTAGCCTCATCGGTACGCACGGGGATCCACCCCACGCGAGCAACGGAGAGCAGCCATGGACCGCGACCGCTGGCGCGCGATGTTCGAGACGAGCCGCCTCACCACGACCGGCGAGAATCTCCGCCTCCACGACGGCCCCTGGGTCGTGTCCTGCGACCAAGGCGAGGGAATCCTGCGCGGCAAGCCCTACAAGGGCCTGCTCACCACGGTCCTGCACCGCGTCGACGCACGGGGCCGGATCGTGGAGTACCGCGAGTTCCTGGGCGGCCTCACCGAGCCCGTGACCTAGGTGAACCCCGGCTCCGCTCAGCGCCGCAGCACCCACCCCTGCACCGACTCCAGCGGCCCCTGCGAGAACCGGCGCAGCCACAGCAGGGCGAAGGCGATGAGCAGACCGCAGATCACCGCCCACAGGCCGATCACCCACCACGGCCCGCTGTCCGCGAAGGTCTCGGCCAGGCCGAGCCCGATGCCGTAGCAGGCCAGCATCGCCAGTACGTTCTGGAGGACGTAGCAGGTCAGTGCCGTACGGCCGACCGCGCTGAGGCCGCGGGTGGCGGCGCCCGGCAGCCAGGCGCGGTCGACCAGGACGCCGATCAGGCCCAGGTAGCCGAGGGCGACGAGGGGCGCGGCCACATAGCGGCCGAGGAAGAAGAGGTCCCCGCCGCCCAGGTACACGGCTGCGTTAAGGGGGAGGCCGAGGCCCAGACCCCACAGGGCCAGCCGCGAGCGCAGCAGACGTCCGTGGTCGCTGGCCGCGAAGGCGCCCGCCCGGTAGAGCCGTACGCCCAGCAGGAACAGGAAGAGCAGCAGACCGAAGGAGATGACCGGCTCCATGCGCAGTGCGAGCGCGTTGTCCAGCCGGAAGGCGATCTGGTCGAGCCAGCTTCCGTGGGCGTAGACATCTACGGTCCCGGCGGACACGCCTCGCGGGCCGTCGGACGGGTCGGCCAGCAGCGCGAGGGTGATCAGCGTCATGAGGGCCACATGCACGCCCACCGACGTCCACATGATCACCCGGCGCCTGCGCTCGGACCGCACCAGCAGCCGGGCCGCCAGCAGCGCGGTGAGCGCGTAGCCCATCAGCACGTCGAAGCCGAAGACCAGGACGAAGTGCACGGTGCCCTCGAAGAGGAGGAACAGCGCCCGGGGCCGGTAGCCGCGCGGCCACGCGGTGCCCCGGCGTTTCGCGCTGTCGTACTGGATCGCCAGCCCGACCCCGAACAGGACCGTCAGCATCGCCAGGAACTTGCCGTCCGCGAGGAACCGGAACAGCGCCTCGGCGGGCTCCTCGAACGGGTCCGCCATCGGCACCCCCTGGAGGAACGCCCACTCCGAGCCCGGCGTGGCGAAGATCCAGACGTTGGTCATCAGCGTGCCGAGGACCGCCACGCCTCTGAGGACGTCGAGGAGAGGTATTCGGCCCCTGGGAGGCCCGCTGACGGGCGGTGCGGCCAGGGACGCGCGCATGCTCTCGGACATGACACCAGCGTCCCCGGCGACCAGGCCGCGTTCTTCCTGCGCATGGAGGAAAGGGCACTGCATCCTTCGATGCAGCCGGGGCCGCCCGCCTCGGACCGGTGGACCCCCGCCCGCAGGTCAGGGGCGGTGCTGCTGCTGCGGCTGAGCCGATATGTGGGGGCCCTGGCCGGCCGCCGACTGCGCCAGCAGGCGATCCGCGACCTCCTTGGTCACCCGCTCCTCGGCGGCGCAGAACGTGCACTGGGTCGTGTACTTGGTCGACACCGGGAACAGCGGGATGAAGAAGAGGGAGAACTTCGTGACGTGCTTGCGCAGGGTGTGTGCCGCCGGGTTGCCGCAGCATCCGCAGACCAGCGTGAGGACCGCGAGCTGGTACAGATACCCCTTGGTACCAAAAATGATCATGTCTGATGCCCTCCCGTGCCGGTCTCCGCTCTGAGAACTCCCGAGCCCCGCCCTCCGTTCCCACCGGGACGAAAGGCGTCCGGTCCCACCAGGAAAAAGGCGTCCGGGCCGGCCCCTCGCGGAGCCGGCCCGGACAGGGCGATGCAATGATCAGCGCAGGTCGAAGATCAGCGCAGGTCGAACCGGTCCAGGTCCATGACCTTGGCCCACGCCGCGACGAAGTCCGTCACGAACTTCTCCTTCGCGTCGTCGCTCGCGTAGACCTCCGCGAGGGCGCGCAGCTCGGAGTTGGAGCCGAAGACCAGGTCGGCACGGGTGCCGGTCCACTTGACCGCGCCGGAGGCGTCACGCGCCTCGAACGTGCTCTGGTCCTCGGACGTGGACGACCAGCTGGTGTTCAGGTCGAGCAGATTGACGAAGAAGTCGTTCGTCAGCGTGCCCGGCGTCTCGGTGAGCACACCGTGCTGGGCGCCGCCCTGGTTGGCGCCCAGCACGCGCAGGCCGCCGACCAGCACGGTCGTCTCCGGCGCGCTCAGCGTGAGCAGGTTGGCGCGGTCCAGCAGCAGGTACTCGGCCGGCAGCCGGTTGCCCTTGCCGAGGTAGTTGCGGAAGCCGTCGTACGCGGGCTCCAGCGCGGCGAACGACTCGGCGTCCGTGTGCTCCTCGGCCGCGTCGACCCGGCCCGGCGAGAACGGCACCTCGATCTCGACGCCGCCGTCCTTGGCCGCCTTCTCCACGGCCGCGGAGCCGCCGAGGACGATCAGGTCGGCCAGCGAGACCTTCTTGGCGCCGGAGTTGAACTCGGCCTGGACGCTCTCCAGGGCGCGCAGCACCTGGGCCAGGTCGTCCGGGTTGTTGACCTCCCAGCCGCGCTGCGGCTCCAGACGGATCCGGGCACCGTTGGCGCCACCGCGCTTGTCGCTGCCGCGGAAGGTGGCCGCGGACGCCCAGGCGGCGCCGACCAGCTGCGAGACGCTGAGACCCGAGTCGAGGATCTTGGCCTTGAGCGCCGTCACCTCGGCGGCGTCGAGGGTCGCGCCCTCGGCGGCGGGCAGCGGGTCCTGCCACAGCAGCGTCTCGGCCGGGACCTCCGGGCCGAGGTACAGCGACTTCGGGCCCAGGTCACGGTGGGTCAGCTTGTACCAGGCACGCGCGAAGGCGTCGGCGAACTCGGCCGGGTTCTCGTAGAACCGGCGGGAGATCGGCTCGTAGATCGGGTCGAACTTGAGCGAGAGGTCCGTGGTGAGCATCGTCGGGCGGTGCTTCTTGTCCGCGTCGAACGCGTCCGGGACGATCTCCGGGGCGTCCTTGGCGACCCACTGGTTGGCGCCCGCCGGGCTCTGCGTCAGCTCGTAGTCGTACTCGAACAGGTTCTTGAAGAACCCGTTGCTCCACCGGGTCGGCGTGGTGGTCCAGGTGACCTCCAGGCCCGAGGTGATCGCGTCCTTGCCGACGCCCGTGCCGTAGGTGCTCTTCCAGCCCAGGCCCTGCTGCTCGATCGGGGCGGCCTCGGGGTCGGCGCCGACGGCGTCCGCCGGGCCCGCGCCGTGGGTCTTGCCGAAGGTGTGGCCACCGGCGATGAGGGCGACGGTCTCCTCGTCGTTCATCGCCATCCGGCGGAACGTCTCGCGGATGTCACGGGCGGCGGCGATCGGGTCCGGGTTGCCGTTGGGGCCCTCCGGGTTGACGTAGATCAGGCCCATCTGGACCGCGCCGAGCGGGTTCTCCAGCTCTCGGTCGCCCGTGTAGCGCTGGTCGTCGAGCCAGGTGGTCTCGGGGCCCCAGTAGACGTCCTCCTCGGCCTCCCAGACGTCCGCGCGGCCACCGCCGAAGCCGAAGGTCTCGAAGCCCATGGTCTCCAGGGCCACATTGCCGGTCAGGACCATCAGGTCGGCCCAGGACAGGGACTGGCCGTACTTCTTCTTCACCGGCCACAGCAGACGGCGGGCCTTGTCCAGGCTGGCGTTGTCCGGCCAGCTGTTCAGCGGGGCGAACCGCTGCTGACCGGCGCCCGCGCCACCGCGGCCGTCACTGATCCGGTACGTACCGGCGCTGTGCCAGGCCATCCGGATCATCAGCGGCCCGTAGTTGCCGAAGTCGGCCGGCCACCAGTCCTGCGACGTCGTCAGCACCTCGGCGATGTCCTGCTTCACGGCCGCCAGGTCCAGGGACCGGAACGCCTCCGCGTAGTCGAACTCCTCGCCCAGCGGGTTCGCCACGGGCGGGTTCTTGGCAAGGATCTTCAGATTGAGCCGCTCCGGCCACCACTGACGGTTGCCACCGCCCTGGGTGGGGTGCGCGGCACGCCCGTGGGCGACGGGGCAGCCGCCCGCGCCCTCCGCCTTGGGGTCGGTGACGATCGCATCGGGGTTCTCAGCCATGGGAATCCTTCCGAACTTGCTTGATCGGTGCTCAGGAACTGCTGACGGAACGGTCGAGGGCGGACCGTCCGGGGCGGGCGCCCCGGGAGTCGGCCCCGGCTCCGCCGGGTGGAAGGCCGCGGGGGGGGGGCCCCCCCGGGGGGGGGGGGGGGCCCCGGGGGGCCGCCCAGCACGGGGGGCGGGGGGGGCCCCCCCCCCGGGCCGGGGGCGCCCCCC